>NZ_CAXUGK010000029.1:0-59246 GCF_964250605.1 Bacteroides sp. AR20 | reverse complement strand
TTCTTCTTTCATAAAAAAAACTGTGTTAGCAAAGTTAATACTTTATTCCTTGCTGACACAGTTTAATTTACATCCTCCCAAATAAAAGAACATCAATATTTAATTGATATGAATCGAATAATTCAACATTAGCAAAGTCTATTTTCTATATTGTCCTTTTCAATCTATTTCGATAGTATTCTCTATTCTGAGGATATAGTTCGTTTCTGCAAAAAAGTTTTCCATACGTACCGTTTGTCCGCTTCTGAATCGGGGCTTCGCACTATTGGCTATATATGCCTTCTTAACGGTAAAGGCATTCGATTCCCCTTCATCCTCAAAACGCTTGATTGTATGCCGGAGTTGTTTCTCGGCGTCCTTAATCCAGTTTGCTCCTTTAATATTCCTGTCTTTCAGTTCTACGAAAATGATTGTTTTCTCATAAAACAAGCACCCATCACAACGGTTATCCATTGTACCGTCAGGCTTCAGAAGTTCGATACAGTGATCGACAGGTACAAACTTCACTTCTATCTCATAGTAGTTATCTACCACAGCTATCCAGTTCTCACCCTCGCCCTCTGCTATATATGCTTTCTGCTCCGACGCAGGAGGGTCACAAACTCCAAATCGTCTTTTACTGGATGATGTAATATGCTCTTTCAGAAAAAAGTTAATCATAATGTCTGTTGGATTTCTAATAATTCTGCAAAAGTTTCGTTTGCTTCCTCAAGCATATTATTCAGGAAGTTATCATCGGATGGTAATCCTTGATAAGTCTTCAACAGAGATATGCTACCGTCTCCTTCATCCAATTCATAAATAGCAATATCTGTCGGATTCATAGATGAATCTATCGGATAAACAGCATTGATCTGTTCCAATACATCACTGTTCGAAGTAGCTTTCTCCTTGAGCATACCAGCTTTGACAGCAATTGTCAGGACATTAATTAGGTACGGACTATGTGTAGTTATAATAAGCTTGTTTGCTTCCAGTGAATTATTGAAAGCCAACAAGCTCTGTATGATTTTCCATTGCGATGACGGGAAAAGGTTCTGTTCGGGTTCTTCCACAATATTAATAAAAGCTGTTTTATTAAATTGAGCAGACAAAGCAGACAGCGCGGTACGCCTTTGCTCATCAGTCAGGCTTTTGTCTGCCCAAATGGATTTCACCCCCTCGTTGAATCGTTGCAATTCATTTTGGCTCATCTTCTGTGGATTTTCCACCTGCCCCTTTACCCTATTGACAAGATACCAGGAAACCAGAAACAAAGGAACTAACGATTGAAAACCACTGGATGCCTCGGACAATTCCACGGTATAATCTTTGCCGGACACATTTATGACATCACCTAGCTTATCATATTCTATATTTGCCTCATTGATAGGTAGGGACAAATATCCCTTTATGGCATCTTTAGCATTGTTGAATTCTGTGAGGTATTCAAGCAAAGAGTCAGGCAAAGCTTTGAGTGACTTTGCTTCTTTTATAATACTGATGAAATTTCTTTCGGCAGGAACATACATAATCTGTGGCAAATGATATCCCTGCATAGGTCCCTTGGTTATTTCAAAATTTCCCTTACTATATTTCATTGAATATGCTTCACCCTCATACTCTAACTCTGCCGTATCTTCATTCTGCTTATTATAAAAGTAACGCTCGATACGATGATAACCGCAATAAGTACCCCTGAACTTCTCTGCTGAGAAATCCGCTATGGCATAATCACTGCGGACCAAAGCTTTCTCAATCCACATAAACGTAGAGATCAATTTTGCCACACAGCTTTTTCCGCTTCCCTGGTTGCCGATGAATACAGAAACATTCTTGATATCCAGCCAACCGTCGTTATCCAAACGCCCTTGTCGGATAGGACCGAAATTTTTGATTCTAATTCTTGCCATACCTTCTTACTATCTTGTTTATATGAGACATTCTTATTAAAAAAACTCATCAGCAAAGATACTACATTTATTCAAATTACCCCGATAAAAGCCAACTGGTTCATGGATATATCATCAAAAAAGCTTCTTTCCCTCCTCCCGAATGCACCCTAAAATTGCTTTTCCTCTATGTCTTTTCCACTTTTTTTGTTTTTTTATCCCTCAAATTGGGTGGAAAAATTAAACTTCCGCATCAATATATAGAGAGAAGACTTTAAATAAGAGGGCGTAAATTAAACTGTGTCATACGTGTTCTCTCTCAAGCTCATCGGTCGGAGAGCGGCCATCTTAAGGGACGGGTGGTCCCGCCCCTTAAGATGATTATAGCTGAATCCTGTTTCTTATTTATATAATATTTTGAGCACTTCCTATTAAATAAAACTGTATGGTGAACTTTTTGTCGTCATTATCTTCCCCAAAAGTATTTCTACTTTACCTTTTTTGTTAATTCATTTAATTGCTCTTGAGCTTTATATATTTCCAACCGTTCCTTGAGAAATTTAAAAATTGAAGGGTGAACGGAAAACTCGTTTATCTTATTCCAACCGTCCCCCAACGAGTATATCAGTTCGTTGACAAAGGCCTCGTCAGGGGTTATGTCGCTGAGTATTTCTCGCACATACACTTTGTGGTTAATAGAATGAAAATTCCCCTTTGTATTTGGGCCAGCGCAATACTTCCACAACTTCGCATCCTGTTTCCAGTAATGTACATTAACGCATGCAGCCAATGTTTCCTCGCTGCGACCTGCAGTTCTGAAGTCTTGCCCTTTCTTGATATTATACTTACTAGTTACAAATCGCATTAGTTTCCGGGTAAGTTTCTCTTCCGGTGGAGCTTCCTTGCCCAGTTTCTTAATGTCTGAATAGAACAAGTCATGAGACACATTATCTGCATATTCACGAATACGCTGCTTGCATAGTACCTTCGACTCATTGCTTTGTACCATATCCATGAGGTCATGGTATACCTCAACTGGTACTTGTATATTCTTTAATCCCACGAGTGCCCGGTGTATTTCCTCCATTTCAGGGAAGACAAACTCACAAGTGTCATAAATGTTGTATGTGATACCATCCTTCTCAATGCAATAGATAAAGTTTTCGTTATATCCCTTCTTAAATGCAGGAATATGATATTCGTACGATTCAAAATTCTCTCCCAAAACTGTAATCACGCCATCGTGAGTCAATTGCGGTTCTCCAACCTTGTAAGCTATCGAACCGTCTTTGCCAATGGTAAGTTGTACAAAGTAATACAGATTCTTTTTCTTTTTCTCTGCATACGTGATGACGCATCCTTTGAAACGGTCTATCATATACTGAGGCAGTGCCTCCTTTATACAATAGTCCTTAATCAGTATCTGGCGGAAGATATTCTTGATAGTGGCCGCCTCAATCTCTGATTTAATCATCACATCTTGGGTAGGAATTTTCTTTTCTATCAGTTCCATTTTCTCTTTCAAACGTCTATAATCTAAGGTTTGGTGTTCGCTATCAGAAAGTTTTTCCTCTTGGTCTTTGTCACCAACGATACGAATGCAGATTTGTTTCCTACTCTTGTCCTTCTCATGGCAACCTTCAAAGCTATTGCCGAACAGCTTTTTGATATACTCCCTTGATTTCTGCTCTATCAAACTTCGTAACTTTTCCACACCTGTTTCGGTGGTATGACAGGCTATCTCAATCCATGAGGTAGAGAGCATATCACGCAACAGTTCATCTTCTTTCTTGAACTCTGCATCCTGTGCTTTCAATAATGTAGGCTTTTTGTACTCTATTGGATTAACAAACACGTACTTCGAATAGGTTGTAAGAAAGTCCTGCAGCACACTTCGAATAAGATAAGCCTGCGATTCCTCAAAGTGTTCTATATCACTGAATCCTAGGAAAGGTATGTGATTCTTGTTGTCTTTTCTAAAAACAGACGGATGGTTATAGTATTCCTTCGTTCCCTTCTTTTTCTTGGAAGAAAAATAGATTCGTTTTTCATCAAACTCCAAATGATATACCGGAGAATCTTTCTTGTTATTCTTTTTTACCTTGTCTTCCTCGGCAAAAGTTAATGTGCGCGCAGTCAAGAGATTATCGTAATCGAAACTAATATGCAGGCCCAACTCCTCACCTGCACTTCTCCCTTTATTATATATGCTACTGCAAGTGCCACAAATTAGTTTACCATGGGCATAGCTCAAGGTTTTATTACGATTTGGAATCATTGACAACAATAGGTTTAGCATATTGTTAGTATGGATACCTTCATCGTAAGCAGGACGATAGGTAATCTGTTTAATTTTGACATTAACTTTCTTCAGACATTCCTGCAGCAGTGCCATTGTGAGTTTCTCCTTCTTGGATGAAGCAAATAGGAATATGCGGTGCTTGGATGATTCGCCAGATTGTGTATTCTTAGCCATTTTGTTGAAAGCACAGATAGCACTGTTCGGGTACAAGCCTTCCAGTTTGCAATAAATACTTGTAATGTTGTCGAAGTCAACATTATCATATTCTATCTTGAAGAAATCGTAATCCTCCAGAAATTCTTTCCAGAGAAATTCCACTATCATGTGATTGGTTCTTATCTTTTCCATAGTTATTTTAAGTTGTTAATCTATCAAGAATATTCTGCACGTTCTTGTCGATGACGGACCCTGTTTCAACATCTATCAGACCATTTATAATTGGTAACTGGGGATCACTTCCAAGGGTAAGTGAATGTGAGTAGTTACCAGCATATCGAGGTACATTGACTATGGCATACTTGCCACCACAATCCTTTATCTTGCCTTCCCAAGCCTGTGCTTTCACATGCCTGTTGAAGTCACCATCCACCATGTATTTTACATCTACATACAGTCGGTCGTTCACTACCCAGTCGGCCCTCTCCCAAATCTCTTCTCTTGGTGAGCTTATGGTACAACCTGCGTTCTCCAATATAACCTTGAACACTTGCTCACCGAAATAGCCAGTGTAAACCTGTTGAATAATCCGTGGTGAGATGACCCATGCCTTGCCTTTCCATGCAGTGCAATAGTCGTTCTTCTCAAAGTAGTCTCGTATGAATTGCTGCCTCATGATAGCATCCATGTGAACGCACGAGTCTGTATAGTTCAGGTTCATCTTCTTTGCTTCCTCTGTTTGCACATAATACATGCGCATAGAAGTCTCAATATCCTCCCTGTTATCAAATTCTGGATGCTTCATCACATACTCACGAATCTTATGCACCCTATTACGAGCTTGACGGGCATATTCGTCAGTACCCTTGAAACTAATACCTACCAATTCACTAATATGTCGTTCTCTACGGTGTTCTCCATTTTTGAATGCAATGTCAACTTCTGACTCTTTACCATTAATTCGGTCAAGTATACATGGATCTTCATCTATCGACTTGAGCACATGTTTCAGCAGTTCTGTCTGAACTTCTGGTTTTCTGGCGATAATCATAGAGTATGCCATATCCTTACCTATAGCCACATGGATGGTCTTGTTAAACACCGTTGATCGAGTGATACGTCCTAGTGCCTGTACTGCCCATTTTAAGCAGAAGGCATCATAGGCAGGTGTGCTTTTCAATGCTGCTTTTATCTGTATCTCTCTACGTTTTAACACTTCGGCTAGGTCATCAAGTATACGATGATGCCTTCTGCGGAGTAAGTCACGCTGGAAGTCAGATTTTTCTTTCAATACCAACTGGTTGTCAGTTCCCAGAATACTTAATGAGATGCAAGCTTTGAGGTAATCATCCACATCCAACAGAGGGATAAAGTTCGTAGGCTTATCCATAATGATACCATCAAAGTTGCAGCGAGTGTCTTTGCGGTCTTTTGTATTTGGAGCTTCCAAACAGTGTTTCTTTCGGTATTTGGCATCGGTATCAAACAGATAGTTCACGCCTACAGCGCCAGACTGGTAGCATACAAAGCAGAACATCTTTAGTCCTGGCTGTTCTGCCAACAGTTTCTCTACAGCCTCCAAGTCATCCTTGAAATACTCACCACTCAAGAAACAGACATTCAATTCAGGATAGATATCCGCGCGCCTTCTTGTTATTTCATCGTTAATAACATGCTGCTCCATGACGTTGACCCCAAATGTTTCGCCACGCTTTGTCACTCTTGCCTGCTGTAGTATATTCAACACTTTCTTTATTCCTATACTACTCTTACCTGTATATGAGAATGGCTGGAAGTACAGCCATGCTCTGGCTTCAGGCTTCTTCATAAACTTCATGTAATGATTCAACATATTTACTATTCGAGCAGAGTTGTTCTTGTCAAACTTGTTTTTACCATCCATTACGAAGTCTAAACAATCCTTCAGTGCTGAACTGCACTTACCGAGGTAATCTTCCAATATTTCTTGTGGTTGAGTCTCTTCTTCATTGTAGAGAGAGAACTCCACCTTAGGGTTTGCATAGTTGAGAGCAATATATTCTTCGATCTTATGCAAAGTCTCATTGCCCATCTTCTCCACTTTCACGCCTTGCTTTGCTATATAATTGAAATCATAGTTGTGGATAGGTGTCTGACAGTCTGCGGTAGCGCTACACATTATCACCCGGTTGTGATTAACCATCTCCAACAGCACATTTTCAGGCATGCACCTCATTTCGTGATAGTCGAAGCAGCACGAATAGCGGTCATTGTCATGAGAATATATCTCGATGAAGCTGATACCCTTATCATAGATAGACTTGCCATCGGTTTCTTTACTGTTATTAGAACGTGGAGTCTGGAAAGTGGTTCCGTTGCGTAATTCTTGCAGTGCAGAGCGATACTCCGTATTACCTTCGTTTATGCCCATATATTTAATAATGTGGTAAAATGCCAAATCACCCTCCAAATCAACAGCTGTATTTGTGCCTTTTTTCTTACGCAACTCGTTTTCTATTGAAGCATACACTTCTGCATGCTTATCCACAATTTGTACAAAGTCCTTCAAGAAGAGCATTATGCGGTTTGCTACGAATGATAAAGTTTTGTCATTTTGGTCTTTAGTTTTCTTCTTCGTGAGTAGGTAGGATGTGTATTCCTCCTTATTATTGTGAACAGAGAGAACAACATTCTCAGCAGAGAAAGTCTGGTCTTCGTCGTAAAAGATAAAGTTGCCATGATTTACATTTTCCTCCAACTCAAGCCCGCTCAATATTTTCTGAGGATTAATGTCATCAATCAACTCTTTCTTTTTCGTCCTTATTGCCTCCAACATGTCCTGAATGTTCATCTTGTGGTCTGCCCATTCAGGCATTTTCTGCATATCCATCACTTCTTGGTAGTGCTGACAGATAAAGTAGCACAATCCCCAGAAGTTAAAACGTCTTCTGCGACCACACTCACAATCAAACAGACGCTTCATTGCAGCCTCTTTCACACGATCAGACTCATCAATAATTACCAATGAGTTCTTTATATGCTTCCAGTAAGGCTGTGTACCTTTACGTACCAACTTTGGCGATGCCGTGGTATGCAGCTTTGAGGCAGTCAACACGATAATCTTGCTCTTGTAGAATAATAGTTCTGGATATAGTTCCTCCAGAATCGGACATTCTGTGAGTATATGAGAGGCTATCATCTCATCAGTCTCCTTCTTGTATTTCTGTCGGATAGGAGTAAACACCTTTCTGCGTACTTTCTCCATCAGATGCAGGCGGTTCTTGCCAATCTCCTCAACCATCTCGTCCGTAACATCGGTGTACGAGTATAAACGTTTCAGGTTTGCAAATGTCCTTTCACCTTGAAACAGTTTGCTCCCCTCCATCTTCATACGGATATCAGGGTCGGTGAAGGCACGTTCCCACTGTTCCTCTTGTGAGTACACACGTAAGATGTCATGCTCCTTTAGTTTGAGCCCATTCCTCTTTAGGTTCTTTTCAATATCCTCGATGGTAGCATCCAACTGTTTCTTGGCATCAGTCACATAGATGATACGTCTAGCATCTTCCTTCTTCAACTCCTCAGCCATCATCTGGCAGGAATTATACGTTTTGCCAGCACCAGTAGGCAATGGCATTACAAACAGGCCGCGATTAGGTTGTGCAGCCTTAAACAGTTCTTCGAAAATATAATTGGTGTTTTCAGTCATGTAAGTTACATTTTATAAGGTTACGGGATAAAAGTACGAAAAATAGTGCAGTTTCAGAAAGAAATCAAACGGAAATCTGAATACTTTCAAAGAATTTACCTTTGTCACAAGTGCAATTCATAGAAAAATACTATATTTGTAAAAACAGAGGTTGTACCTATTAAAATAGATTATCACAGATAATCACTATCTATTTGCGGATACAGAAGTTCACCTGTTTTCTATCTATTTACAAAGGTGTGAAAACCCATGATAAATATAAAAGGCTTTCACGAATATATTTTGTTGGCTAAAAGAAATAGAAGAAGAAATTTTCAAGATAGCTTCTGGGTGAAGCCATTTCTTTTCTTCCCTTTGTTTGATTTTATTTTAATAGACTTATATATGATACGGGGGGTAAAGTAAAGGTAATCCTTAATTCCGCAATATTTGGTGGAAATATGTATTTGGGCAAAATTAGAATAGTTATGCTTAATGAACATTATGCTTTGGATGCATAACATGGCTTTTTCATTTAAGCTTTGATTTGGGGTTACAATTCCTCTACTCATGTCAGTGCGGCATGGGTACTAATTCTATTGTTGATAATCAAAAATTTACGAATATGTCAAGTCTAAATTATTTTCATTTCTGAGCTAAAAAATGTAACACATTAGTGAAGCTTACCGATGGTTCCCTTGTTATCTCAGCCGTACCTTTTCGCTTATCTGATATTTTTTTCTTCTGTTCTTCCAAACAGCAATCAGTGCCAAGACTATCCTTTGAATCGTGTCGAGGTTCCTAGCCGCTCGTTCAACCTTATGCTTTATGCTGTCCTGCCGGAGGTTGCGGTCAAGATCCCAGTGCATGCTTTCAATAGCCTAATGCTGCTTGGTTATCTGACTAAGCCGCTCTGCACTGCCAGCCAGGCTTGAAATATACACTCGCTGTTCAGATGTAATCCTACCATCAGACTTTTTCTCCGTAGATGCGAGTATTTCTATAACTGTCAAATTGCCATTCCATTTTTTCTTGTCGACAATAAGTTCTTCTCTACGGTATGGTACGGCATATCCTTGACTCAATCCTGCCGTGTTCCAAGTATGGACCTTCCTTATAGACATCAGTCGGGGTGGCTGTCTTTATAGAGTATTCAAGCCCATAGCGCAAAGATCTTTGATTCACCTTGAGTTCGATCACGAAGTCGCCTCCTTTATCTCTAATTCTTGTCTATTCTATTATTACCTTTTGGAATGATATGACATCTGCCGTGACTATACATCCTGACACGTCTAGTTTGTCCAATAACCGGGGCACGGATTATTTCATTACTTTTCTCCTTGCAAACATCAGTGGTCAAAATAAAGCCAGAACGGAGTGAATATGCAGAGACGATATCAGGGTTACGTCCGTTGTCGTACAAGGCACCTCGCATGGCCTTGCCATCAATACAAATGATGTCAGTTGCCGAAGCGGATATTTCCTTGCGGAGAACGTCTGCAAAAGCAGACCGGTGAGCAGCCATCTTTTCATTGTCTATGTTTTGAAACACACGACAAAGCATAGCTTCTGAGGGTAACCCATACGGAAATAACCCTTTTGCTTACAGGCCTTTCAAATGATGTTTGCCAAATTGAAATATTTCAGCTCTGGTAATACACTTACTGAGCCTCCCCAATATGACAAGCATGAGTATGTCTTCAAGTTTGTGTTTAAAGTTTCTCCTGCTTGTTCTGAGGTATTCAGGGACTGAAGATAACAATTTTCTCAAATGATTCAGAATGTTGCCACGAAGACAGTTAAGGTGTTTCTTCTTTTGTAGTATTATACGTAAAAAAATGTATATCAAGGAAATAAATCATATTTTTACTATCGAAAAAACAAAGGTAGAAGACAATATCATTCTTATTGAATTCCGCCTATAAAAATGAATGATAAGAAGAAATACTTAAGGCGATGCTGCTGCATCGCTACGAGCTAATGTAAAGATTTATACTACAACAAGCGATAAACAATATTTCTTAAATGAAAAAAGCCGTGGGTCATAGGCAAGAAAAATCACTCAATTTTTTGCTATGTTGATTTTTTGCTATAACTTTACGTCTAAATTTAAAAAATAATTAAAATAAAGGTAATATGCGAATTCATAATTACACATTAATTTCTGCAGAAACATTCTGCACCATTTATAAAGGATGGTGTCGAATGGCGACGTGCCGTGTTGTGTAATATAGTGAATAGCCTATAGAATTAGCTAAATATTTGTGCACAATATATCGGGAGATGTCGCCTATGCGATGTCTCCTTTTTTCGTTTTACCCTTTAAACAATTAAAATTAAGATGATACAGATTATTACTTATGCACTTCTCCATCGGAAGGTTCTAGAGCATGCTATTCAGTTGGCATTATCATGGCCTGAAGGCAAGATTGAACCGATTCAAGCCGTGATGCTGAATGCATTTAAACGATATTACGCAGGTACCGTTGATCTGGAATTGACATCTCAACAAATTCGTGAGACCCTGATGGCAATAAGACAGATTAATACAGGAAGTACAGGCTAGCATTAAATTATCAGAGTCGGGCGAAACGGTTCTCACCGATCAAGAAGTCTTGGCATTGGAATCCATTTCTGCATTCGTAACACGTTTGATAGTTTGTCGAACGGAAGATTGCTTTGACTAGTGCCATATCCGCCATATTGATCATAATGCACATGAGGAATTGGAACGTTTAGCAATGCATTCCCACATCTTTTGTTGGAATATAGAACGTTATGTTTTATGGTATTTGCTATTCCGAAGAAAGCGACATCTTGTGGGATATATACCAAGTGTTACGCCATGAGTGTTATCTTAATTTCAGTGATAAATATATAGAACTGATGCGATGAAGACTGCCCGAGAGCAACTCATAAAAATTAAAATAATCATAGAAAACGATGAATAAGATATACTTTACGGCCGACTTGCACTTCGGTCATACGAACATACTAAAACACCAGCCCAACCGCCTGTTTGCTGGGGAGAATGATTCGACCAAACATGATGAATGGTTGCTCGAACTTTGGCGGAACACAGTGGGTAAAAAGGATATGATATATATCCTCGGCGACCTTACATTCCTCAAAAGTGAAGGTGCCCGCCTGTTGTTGGAAAAACTACCCGGCCGCAAATACATGGTTGTGGGCAATCACGATGGTTCCATCAAGGCTTATCGTCAGTACTTCATGCGTTTTGAGGATATAATTGATCTGACGGTAAAGCCCACGCTTTGTCCGGAAATTCCAGAAAACGTAATGTTGACGATGTGTCACTATCCGATGGTGACATGGAATCACAAACCTTACGGCTCCATCATGCTTCATGGTCATTGCCATGGAAAGCTCGATGAGTACAATGCTTCATCGCCTGACCTTCGATTTGATGTGGGCATCGATGGAAAACTCGCTTCGAAATACGGTGGTTTCATTCCGATGGAAGCAATCTATGCCGAAACAATGGCGAAGACTGGTGGCCTATCAACGCATCAATACGCTAAACAATTTTATGAATCAGCTAAAAGATAAAAATTATGAGTGAATGTACTAGCATATATTTAAGAAATAAGGAAGTAGGGTCGCAGAGGTATCGTGAATGCCCTGGGCATGGAGATAAGGAAGGCAAAAAGAAAGAAGGGATTCAGAAACAGATTTAGGTAGTAGAGGAGTATAATCGTGAGGTCCAGAAATTCTTAGGTTGTGAAATGTTCTATTTTATACTATTCCCTGTAGCTAACTGAATGTCCTGTCATGGAGTTCAGATCTTAAACCATTGATCGAAGAGCTGCTCGCCGAGGTGTTGTATTTCTATGATGATAAAATCAATACTTGCAAAAAGTTTATAGCCAAGTACAGGGAAAAGCTTGTCAAATTGGAGGAGCGTATGGGCAAGGCAAATGTAGGGCTATGCGATAAAATCAACGAAGAAATTGACGGTTACACTTTAAGTATCAAAGATTATGAAGAATCACTTGACGACTGGCAATACTGGCCAATAAGTTCGGCTTTTTGAAAGATATGATGGAGAATGATGATAATGCCGAACACTATGAATTGATTTATACGAAATGCTAAAAAGAAAAGAATAATGAAGTATAATATATGAACGACCTCCATATTTGTATAACGTGGTTATTTGAAATTGACTTAAATCACTATAATCGCTAAAATCTCCAATATGAATTTAATGAGGAAAGGAAAGATCGATATATTCGTTTTGGTACCAATTATGCAATTACTACTAATATTGTGAAAATATCCCTTTGCATTATTATTATGAATATATTCTTTATTTTTGTAGAGATTATTGCCTTATCAGCGACATTGGTATAACTGTCCTTAATTGGTATAAGGATCTTTTTTATATGGAAGGCAAATCCCTTTTTGCTAAATCTGAACAATTGTAAAATAAAATCATTTTTCATTTATTTCCTATAAGTAGGTTGGGCATTTATGATAATTGGTTCTATAAAATATATGTGCTCTTATAAACAGGTTTATTATATGTCATATTAACATTTATTATGTCCGAAAAATCACTCATTTTTCGGACATAAATTATATAAGTAGTAGTTTCTTAATTCTGGATATTTGTAAATATTTTATTTTTAATAATGTGCTATGTAGAAGACTATTTTATGGTAAGATGTCTACTTTTAGACCAATGAATTCTCCGAAATGTATAAAGTCCATTTTGCATGGATATCCGGATTAGGCATGTACATCACTTTTTTCTAATGCTGGAGATAATTCATCTTCTAAGCCAAAGATGTTTTTGTCAATATGGATTACTGCCTTTGCCCGCCTCCAAGACCACCAGCTCTTGTATTCCACCCATACCGCTTGGCGCAGCGTCACCGGCATCCGAATCTCGCCCCGCAATCGGTTTGATAATTCCAGCAAGCTGAACGTACGGTGTTATCATCTCCACTTTCTGCCTCAGCACCGGCACCGTATCCCGCACAACGACCGTATCGCGGATAGAAGCGTCAATGGGACTGCAACCTCCACCTCATCCGTACCACTACTTCAAGGTTTTTAATTTTCACCCCGAGACGCTTGATGATTGTGGCATCTTCCACCCTGAACCGCTTGTACTCGTCGAGTGTCAGCCGCAATGTCTTGGAGTTGAGCGCCATCGTGACCGAATCCACCCGCATGTGCTTCACCTCCGAAAGCAGCGCGTACTATTCGATTGGTAACGGTCCTGTTCCGTCCTCAGCCTCACGGCATGACGGTGTTGTAACCATACGACACCACCGAGAATCACGACAGCGGCCAACGGGCATTTTACCGGAATTCTATTCATAGGTCATCGCATTCTCAGGGATAAACCATAGAAAATCATCCAAATATGCCTCCTTTAACAGTACCAGCGCACCGTGGTTTTTCTTCTTTCCGGAAGCGAGGTCTTCCACGACCAATCCGTGCCGGTCCGTCAATTCGTCGAGTCTCAGCTCGGAAAGCTCCGCCGAGGCAACGTTTCACGTTTATTGGGGGGCAATGTATCAATAATATTCATTCGGAGTATCTGTAAAAATGCTATATGCCGGATATGGGTTCGGTATACTTCGCCTGAGAGGTTCTTTTTGCAGAAGTAGTTTTTGAGTATAATGGTAAATATATTAATTATTAGATACTATATTTGGATTTAAGCGTTAATATATTTACCTTTGTGCTATGATGACAAATTCTATAACCCGGGCGATGTCCAATCCGGAGATTATTGCGGAGTTGGGCAGAAGATTCAAGGAATACAGGCTGGCTGGCAAGCTCACCCAAAAAGAGGCCGCCGAGCAGGCCGGTGTAAGCCTTGTTACTTTACGGCAGTTTGAGAATGGAAATGCCTGTAACATCAACATGGGTAATTTTCTTGCGCTCCTACGGGTAGCGGACTGTCTGGAACAAATGGATGAGCTGTTGCCGGAAATACCTGTTTCGGCATACGTGCTGGAAGAAATGAAGAGTAAAAAAACGAAAAGGGTGAGACATGGAAAATAATATTGTGAATGTTATGCTATGGGATGAAGAGGTAGGGAAGCTTTATTGGGACGAAAGGAACAGAAGGGCCATCTTCAATTATCATCCGGATTTCGTAAAGAAAGGCTTGGAAATAGCTCCGTTGACCGCTTCTGTAAAGGGGGGGCAGCAAAAGGTATGCCTATATCCGGCAATAAGGATAAACTCTATCAGGGATTGCCGCCGTTTTTGGCAGATTCTTTGCCTGACCGGTGGGGAAATATGGTTTTTGACCGGTGGGCCGCGCAGAACCGTATCCCGAAACGTATGCTCACTCCGGTAGATAAGCTCTCTTTCATCGGGAAACGAGGGATGGGGGCTTTTGAGTTCGTTCCGGCTACTCCCGGACTGGAATCTTCTTCTGCTCTTCAGATAGACAGCTTGTACCAACTGTCACGCCGTATTTTTGAAGAACGGGAAGAGGTGTCGGTGCAAGAAGACGAGACGCTGCATCTGCAAAGTATCTATGAGGTAGGAACTTCTGCCGGGGGACAGCATCCGAAAGCCATTATCGCCATTCATGAAACCACACATGATATACGCTCGGGCCAGGTGCCCTTGCCCGAAGCCTATACTTATTACATCCTGAAATTTTCGGAAGGAGAAGATTTTCCTTTTACACAAATGGAAATGGCGTACTATGAGATGGCAAAGGAAGCCGGAGTGACCATGATGCCCTCGCGGCTTATTGAGATAGAGGGGAAATATCACTTTCTGACGGAACGCTATGACAGGATAAACGGGGAGAAAGTACACACTCAGACGCTTGCTGCGATGAATCCCGATGCAACTAGTTATGAAGATTTGTTCGAAGTGTGCCGGAGGCTGAATATTCCGGCCAGTGAGCAATCGGAACTCTACCGCCGGATGGTATTCAATGTAATGGGTGGTAATGTGGATGACCACATCAAGAATTTTTCTTTCCTGATGGAGAAAGACGGGAAATGGCATATTACTCCGGCATACGATGTAACATTTACCACTAATTTGGACGGTGCAGCATACGAAAACATACACTGTATGAGTATTGCCGGAAAGAATGATGAAATAGTAGAAGATGACCTGCTACAGTTTGCGAAGCTGAACGGTATAAAGAATGCAAAAAAGATAATAGATGAAGTGGGTATTGCCATCGGCCATTTCTATGATCATGCCTCTGACCTGCAGATAGACGACTACTGGAAGAACCGTATAGAGCAATATCTTTCGGGCTTGGTGCCTCTGGAGATAGGAGAGGCTATGAGGCATTATTTGCCTACACTTGTAGAGCCGTATGAAACAGAAGACAACTTACAGGTATCGGAGGTTACATCATAGAGAATACTCGGCATGACTTCCGCATAGAAGCAATGATTAACGGAAAACGGCAAAAATATATTGCCGGTCGTAAAAGTGATTTGGCCGCTGAAATCATAGCTAAGGGCAGAAACAAGATGCCTACGGAGGATAAGAAAGCACTTGTGGAACGGCTGTTGCTTCCTTTAGCTAGAAGGGATAGTGAGAAAACAAATAGCAATAGCAGGAGATAGACTGTTGTGAACCGTTGGATACGTGAGCCAGCGGTTTTTATATGGGGGGAGTAGTAGGTTTGGAATGTAGCCAGTAGGTAACTGGCTTTTTTGGTATATTGTATACAGGTAAAATATTATGAATTCATGGAATTTGAGGGACTAAAACAAGATGGATACATTTATTGCAAAACAAACTTTGTACAATAGCAGGAGTGCATTCTGTAAAATTGAGATGCTTGCGGCTATTAATGGTTCAAAAATAAAATATTTATAATTTTTTAAACAGAGAAAACGCTGTTCTGTTTTTATGAATTTACATCTGATTATCAAATTATTAACTTAAATAGTAGATATGAAAAGAAAGCTGTAAGAACATGCAATGACTCCAAACGTTTTATATGGTATTTATTACGTATGTCGCCTGAGTATGAATATTGTACGTAAACCTATTGTAGAAGACGGTGTGTTTTCGGAAACAGAACTAGGTATCATCGGTTCCTGCCTCTTCTTTGTCTACGCCGTAGGAAAGTTGACAAATGGTTTTCTGGCCGACCGTAGTAATGTAAGGCGCTTCATGTCAACCGACCTGCTCTGTTCTGCCTTAATTCATTTGCTATTGGGGTTTACAAACTCTTTTTATGCCTTCGTCCTTCTTTGGGGATTGAATGGATGGTTTCAGTCAATGGGGGCTGCATCGGGAGTTGTTTCCTTGAGTCGCTGGTACAACAGTAAAGAATGCGGAACCTATTATGGCTTCTGGTCGGTCAGCCATAACATCGGTGAGGCTTTTACTTTCATGACAATCGCCTTGATTGTAGGTTGGATGGGATGGAGGTATGGAATGATTGGTGCAGGGGGTATCGGCTTGCTTGGGTTCCTGATGATGATTACCTTTATGAGGTATACTCCTCAAAGCCAAGGGGGCTTGTTGGGCAACGAGGCACCCGCTCCCAATGGTAATGCCAAGAAACAGTAGGAAGAATTTAGTCGTGTCCAGAAAGCGGTACTTCGTAATCCTGCCATTTAGATATTGACACTTAGCAGTGCTTTCATGTATATCAGCCGATATGCAGTGAATAGCTGGGGAGTGTTCTATTTAGAAGCGGAGAAAGGTTATTCCACGTTGGATGCCAGTTTTATTATTTCCATAAGTTCCATTTGTGGAATAGTCGATACCGTTTTTTGGGGTATTATTTCTGATAAGCTGTTTGCAGGAAGCCGTAATTTCCCCGCATTAATCTTTGGACTGATGAATGTGATAGCTAGCATAATTGCATTCTTTTCATACGTTGTTTTCTAATGCAAACTTATATAAAAAACTTGATTTATAAGCGTGTTCAATAAAAATAAAGACCACTCCGTTCGTTCATATTTCGAGATTCCCGAACATTTAGTATCTTTCAAGTGCTAAAAAATAGTACTAATTATATGAGGAACGTATGTGGTCTTAATGTGCATAAAGATAATGTGTTTATGTGCATTCTCAAAGAAAATGGTGATAAAATTGAAGAAAAGTTTGGTGTATTAACTCCTGAGCATATCTTTTCTTTCAAGCGCCGATAATATGCTGAAGTAATCTTCTTCGTTTATCTTACATAATCGACAAAAGATTTTCTTATTTGCTCCTTCAGGTAGTAAATTTGTAAAGAAGGGGAACAAGTATTGGCTTGTGTACGATTGGTGAGACTTAGGTAAAGTCAATGAGATGGCAGGAAGGGAAGGATTGATAAAATAACCATCATCATAACAAAACGTATATTCTTGTTTTGAATGTTCAGTAAGTAATCCGGCGTAAATATGATTACAGAATATTTTTAATTCTCTCATAGGTGTTACTTTTTTAGCTTGTTGTTTTCTTTACATTAAGGCAAATTTCTCGCCCAAGTACTTCGCAAATTTTTTCTATTGTTTTTAAGGAAGGGTTTCCTTTTCCTCGTTCAATGTTCTTGATCGTGGATAAACTTATCTCTGATATTTCAGCTAAATTCTCTTGCGAAATTCTGAGGATGCTTCTTCTGCTTTTTAATACTTTGTAAAACTCCATAGTTTGATATAATGAACTAATTATGCAAATCATAGTGAGAATGTATTGGAATATCTATAAAAGTTTAATTTAATAAACTTCTAACTAATCAAAATACATTCAATTGATGATTTATTAAGATGGCTATATATTTATTGATTTTCTGATATACTTATTGTTGTTTATATCTTGAAAAGCTTTATCTTTGCACAGACAATTGTTATCTATAGTGATGAAGTATAGGTAGTTATAGGTGATTTTCCTATAATCATTGATTTATTATAATAACTGTAGTAACTTGTGCTATTTTTGATATGCTAATAGATACTTATTGTGTTTTTTGGCACGATTTTGGCACGGATTCTATGTAACTTGCTGATTTACAGTGTTTTTACTTTTGAGGAAGTGAAGTAAGTTGCAATAGGTGATTTTATAGAAAAAAGAGGCGTGTAATCCATTAAGTTGCACGCCTCTTGTGTTTTTGAATTTCAAGTCAGTCTTATATACTTATTTTTCAGTTTGAGGATTAATGACAATGCGCCAATAGCCACCAAAGTTCTCACCTTCACGAGATAAGATATCCATAGACCGCAATTTTGCAATTTGTTTTTCTACGGCACGAGAACTTATACCAATCTTGTAAGCCATAGTTTCGGCTGACATAGGAGGAACGGAAATGACGAAATCGATAATCTTCTGTGCTGTCTTTCCTATGTTTTTAGGGGCATCTGTGCTCTCTCCGAACTTTTGTCGTTTACACCGAACATTTTCGCATTTACACCGAACTTTTCGACCGAACTTTCTTCGTTTGCAGGATACTTTTTGAGGGGACTATTTACCCTTTCGGCCACTTCTTCTACGGGTATTCTTTCGTTCTTTCCCCAATTCAGATTATAGAATGTAGTGAAGAAAGAAGATGCTTCCGTATTGGCAAAAGCCGACACGGATTTAAGCCATGACTTCACTTTCTTACGTCCCAACATTTCCTTGAAATCATAAGCTGAACATTCCGTTATCAATGTATTGTTGCGTATCTGCATCGTTTTCTTTTTGTTGTTCGGGTATAACACTCTAATATAATTTACAAAGGTAAGGATAAAACCGAGGAATTGGTTAACCCCCTCGTTCCTTTTTGATTTTCATGCATTTACATTACGTAGTTTATAACAGTTATTTTATCTTTTCTTTATAACACTATTCACTACCCGTATAGAGGAGACCAGTTTATTGGTGGAAGTAAATACGTCCACATTCCACACATGGGATGAACGCCCTTTATGAACGATGGTTGCCACTGCCCTTACGGTATCTCCTTCGTGTGCAGAAGAAATATGATTTCCGCTGACTTGCATTCCCACGACAATCTCATCAGATTCGCAGATAATCATGGAGCCGAGCCCGGCAACGGTTTCTGCCAAGGCAAGGGTGGCACCGCCATGCAGAATGCCGAAGGGTTGGCGGGTACGGTAGTCGACCGGCATGGTTGCTTCTACGCGCTCATCCGAAGCGTATGTGTATTGAATGCCCAAGTTTCCCATCAATGCGTGTCGTGCCCGTTCGTTCAGTAAATCAAGAGGCACCTCTGCTGCACGCACTTCTGCCAATATTAGTTTTTCTACGGCCAGGGCCACTCCATCTTCTTCATTCGATGCAGTCACATAGTCTGCACAGACCTTTACAGAATCTTGTGAATGTCCCATAGCTACCCCCATGCCGGCCAATTGGAGCATGGTCACATCGCATACGCCATCTCCAACGGCAATGACTTCTTCCCGTGTTACTCCCAAATGCTCTAATAGGGCGCCTAACGTATTCGCTTTATTGACTCCGCAGGGCACCACCTCTAAAAAGTAAGGCTCGGAACGGAAAGCATCCAGAGTACCTGCCAGGCGTTTTTCCCAATGTTGTTCCAGCCCTATCAGAGCTTTTTCCTTATCACTCACCAGCATGCACTTGCAAGGCGCGAAGTCTATGGCAGTAGAGAATTCATCTTCCCTGATTATCTTCAAATTGTTTAGCAGGGCTTCATTCTTTATATATTCATTGTCCGGACTATCCGTAATGAGGGTATCATCGTGGTAGGTGAAGATGGCAAAGCCGTTCTTGCGGGCTTTCTTTTCCAGATAAGGCAGCATTTCCGGATTGATGCGTCGTTCAAACAATATTTCTCCGTTCTGTGCTTTTATTATCTGGCAACCATTATAGGAGAGAACAAACCCTCCATAATTGCCGAGTTCGAGGGTTTTGGCCAGTGGCATCAGTCCATAAGTCGGCCTACCGGATGCCAAAACTATGCGCACTCCCATTTGCTGGACCTTTAGCAGAGCAGCTAATGTCCTTTTACTAATTTCTCTTTCATCATTGAGTAGCGTTCCATCTACATCAAGAACCAATAACTTATATTTCATGGCAACTCGATTTTGGGGTTATTATGTTACAAAGTTAAAAAAATGACTGTTAAAACGGTAATATTCGTTTTATTGTTTACTGAAACTTCTTTTATTTATCCTATCTTTGTCCACGTTTTGTTCCGCGTTCTCTATCCGGAGAAGCGGATGAAAAGGGAATCGGGTGAAAGTCCCGAACAGTCCCGCTGCTGTGAGTTCCATGCTCGGTGTATCATACTTGTGCCACTGTTCTTCGGAAAGAACGGGAAGGCGATGTACCGGGAACGAGTCAGAAGACCTGCAAAACAAAGTCGAAAAATTGTCCATTCGAGGAAAGTGGGCAGTGCGCAAATGGTTTAAGATAATCTTCATTTATTCTATGTCAGGAAGGACTAAGGTATTACTGGTCTGTGCTGTTTCATTGGGTGCAAGTATACTCCGGCTCTCTGCCCAGGAGGTGGGGGGAGATACGATTACGGGGAAAGTGCATCAGATAGAGAAAGTGACAGTGACAGCACGCAGGTCGCCCAATAAAGTGACTTCTGCCGTACCCATACAGACAATGTCACGGCAGGATATCAGCCAGCTGGGAATACAGAATATGGCAGATGCTGTACGCCGTTTTGCCGGAGCCAATGTAAAGGACTATGGAGGCATTGGAGGACTGAAAACGGTTTCCATACGCAATATGGGAGCAGCCCATACAGCTGTCAGTTATGACGGGGTGGCGGTGAGCAATTGTCAGGCAGGGCAGATAGATATCGGGCGTTTTTCGCTGGACAATGTTTCCATGCTTTCGCTCGCCATCGGGCAGTCGGAGGACTTGTTACAGTCCGCCCGCTTGTATGCGTCGGCCGGTGTGCTGGGCATAGAGACGGAAAAACCTCATTTTGATGACGGGCGCAATGCCGCTTTTCAGGCACGGGTGCGCGGAGGGTCGTTCGGCATGGTCAGCCCCTCGCTGCGCTGGTGGCAGAAACTGGGCTGCCGTACACGCGTGGCGGTAGATGCCGGTTATATGAGGGCGGACGGTAATTACCCTTTCACGCTGGTCAATGGGAAATACGTGACGGAAGAGAAACGTAACAACTCCGGCATCTATTCCTGGCAGGGCGAAGCTACCTTTTATCATACTTTCAAGGATGACAGCGAACTGGATGTGAAGGGTTACTACTTCTATTCCCGCCGGGGACTTCCAGGGGCGGTTACGCTCTATAATCCCCTTTCCGATGAAACGCTTTGGGATGAGAATACTTTTGTGCAGGCACGTTATAGGAAGCATTTTTCGCCCCGGTGGAGTTTGCAGGCACAGGCAAAGTATAATCATGGCTGGAACCAATATAAGGATGAGGGCAAGGAATATGCCGACGGATATTATCGGGAAAATCACCGGCAAGACGAATATTATATTTCCGCGACCGTTCTCTACCGTCCTTTGGAAGCTTTGACCCTTTCGTTGGCGCAGGATGGGGTGATAAACAAGTTGCGCAACAGTTTGCCGGAATGTCCTTTCCCTACAAGATATACTTCCATCAGTGCCTTCAATGCACGCTACCGGCAAGGATGGCTCACGGCCACGGCTTCGCTGGTGCATACTGCCACTTCGGAGCATGCCGAGAAAGGTACGGTCCCCGATGACTTCCATCGCTTTGCCCCCTCTTTATCAGTCAGTATGCAGCCTTGGCAGGACGAGTCGCTGTATTTCCGGTTGATGTATAAGAGTACGTTCCGTCTGCCCACTTTCAACGACCTCTATTACTACCGGCTGGGCAACCGTAATCTGCGACCCGAGAAGGCAGACGAATATAATGTCGGTATCACATGGAGCAAATCCGGATTGTCTGTGTTCGACTATATCTCCGTTACGCTCGACGGTTACTATAATGATGTGACGGATAAGATTGTGGCTTTTCCCACCACCTATGCGTGGAAGATGGCGAACTACGGCAAGGTGCATGCCGCAGGTGTGGATGCTACTTTGGCGGCAACCGTTCCATTGACGGAGAAAATAAGACTGATTATGTCGGGCGGATATACATGGCAAAAGGCCATTGACCTGACCGATTCCGACGCGAAGAACTATAAGGACCAATTGCCTTATACTCCTCTTCATAGCGGAAACGCGTCTGTCATTGTGGAAACGCCGTGGGTGAATGTGGGCTACTCGGCGGTAGGAGTGGGAAAGCGTTACTATTTGTCGCAGAACATTCCGGAGAATGAGATTGAAGGCTATCTGGAGCATACGATGAGCCTCTCTCATGAGTTTGCTTTGGGCGGTTGCCGGCTTCTGTTGCAGGCCGAGATTATAAATCTGACAGATGAACAGTATGACGTGATAAAATATTATCCTATGCCGGGTCGTTCGTGGCGGTTGACGGGTACTTTCAAGTTTTGAATAATCTATTTATGAACAACAAAAACTAATTATAAACAATAACAACTGTGATTATGAAAGTAAGAAGTTTATTATTCGGTATGCTCTGCATGCTTGCTTTGGGTGCCTCTTTGGCATCTTGTAGTGACGACGATGACGATTCTCTGGATGACGGCGGGTCGAAGGTGACACT
Source organism: Bacteroides sp. AR20 (assembly GCF_964250605.1). Taxonomy (NCBI): domain Bacteria; kingdom Pseudomonadati; phylum Bacteroidota; class Bacteroidia; order Bacteroidales; family Bacteroidaceae; genus Bacteroides; species Bacteroides sp. AR20. The sequence continues at coordinate 36,702 of NZ_CAXUGK010000029.1, read as the reverse complement.
GCCGCAGACGCGTGTTTATATTCTGAATGAGGGTGGTTGGGGAGCTAATAACGCAAGACTTGCCTTTTATGCACCCAATAAGGATGCGGATTTCATCAGTGATATTTACCAGACTCAAAACAACGCCAAGTTGGGTGACCTTGGTCAGAGTATGATTGAGTATGAAGATGAAATATATATAGCTGTAAGTGGTTCCAATTATCTGACTAAGCTGAATGCTGCGGGTGTGGAGTTGAAACGTGTTTCGTTTGTAGACGACAACGACCTCAGTGCAGGCATTCGTTATATCGATGCTGAGGATGGATATATCTATGCTTCCTTCTACGGAGGAGCTGTAGCTAAAATCAATGCGAAAACGTTGGAGGTAGTGGATAAATTGACCGGACTTGGCGACAATCTGGAAGGTGTGGCAATCTGCGAGGATATGCTTTATGTGGCGAATAGCTGTACTGCTGATTGGAGCACTTATCACAATGACGTAAAGGTGATAGATTTGCGTACTTTCAAGTTGAAAGAGACGTTGACGGTAGGTTTGAACCCCAATGCTTTGGTTGAAGAGGATGATAAGGTTTTTTTGATTTCATGGGGTAATTATGTTGATATTGGCTATTCATTACAGATGATAGACCCTGCTGCCAACAATAAGGTGACGGAATTAGGCAGTGCCACCCGTATGTGTGCTACTGATGATATTCTCTATTTGACTTATTCAAATTACACCAATCCTACCGCTTCTTTTTTTACTTATAATATAAAGACTGGAAAGATGGATGAAGCTTCTTTCTTGAAGGATATACCGGAAAAGTTGAAAACTTCTACGATTTATATGTTGGAAGTAAATGATAATAACGGTGATTTCTATATTGGTACTTCTGAATATACCACGAACGGCACCATTTATCGTTTCAAGAAAGACGGTACCTTTATAGAGCAGTTCGATGCAGGAGGTATGAATCCTAATTCTGCTATCTTCTTCAATTAATATCAATGAAAAGAAATAGTTTACTTATCTGTCTGTTCGCAGTCCTGTTTCTTTCCTCCTGCGGAGGAAGGGGCAAGACTGCCTCTGCTTTGGCCAACGGTGACACCATTCCCTTACGTTATGCAGAGAATCTTACCTTAGTGTCCTATCCCGGCTATACCCTTGCCACCTTGCGCAATCCTTGGGATACGTTGCACACGCTACATACCTATATACTGGTCCCGAAAGACCGCGAACTCCCGGCACATCTTCCGGCAGGTACTGTGGTACGTACCCCGCTCTCCAAATCAGTCATCTACTCTTCCGTCCACTGCGGACTGATGGATAATCTGGGTGTGTTTGGTAGCATCGGCGGTGTCTGCGACTTGAAGTACATCAAACTGCCCACCGTTCACGAAGCCTGCCGCCGGGGCACCATCGCCGATTGTGGCGACGGTATGAATCCCGATATGGAGCGCATCATCGACCTGCATCCCGATGCCATCCTTCTGTCTCCGTTCGAGAACAGTGGCGGTTATGGCCGTATCGAGAAACTGGATATTCCCATCATCGAATGTGCCGACTACATGGAAACCTCCGCTTTGGGACGTGCCGAGTGGATGCGTTTCTACGGACTGCTCTTCGGGGTTGCGCCACAAGCCGACAACCTTTTTGCTGAAGTGGACAGTTGTTACCAACGCCTCAAGATGCGTGCGCAACTTTCATCCACCTCGTTCTCCGTTGTCAGTGAGTTGAAAAGCGGCTCGGCATGGTACGTGCCGGGAGGGCGTAGCACCATAGGAAGGCTTTTTCAGGATGCTTGCGGGCGTTACGCTTTTGCCGACGATACCCACAGCGGCTCTGTTCCTCTGGCTTTCGAGACCGTTTTCGACAAGGCGGGCGATGCCGACGTCTGGCTGGTGAAGTACAACCGTGACCGCGACATGAGCTATGCTGATTTGGAGGCGGATTATATCGGCTACACCGGTTTCAAGGCTTTCAAGACCCGGAATGTCTATGGTTGTAATACGGCGAAAGTTCCTTTCTACGAGGAGACTCCGTTCCGTCCCGATTATTTGTTATCCGACCTGATACAGATTCTGCATCCCGAAATAGGAGATTTGGGAGGCTTGCGCTATTTTTGCAGACTGAAGGAGTGATGAACACAGAGATACGGAACTTTTGTGAAAGTAATAGAAAACTCTGTGCCTCCGTGTCTCTGTGTGCTAAATAATGTAACTATGAGTAAAGGCTGGAAATATGGTATCGGGTTGGGAGTAGTAATCTTATTGCTTTTTGCGGGCAATCTGCTGGTAGGGTCGGTTTCGATTCCGCCTGCCGATGTTTTCCGTATCCTGCTCGGTGGAGAGGGGGAGAAGGCAAGCTGGAGCTTCATCCTTTGGGAATCCCGTTTGCCCCAAGCGCTGACGGCGCTGCTTTGCGGTGGCGCATTGGCTGTCTGCGGACTGATGTTGCAGACGGCTTTCAAGAATCCGCTGGCAGGACCATCCATTCTGGGCATCAACGCCGGGGCAAGTCTGGGAGTGGCCTTCGTCATGCTGCTGTTTGGCGGTAGCATCACGGCAGGGGCGTTCAGTCTGTCCGGCTTCTTCTCCGTGCTGCTTGGCGCATTTATCGGAGCCATGCTGATTATGGTACTTATCCTTTTCTTTTCCACGCTGATAAAGAGCAATATCATGCTGCTGATAACGGGTATCATGATAGGCTACATCGCTTCTTCGGCCATTGCCCTGCTGAACTTCTTTGCTACGGCAGAGGGGGTGCAGTCCTATATGATATGGGGGCTGGGCAACTTCGGTGGAGTTTCCCTACAGCAGATGCCGGCCTTTGCGCTGGTCACCATTGTGGGACTGTTCGGCTCATTATTGTTGATAAAGCCCCTGAACGCCTTGTTGCTGGGAGAGCGCTATGCCGAAAATCTAGGTGTCAATATCCGCCGTGTGCGCAACTGGCTTTTGATTATCACCGGGCTCTTGACGGCTGTCACCACCGCTTTCTGTGGTCCGGTCGCCTTTATTGGCCTGGCCGTGCCGCATGTGGCCCGCATGATATTGGGGACAACCAATCACAATTCCCTATTGCCGGTTACCATCCTGAGTGGCGGTGCAGTGGCACTGCTTTGCAATCTGATTTGCGTCTTGCCCGGCGAAGCGGGTATTATTCCCTTGAATGCCGTCACGCCCATTATCGGTGCGCCGGTCATCATCTACGTTATTCTGAGCCAGCGGAAGCCCCAACAATTCAACTAAGCTATTGCCGACAGCTTGACAAGTTTTTGCCTTACTATTGGCAAGACTTTGCCACCGCGTTGGCAAACTTTTGCCATAGGCATGGCAAAGTTTTGCCAAACCTATGGCAATGTCTTGGCAAAATTTCTCTCTGATTATCAACGTGCTACTTTTTTTGTATTTTTCTCTCCATTCTATAGGGTTTTATCTTCCTCACCGCTCTTATTAATAGAAACCCCTTAAAAACATGCCTTATGAAAAACTTTGTAGGATTTACACTTGGGTGTTTGTTTGCATTCTTATCTTCGGGTATCACCCCGTTGATGGCGCAGGACGCGGCAGTGAACGAGCTCGTCATCACCGGTACGGTCAAGAACAAGGACAGCAGGAAGAAACTCGAAAACGTGAACGTCTCTGTTGTCGGCAACAATATCGGAACGGTGACCAATGCCGACGGCACATTCTCCTTGAAAGTAGCGGAAGCGGAAGCTTTCCGTGGACTGGAAGTCTCCCATATCGGCTATCTCACTACACACCTCTCTCTGGAAGAACTTGAAAAAACGGGCGAGCTGACCATCTGGATGATACCGGCCCCCAATCTTTTGAGCGAGATTGTGGTCTATGGCAATAATCCCCGCGTCATAGTGGAAGAGGCCATCAAGAAAATTCCAGTAAATTATTCTGGCAATGACAACATGCTGACCGCCTTCTATCGGGAAACCGTGCAGAAGCGCCGCCGCTATATCAGCGTGTCCGAGGCAGTGATGGATGTCTATAAGACGGATTATAACTCCCGCGATGTAGACCGCGACAAGGTGCAGCTGCTGAAAGGCCGCCGCCTGCTGAGCCAAAAGCAGAGTGACACGCTGGCTGTGAAAGTGGTGGGAGGTCCCAATTTGTCCCTTTATCTGGACATTGTGAAGAATGGCGATGCGCTGTTGAGCACGGACAATCTGGACTATTATGAATTCCGTATGGAGGACCCCGTCAATTTGGATAACCGCATGCAGTATGTGGTCAGCTTCCGTCCGCGGGTCAGCCTGATGTATGCCTTGTTCATCGGGAAACTGTATATAGACTACGAACGGCTTTCCTTTACACGTGCCGAGTTTGGCCTGGACATGGCAAATCGGGTGAAGGCAGTGGAGGCCATTCTGCATAAGAAGCCCGTCGGCTTACGGTTCCGCCCGCAGGAAGTCACCTATCTGGTGACCTACAAGCAGCAGGGGGCCAAGACTTACCTGAACTATATACGGAATGTCATCCGCTTTAAATGCGACTGGAAAAAAAGGCTGTTCTCCTCCAGCTACACCGCTTTCTCTGAAATGGTGGTGACCGACAGGACGGAAAGCCCTCTCTCCGGCATCTCCAACAAGAACACCTTCAAACGGAAGCAGGTATTCTACGACCTGGTGGATGAGTACTGGAACGAAGACTTCTGGAGGAACTACAATATCATAGAACCTACGGAATCCCTGGAGAATGCAGTCTGCAAATTGCGGAAGCAATCCAATTGATTATCTGATAGTTTTCTTTATCTTTGTAGAAGATAAGCTGTACCTCAACATAGTATGCTGAATGAACTGATGATACTGGCCAGAATAAAGGAGGGCGATATAAAGGCGTTCGAAGGAATCTTCCGCCGGTATTATTCCCCCCTTTGCTGGTATGCTGCGGGCATCACGGGTGATACGGCGTCCGCCGAGGAAATTGTGGAGGAGCTGTTCTACGTGCTGTGGAAGAATCGGGAGCGGTTACAAGTATTCCAGTCCGTGAAAAGCTATCTCTACCGTTCTGTGAGGAATGAAGCCGTGCAGTTTTGTGAGCATCAGGAGGTCAAGGAGCGCTATCGGGCATCTGTCCGTACGGAGTCCGGGCCGGGCTATTCGTCCGACCCCCACGCGCATTTGGAGTACGAGGAACTCCAGACCCTCATCCGGCATACGCTCGACAAGCAGCCCCGGCGCCGGCAGCAGATTTTCAGGATGCACCGCATGGAGGGGAAGAAATATGCAGAGATTGCCTTGTCGCTTTCGTTGTCCGTCAAGACGGTGGAAGCGGAAATGACCAAGGTACTCCGAACCTTACGAAATGAAATTGATAATTATATCCGGACACAATGATGGAAGTAGATAAAAAGAAGACAAGGACCGACGAGGCATGGGTACGGCTTTATGCCCGCTTCGAAACGGACTGCCTGCTGCCGGCAGATGCGGAACACGCTTCGGCAACGCACCGCAGGCTTTACCTCAAGTGGGGGAGCGTTTCGGCAGCCGTGATTGCCGGAATCGTATGTTTTGCCGCATGGTGGGCCGTACCGGAACAAGGTGGGGACAGTCGTAGCTTGCTGACGGAGGAGAACCGGGAGAAGCCCACACTGGTCAAGACCCTTGAAGACGGTTCGGTGGTATATCTGGCGCAGGAAAGCACGCTGAAGTATCCCGAACATTTTGCGGAAGACAAGCGGGAAGTGAACCTGCAGGGCGAAGCCTTCTTTGATGTGGCAAAGAAACCCGAGCAGGCTTTTACGATTGAGACGGCGAGAGTGCGTGTGGAGGTACTGGGCACGGCTTTCAATGTCAGGAGCAATGAAGGGGTCCCCTTCAGCTTGTCCGTGAAGCGCGGGAAGGTGAAGGTGCTGCTGAAACAAGAGGAACAGACGGTCTTTGTAGAGGCGGGAGAAACGGTTATCTTGCAGGGGGGCAGTCTGTTCGTCAGCGAGACGGAGAATCCGGAGCTCTTTGACCGCTACACCAGCAACATCCGTTTCAAGGACGAGTGCCTGGAGGATGTGCTGCGTGCCATCAATAAGGAGTCTGCCGGCTGGCAGATAGAAGCCGCGTCGCCAAGCCTGGGCAAACGGCGGCTGACGGTCGAATTTTCGAATAACTCCCCGGAGTCTGTGGCCGAGCTGATATGCTGGACGTTCGACTTGAAGTGTACACGTCAGGGCAATAGACTGATATTGTCGGAACAATGAATTCAATGAAATGCTTCATTCTCCATTTGCCACTCTTCATTTTCTTCCTGGCAGGCAGTGCAAGAGCGGACGGAGGCGATGTGCTGGACCGCATCGTCCGGCTGCCTGGAATGAAGGGAACGGTTTATGCGCTGTTGGGGAAAGTCTCGGAGCAGTCCGGCTATCTGTTTATCTATGATAGTAAGGTCATCCATAACGACTCAGTGGTGAGGGTCAGGAAGCAGGAGTGTTCCGTGAGGCAGGCCATTCATAGGATAACCGGCAGCCGGAACCTCGAATTGAAGGTATTAGGCAACCATATATTGATAACACGGGCGGCAGAAAGGAAGAGTATGGAAGAAACGGTACCCCTGCCGCCCCGACCGGCATATTCCACCATTGCCGGAATCCTGCTGGACAAGGAGACGGGAGAGCCCGTCGTCAGTGCGTCGGTCATCGCACAAGGAACCTCACTGGGTAACATTACCAACCAGAACGGTGAATTCCGGCTCAACCTGCCCGACTCGTTGAGGCGCTGCATGCTCTCCTTCTCCCATCTGGGTTATGTGGGGCAAACGGTGGAAGCCTCTGCTTTGGAAGGACGCAGCAATGTCCTGAGCCTTGAGCCGAAAGTCATTTCCTTGCAAGAAGTGCTTATCCGCTTGGTGGAGCCTAAAAAGCTGCTTCGCGAGATGATAGAGCACCGGGATAGGAACTGCTCCACTTCTCCGGTCTATCTGACCACCTTCTACCGGGAAGGTGTACAACTGAAGAACAAGTTCCAGAGCCTGACGGAGGCCGTTTTCAAGGTCTACAAATCACCGACGATGGAACCCGGACAGAAAGACCAGGTGAAACTGCTCAAGATGAGCAAGATAGATAACCGGGAGCAGACGGACAGTGTGCTTGCCAAAATCAGCTCCGGGGTGGAGGCATGTCTGCAGTTGGACATCATGAAGAATCTTCCAGACTTCCTCTTGCTGGAATCCGGCGAGGAACTTTATACCTATACTTCGGGCGACATCGTATCGGTGGACGACCGTACTGCCAACGTCGTCTATTTTGAGCAGAAACGTGGGGTAAAGGAGCCTTTGTTCTGCGGAGAACTCTATATAGACTCGGAGAACAGCGCCTTGCTGCGTGCCCGCTTCGAAATTCATCCCCGGTATGTGAAGGCCGCCACACGGCTTTTCGTGATACGCCAGGCTCCGAAAATCAGGCTGACAACGGAGAAACTTGTCTATACCGTCTCATACAAACCCTGGAACGGTACCTATTATGTCCACCACATCCGTGGCGACCTTTACTTCAAGATGAAGAGAAAACGCATGCTCTTCAGTAATCCCACTCTGTATACCTGGTTCGAGATGGTGACCTGCCGGATTGACGGGGAGAACGTGACGCGCTTCCCGCGTGCGGAACGGTTGCCGGTGCATACCGTCTTCTCTGAAACCGACTTCAAGTATGATGCCGATTTCTGGGGCGACTTTAATGTGATTCCGCTGGAAGAGGAGCTTGGCAAGATTATCGAGAAGGTCTCCTTGAAGATAGAGCAGACGAAAGCTCCGTAAACATGGCCCTCAATCGTTTGCGGCGGGTAGGTTGTATATTCTACACTAAAATTATCTCTATTTTGTTTTTTTATTGTAATTTTGCCCCCGGTATTAGTTTAAATTTAAAGATTGTAACTATGAGATTACCTGAGGACCCGGTGATGCTGTACAGCTTCATCAACATGAAACTGCGTGATTTCTATCCTTCGCTGGACGCGCTCTGCGAGGATATGAACGTAGAGAAAGAGGACATTGTACGAAAATTGAAGCTCGTGGGATTTGAGTATAATCCTGCAAAGAACAGATTTTGGTAAATAATGTTTCTGTATAAAACAACTCCCGTTGCTTGTTGTTGTAAAGCGCAAGTTAACGGGAGTTGTTTTGTTATGGAACTATGGGATAAGGCAGAACGTCTTTGGACGAGGGTCAAGAACTGGAAAACAGTACGCGGCTGGCACATCTGGAAGTTGAAGCTGGTGGATGCCCGGTTGTATTTCGTCAGCATGTTCGTCGGTTTGCTGACGGGACTGGTCGCTGTACCCTATCACTATCTTCTCTATTATCTGTTCCACCTCCGCAGTGGTTTCTTCGCTTCGCATCCGGCCTGGTACTGGCACATTCCACTCTTTCTGTTTTCTTGGGGCATTCTCGTCTTCGTCATGTGGCTCGTGGGGAAAATGCCGCTTATCGGTGGGGGAGGTATTCCGCAGACACGCGGCGTGATTAACGGGCGCATCACTTACCGGCATCCTTTCATCGAGATGGTATCCAAGTTTGTAGGGGGCATTCTGTCCTTCTCGGCGGGGCTGTCTTTGGGGCGCGAAGGGCCTTCCGTGCAGATAGGCTCTTATGTGGGTAGCCTGGTATCCCGCTGGACTCATATCCTGAAAGGCGAACAGAAACAGTTGCTGGCAGCCGGGGCGGGAGCGGGGCTCGCTGCGGCTTTTGCAGCGCCACTGGCTTCCTCGCTCATTGTAATAGAATCCATTGAACGCTTCGATGCCCCTAAGACGGCCATCACTACCTTGCTGGCGGGTGTTGTGGCAGGAGCCGTGGCAAGCATGGTCTTTCCTGTGAATCCTTACCATCTGATAGAAGTAACGGAACCGGTTTTCGCCTTCTTTGTCCAGATGAAGTATTTCTTGATATTGGCGGTGATTGTCTCCGTATGCGGGAAGTTCTACTCCTCCACCATGAATGCTTTCAGGCATGTGTATGCCAAAGTCAATTCTCCGGCGTATGTCAAGATGTTCTATCTGGTGCTGGTGGCCTACATCATTTCGCTGATGCAGGTCAATCTGACTGGAGGCGGGGAGCAGTTTCTGCTGGCCCAGGCACAGAACGGCAGTACGCAGATTATGTGGGTGACGGCCGTCATGTTGCTGCATTTTGTCTTTTCAGTTTTCTCTGTCTCTTCCGGATTGCCGGGCGGCAGTTTCATTCCGACGCTGGTTACGGGAGGGTTGTTGGGACAGATTGTCGGTCTGGTAGGAGTGAGGTACGGTGTCATCGGGCAAGAGAATGTCAGTTATGTCATGCTTGTTTCCATGTCGGCTTTTCTGGTGGCCGTGGTCCGTACACCGCTCACGGCCATTGTGCTGATTACGGAGATTACGGGGCATTTCGAGGTCTTTTACCCTTCGGTGGTTGTTGGTGGGTTGACCTACTATTTTACGGAACTTCTGCAAATGAAGCCTTCCAACGTCTCCCTCTATGAAGATATGATTCATGCTCCCGATTTTAAAGAAGAGAAACGCTATACGCTTTCAGTGGAGATTATGACGGATTCTTATCTGGACGGGAAACTGGTGGACGAACTGTCCCTGCCGGAACGTTGCGCCATCATCAATGTACATCGGGATGGAAAAAATCTGGTCCCCACGGGAACTCGTTTGATTCCGGGGGACCAGGTACAGATTGAGATGGACTCGCAGGACATAGAGAAACTCTATGAACCGCTTGTCAGTATGGCGAATATCTATTAAGCCAGATTGCCTATCTCGTCCAGATTCTTCTGGATGTCGGCATCCGTCAGCTCGTAATTCACTAAATCGCCGGACAAATACTTGTCGTAGGATGCCATGTCGATAAGTCCGTGACCGGAAAGGTTGAACAGAATCACCTTCTCTTCACCCGTTTCCTTGCATTTGTTTGCTTCGCGGATGGTGGCGGCAATGGCATGGCAGGACTCGGGGGCGGGGATGATGCCCTCTGCTTGCGCAAACAGACAACCGGCGTCGAATGATTCGAGCTGCTTGATGTCCACCGCTTCCATATAACCGTCCTTCAGCAGTTGTGATACGATGACACCTGCACCGTGATAGCGTAGGCCGCCGGCATGGATATTGGCAGGGGCAAAGTTGTGTCCCAGTGTAAACATGGGCAGCAACGGAGTGTATCCGGCCTCGTCGCCGAAGTCGTATTGGAATTTGCCGCGTGTCAGCTTCGGACATGAGGCAGGTTCGGCGGCGACAAAGCGTGTTTTCTTTCCTTCGAGGATGTTGTGGCGCATGAAGGGGAAGGCGATACCGCCAAAGTTGGAACCTCCTCCGAAGCAGGCGATGACGGTGTCGGGATATTCACCCGCCATTTCCATCTGCTTTTCGGCTTCCAGTCCGATGACGGTCTGGTGCAGGGCCACGTGGCTCAATACGGAGCCGAGGGTATATTTGCAGTTGGGAGTGGTCTGTGCCAGCTCTATAGCTTCGGAAATGGCTGTTCCCAGCGAGCCCTGATAGTTGGGATGGGCGGTCAGTATATCTTTTCCGGCGCGGGTAGACATGGAGGGAGACGGGGTAACCTGCGCACCGAATGTCTGCATGATGCTGCGGCGGTAGGGCTTTTGCTCGTAACTGATTTTTACCTGATAGACAGCGGCTTCCAGTCCGAAGAGGCGGGCGGCATATGCCAGGGAAGCTCCCCATTGTCCGGCACCGGTTTCGGTGGTCACGTTAGTCACTCCCTCCTGCTTGCAATAGTATGCCTGCGGGATGGCGGAGTTCAGCTTGTGCGAGCCCATCGGGCTGACGCTCTCGTTCTTGAAGTAGATATGTGCCGGTGTGCCGAGCGCTTTCTCCAATCCATAAGCGCGCACCAGCGGAGTGCTGCGGTAGTATTTGTACATTTCGCGGACCTCTTCGGGGATTTCAATCCACGTGTCGGTCTGATTCAGTTCCTGGCGGCAGAGTTCCTCGGCAAAGATAGGATACAAGTCTTCTGCTTTCAGCGGTTGCTTGGTGCCGGGGTGAAGCGGTGGCATGGGCTTGTTCACCATATCGGCTTGTATGTTATACCAGTACTGTGGGATTTCCTCTTCCGGGAGAATGAATCTTTTCTTTTTGTTGCTCATAGTGGTTAAAATTATTAATAATTCAATGCCCAAATGTAGCTATTATTTTTGAACCAATTTCTTTTTCCTTTTGTTTTTTGTATATCAAGGTATATTTGTCTAAGTTTGCCGCGTTTCATTAATCGATGCATTTATGAAGATTTATCATAAATTCCTTTTGTATCAAAATAAATGGATTCACCCTTACGTACGGATGACAGTGGGAGTAATGACTTCCATCACTTATTTGGCCTCCATCCTGCTGATTGTCGGCGTGGTCTATGAGCATGGCTTTACGATTTCAGAGGTCGAGGCGCATCAGCTCCAACGCTTGTACCATGGGGTGTGGGTTGTTTTCCTGGCAGACGTCACTCTGCGCATTTTGCTGGAATATAAGGATACCCGTCGCACGTTCAGTAAGCTCACCTGGATACTGACCATTCTGCTCTATCTGACTCTTATCCCGGTCATTTTCCATCGTCCGGAGGAGGAGGGCGCCATCTTGCAGTTCTGGGAATTTCTGCATGGCAAGGCCTATCACCTTATTCTGCTGCTGGTGTTTTCCTTTTTCAGCCTTTCCAACGGGCTGGTACGGTTGCTGGGGCGGCGTACGAACCCTTCGCTTATTCTGGCTGCAAGTTTCTTGATAATCATAATGATAGGCACGGGGCTGTTGATGTTGCCGCGTTGCACGGTGAACGGCATATCGTGGGTCGACTCGCTGTTCATATCCACCAGTGCGGTGTGCGTCACGGGGCTGACGTCTGTCGATGTGGCGTCCACTTTTACCCCGACCGGTTTTGTGGTAATCATTCTGCTGATTCAGATAGGCGGTCTGGGAGTGATGACACTGACGAGTTTCTTTGCCATGTTCTTCATGGGTAATACCTCGTTGTACAATCAGTTGGTGGTGCGCGACATGGTGAGTTCCAATTCCTTGAATTCCTTGCTCTCCACCCTGGTCTATATTCTGGCCTTTACGCTGGTGATTGAAGGAATAGGGATGCTTGCTATCTGGGGAGACATCCACGGGACGATGGGGATGGACCTTCAAGAAGAGCTGGCCTTTTCCGCTTTTCATGCCATTTCCGCTTTCTGCAATGCGGGATTCTCCACGTTGCCCGGAAATCTGGGTAATCCGTTGGTGATGACGGGGCACAATCCGTTCTTCATCTATATATCTCTGCTGATTATTTTGGGGGGTATCGGTTTCCCCATACTGGTGAATTTCAAGGATATTATTCTTTACCATCTGCGTCGTCTGTGGCACTTTCTGCGTACGTGGCATTGGGACGGCAAGCGTTTTTACCATCTGTACAACCTGAATACAAAGATTGTACTGATAGTCACCTTCCTGCTGCTGGTACTGGGCACGGTGGGCATTGCTGTCTTTGAGTGGAATGCCTCCTTCGCCGGCATGTCGGTGGCAGACAAGTGGACGCAGGCGTTTTTCAATGCCACGTGTCCCCGTACGGCAGGCTTTACCAGTGTGGACTTGGCAGGCTTGGGGGTACAGACATTGCTTATATATCTGTTTCTGATGTGGGTGGGAGGCGGTTCACAGTCTACGGCAGGCGGTATCAAGGTAAATGCCTTTGCGGTAGTGGTGCTGAATCTGGTGGCTGTGTTGCGCGGCACGGAACGGGTAGAGGTGTTTGGCCGTGAGCTGTCACACGATTCTATCCGTCGTTCCAATGCCACGGTGGTGATGTCGTTCGGCGTCTTGTTGCTGTTTATTTTCATCATCAGCATTCTGGAGCCGGGTACGTCGCTTTTGGCCATTACCTTCGAGTGTGTGTCGGCATTGAGCACGGTGGGGTCCAGTTTGAACCTTACCCCGCGGTTGGGAGACGACAGCAAGCTACTGGTGGCACTGCTGATGTTTGTGGGGCGTGTGGGACTGATTACGCTGATGCTTGGCATCATCAAGCAGAAGAAGCATACGAAGTATCAGTATCCGAGTGGTCAGATTATAATCAATTAAATAAGATGAAGTATATTATTATCGGTTTAGGGAATTATGGTCACGTGCTGGCAGAAGAGCTTTCTGCACTGGGGCACGAAGTGATAGGTGCGGACGTGAGCGTCGGCCGGGTGGATAGTCTGAAGGAAAAGATTGCCACAGCCTTTGTCATCGACGCTACGGACGAGCAGGCCTTGTCCGTGTTGCCGCTGAACAGTGTGGATGTGGTGATTGTTGCCATCGGCGAGAATTTCGGTGCATCCATCCGTGTAGTGGCTTTGCTGAAGCAGAAGAAGGTGCAGCATATCTATGCCCGCGCCATTGACGCTGTCCACCGTTCCGTGCTCGAGGCCTTTGAGCTGGAACGCATTCTTACTCCCGAGGAGGATGCCGCACGCGGACTGGTACAGTTGCTGGAATTCGGTGCCGATATGGAGACATTCCGCGTGGCACCGGATTATTATGTAGTCAAGTTCACCGTTCCGGACAAGTTCATTGGCTATTATGCCAACGAATTGAATCTCGATAAGGAGTTTGGCCTGAAGATACTCGCCTTGAAACGTGCCGAGACTTTGAAGAATTGCCTGGGCATCTCGTATGTGGAACACAATGTACTGAACGAACTGCCGGAAAATGACCAGATACAAGCCGGCGACCAGTTAGTGTGCTACGGACGGTATAAGGATTTCCAGAAGTTCTGGAAAGCACTATGATAATTGGTAGTTGGAAATGTGTCAAAAGTGGTATTTACCCCCCATTTTCAACTAATCAAAGTCTTTCTCCCGACACCGATAATGGAAATAATCAGTCAGGAAGTGTGCATTCTTGCGTATGAACTCTTGTCCGTATTCTTTTCCTTGCAAACTGTTCAGATAAGCATCCGGAAGCATGCCTTCGTCTTGCAGGATGCAACTCAGTTGGTAAGGGATAACGTCGGGGTTGACGATGAACATAATGGCGTTTTTCTCTGCTTCCTCTTTATTATAATAGGGGTTGTCCGGAGATTTGATGCATTCGCACAGCTTGAATTGGATATGTAGGCCGGTGTGCGAGTTGGCCATCAGCATGGCTCCGGTTTCTGTATGTATGCGTGGTATGTCCAGGTCTTCTTTCAAGCCGTATCCCATCTTGTTCAGCAGAAAATCAGAGATTTCTTCTTGCGATTGGCAGAATACAAAAGATTTCCCGCCGGATGCTTTTATGAAATCATGGAATGTAGCCTTTTCATTCGTCTTTTCTTTCTGTTTCGTCAAGTCGTCCACATATTCCGCTATTTTCTGGTCGTACTTGTTTTCGAGAAGCATGCCGCACTGCCACCATGCGTTGCCAAAATAAATCAGTTCGCAGATAAGGGTGCTTTTCCCTACTTCTCTGCTACGGATAGCCGAGAGGTTCAAGGACTTCTTGGTTATCTTGAATTCGCCTTCGTCCTCACTACACAAATCTTTGACGTACAGATACTCGTCGTCTTCTTTCTCCAGCAGATAGCAACTGTTTTCCCGTGCCTTCACCTTGCCCCAAAGCTGATGTTCGGGATGGGCTTTTCCGATGAGAGCCAGCCATTCCGGTGAGGTCAGCGACAGCAGGTTGCGGCGCCCTTTGAACGTCAGTGAGGTGCGTGTGGCATATATGAGGGTCTCTGCCATTTCGGGAGTAATCTTTTCATCATCCAGCAACCGTTCAGCTTCGTCCCGGTATTGGGCGACATTTTCGATGTTGAAGTAGCATTGGTAGTGAAACCAATCCAGTATCTCCCGGTAGCGGAAGAAGTCTTCTTCTCCCATGGCAGAGTGGTATAGAAATTCCTGCATCCTTTCATTTTCGGGAGCGGTTTCGTATTCCTCTGCAAGCAGTCCGTATATCTCTTGTGCAGTTTGCTCTATTCCGGGATTCTCGGGGTTGATGGCGCTTATTCCCCGGCATAGATATTGTATATGGTGCCAAAGCAGAAAACGTATGTCCTCCAGATTGATTTCATCCGGAAAATAATCGCCTTTGATGGGGTAGAAGGGCAGATAGGTTCCGTATCGCTTCCGGCACTCGGCAGTGAATGCCTGCCAGATGCCGGTCTGGGAGATGACGTCCTCAAACCATGCGGCGAGGCAGAGGCTTGTATAGCGTATGTTTTCCTCTTCTTCGAAGGCGTCGGCTATCGTTGAAGAATAAAGCCTTTTGTGGATTTCGTTTGCAATGCCGACGTAGTACTGGTCAACGCTGTTTGTCTGCTTGTAAGGATGCAGTTCTAACCATTCTTTGGGATATATTTTCTTCATGACTCTAAAGTGAGTTTGGTGTGTATTTTTTATATGTTTCATTTCCAGCGTAAAGATATGTTTTTTATGGGAATTTTCTTGTTTTTCCTCCTTTCGATTAGTATATTTGTATGCTACTATTAAATCGTTCCATCGTGTGGAAAAAATCGTTCTACCATGGTGGAACGATTTTTCTTCCGTGGTGGAATGATATTTTCTCCATGGTGGAATGATTAAAGAATAGCATTTCTTCTCCTTAATGCCGTGGAAGAAGAAATGACGGAATTGCAGGACCATTTAAAAACAGAATATATATGAGTGCGTATTACGACCTTTTCGAGAAACCCGACGTCCGCCAGACCGGCGAGCAACAATCCCTTTATGCCCGCTTTGTCCCCAAGGGCACCATCGACCGCAAGGAATTTATCGAGCGTGTACATCTTTTCACCGGCCTCAGCCGCAGCCTGCTGGAAGGAGCGATGGCAGGCTTTATGGACGAGTTGCGCGACTGCCTTGCCAATGGCTGGACGGTGGAGCTGGGCGAACTGGGTTACTTCACCCCCTCTTTGAGTTGTACCCGCCAGGCGACGGACAAGAAAGAGCTTCGTGCTGCCTCCATCGCTTTGCGCGGGTTGAATTTCCGTCTGGGCAGGGAGTTCTATAAGGATTTGAAAGGTAAGATGCAGTTGGAGCGTTGTCCGCAATCGGCATCGGCGCCTGCTTCGTCTGCCGATGAGGCGTTGGGCGTGGAGCAGCGCTGGCAGTTGCTGGATGAGTATTTGCAGCAGTATCCCTGCATCAATCGCTCCCAGTATGCACGGCTGGCAGGACGTAGTTATAAGCAGGCGGTTGTCGATTTGAACAGGTTTATAGAAGAAGGGGTGCTGATGAGGCATGGGATGGGGCCGAGTGTGGTGTATGCCAGAAAGAGGTAAAATTCAAGATGTGTATTTGCATCCGAATCGAAATGCAAAGGACATATCCCGTGAGCTCAATATGGATAAAGGGCTGTTATTCCGCATATTGAAAAAGCTGGAGGCAAATCATTCTCGACACCCCCAAGAATACGGACAGAGCACATCTGTTTTATGAGAAAGCCGGATTCAAGAAAATAGAGAAAGAAGAACTCCCCATCGAATACGATTATCCGTATGATGACAGTGACTTCTTCTGCCTGACCTTGAACGGATACCAATAAATTTACGGTTATTAGAAATTTAATCGGATAAATTAAGATTTATGGAGATACATAAAGTCCATTCTGTTTTTTTCAGTGCTACATTTACTACCAAAGCCATCGTGCAGGGTATCGTCAAGCAGCTGCACGCCGATAATATCCAACATGACATTACGAGTAATGTTTTAATCCCCCGGTTTGAGATTGGGACGCAATGAATTGTTGGTCGTAGGCGTGCCGTCCTATTCAGGAAGAGTGCCCGACACGTGCCATTGCGTCGGAGAACCCCATAAAGACAGATGAAAGTCAATGTATTTCATGTGGAAGGTGCATTGCCCTATGTCCTGTCGGCTCACGAAACTACCACTATCCATTTTTCGGAAAAAAGAGTTTGGAGTTTGCAAGCGCAAATTCAGAGAGAAAAGAACCTGAACTTTTTTACGCTGTCAATTAAAGATGCCGTAAAGGATAAAAACAATGTATGATTAAGGAATAAAATTTCTTAGTCATTGTCTATCAGTTCCTTTCTTTTTCTCCAATATCCTTTTTTATCCTACGAAAACCTCCTTAAACCTCCGTTAAAGCACCACCCCGTTTTCTGCCCGTTGTATCTTTGCATCGTGGTCACAAAGAAACTGGTTTTGCAGACTGACGAGCGAACAAGACCGACTTTTATTAATCAACTTAAAATTAAAAAACTATGGCTTTGAATTATGAAGTAAAAAAGAGAGTATTCGGTTTTGACGAGACAAAAACGGAAAAGTACGTGGCGCAGATGAAAACTTTGGGTGTGGTAGGTTTTAAGGATTTATGCGACGAGGTTTCCAAGATAGGCATGGCGCCTCGCGGTGTGGTGAAGTTGGTGCTGGACGGATTGATCGACACCTTGAATATGGATATCAACAAGGGATTTTCAGTACAGCTGGGTGAGTTCGGCTGTTTCCGTCCCGGCATCAATGCCAAGAGCCAGGACAAACTGGAAGATGTGAAGGCAAGCACGATTTATCGCCGCAAGATTATCTTCACCCCGGGCTTCTACTTTAGGGACATGCTGACCCGCGCCAGCGTAGAGAAGATGGATTGGTCGGGCAACGGCACCGTTTCTGGTGGGGGTAGTTCCAAACCAAATCCGGATGGCGGCGGTTCCGATGGCGACCAGGGAGAAAATCCGTTAGGATAAACATTCTGTAAATAAGGAGAATATGAACTTTCTCAGAAAAAGGTTCATATTCTCCTTGAAATACTTGACTTCGCCTTTTGAATATCGTATCTTTACATCAATCATTTAAAAATCAGACAAACTGCTATGGAAACAGAAAATGGCTTTCGTATCACGACTTATAAAAAGAAAGATTTGGCATGCCTCTATTGCCCCAATGCTACTGCACGTTGCGCCATCCGCACCCTGACGCGGTGGATAAAACGGAATCATGAACTGTATGAAGCCTTGGCGCATACCGGGTACAATGTAAGGACACGGACATTCATGCCGAAGCAGGTGAGCCTTATCGTACAGTATCTGGACGAACCTTAATATTCTTTTCAACCTCATTTATTATGTTAAAGCGGGAAGTTGCGGTTAAACTTCCCGCTTTTGTTTTTGTCATAGATACGTTGCAACACAATAGGTATAACTAACATAAGGTATTAATTAAAAAAAGAGAAAAATGATGAAAAGAATAGTTCTGATATGGATGGCCGCCTTCCTGATGGGTGGCATGGCAATGGCACAACATGCCCGCCACAGTGATAAAATGCCCGAACCGAAAGTCCGTGCCGAGCGCATGACGGAACGGATGGTGAAAGAGTACTCCTTGAACGATACGCAGAAACAACAACTGCTGGAGGCAAATCTGGCATTGGTTGAGAAAATGGGAGATATGCCGATGCATCGTGCCAAAGCACACAAGCATCATAAGAGAGATGGCAAGCGCCATCAATTGACGGATGAGCAACGCGCGCAGAAAAAAGCGGAGATGGAAAAGAAGCGTGAAGAGATGAAGACTGCCCGTATTGCTTATGATTCACAACTCCAGAAGATTATGACGGAAGAACAATATGCTGCATACAGCAAGAAAGTGCAGGATAGAAAAGCAAAAATGGAATCTAAAAGAAAATAAATTTTCTATTGCATTCAATTTGTACTATTTTTGTCCGGTCAACTACTAAAAAACAGAACGATGAAGAATATAGTCTATATTTTAGTGTGTGCATCGGTCATCTTCTTCACTGCTTGTTCGTCGCAAGACAAGAATAAGAAAGACGGTACGCAGGTATTGATGCAGGATAGTACAGAAATTGCCGGCCCACAGCGCATGCAGGTGTCCGATGTAAAAACATCCTTTACGTATAAGGGAAAAGAGTATCAGTCTTCTGTAGTGCGCCGGCCGGATGAATCTCTGCCGATAGTGAAAAACGAGCAGGGGGAGAAATTTGTGGATAACCGTATCACCTTGCGCATCACGTGCGGCGGGAAGCAGGTGGTGGATAAAGTGTTCACCAAAGATAATTTTGCTTCGTTGGTGGATGCTAAGTTCATGAAGTACTCTATTCTTGAGGGGCTGGTCTATGACAAGACCACTCCGCAAGGAATCATATACGCGGCCAGCGTCTGCTATCCGCAATCCGACCTTTATGTTCCCATCAGACTGACCATTACGGCTGACGGGAAAATCTCCATGGCAAAAGAAGAACTGATGGAGGACTATCAGACAGACAGCATTGATTAGTGGATAGTTTTCCAGATTGTTTCCAGTTTTATAGACCATCTTTGCCGGTATGAAAATCCTGATTGTAGAAGATGAGCAAGATTTGCGGGAAACCATCCGCACTTCGCTCTTGAAAGAAAAGTTTGTTGTAGAGACCGCTGCCGACTATTTTTCGGCATTGGATAAAATCAATGACTACGATTACGACTGCATTTTGCTGGATATCATGTTGCCTGGCGGGAGCGGTCTGGACTTGCTGCGTGAGCTGAAACGGCTGCACCGCAGTGACAGTGTGCTTATTATCTCGGCCAAAGACTCGCTGGACGACAAGGTGGACGGGCTGGAACTGGGAGCCGACGATTACCTTACAAAGCCTTTCCATCTGGCGGAACTCAATGCACGTGTCAAGTCATTGATACGTCGGCGGCAGGCGAAGGGAGATGTGACCGTCACCCTTGGAAACCTTTTGCTCTACCCCGACAAACGGCAGGTAGAGATAAACGGAAAACCCTTGCAGCTGAACCGCAAGGAGTTCGACCTGCTTTATTATTTTGTAGTCAACCCCGGCCGGGTCATCAATAAAATGAGCCTTGCCGAGTCGGTGTGGGGAGACAATATAGACCAGGCGGATTCGTTGGATTTTATCTACTCGCAAGTGAAGAATCTGCGTAAGAAATTGAAACAAGCTGAGGCTACCATAGAATTAAAGGCTGTCTATGGATTCGGCTACAAACTCTCCGAACGATGAAGCTGCTGAGCTACACCTACCGCAAACTTGCATTGCTGCTGTTTCTGTTGATGGCAGTGTGGGGTGTGCTGTTCTATTACGCAATCATTGACGAGGTGGTGGATGAGACGGACGATACGTTGGAGAATTACGGTGAGATATTGATGGAGAGTGCGCTTCACGACCCCTCGATACTCGAAACGGAAGGCTCGTTGATGTCTTTCTATAAGTTCACTCCTATATCCGAAGAGGAAGGGCGGCATTACAGACAAGTGTTCTATGATGCTACGGTTTATATCGAACTGGAGGATGAAGACGAACCGGTACGTGTCATGTGTACCGCTTTCCGTATGCCCGACGGGCAATATTATGAGTTGAAACTGATGATTTCCATTTTGGAGCGGGATGACATGGTGGAGGCTATGCTTTGGTATCTGGGAGCGCTGTTCCTGCTGTTTCTCATCTGTACTTCCATCGGCATCCAGTTGGTGCTGAAGGGAGTGTTCCGTCCGTTACATAGGTTGCTTGACTGGCTGCACTGCATTCAGCCCGGCAAGGAGGTGCCTCCATTGGACAACCCGACGAAGATACGGGAGTTTCGCCAGTTGAGCGATGCTGCATTGGATATGGGCAACCGCAGCTACAAGGCATACGAGGAGCAGAAGCAGTTCATCGAGAATGCCTCGCATGAGTTGCAGACACCGCTTGCCATCGTGAGGGGAAAAGTGGAACTGCTGGCTGAGAGTGAAGGGATGACGGAACAGCAAATGGAGCAGCTGGACGAGATATATGCCACGCTGGGGCGTGCCGTAAAACTGAACAAGTCCCTGCTGTTGCTTTCCCGTATAGAGAACGGGCAGTATACCGAGATGGAAGATGTTTCGGTGGATGAGATATTGGATGAACTCTTGCCCGACCTGATGGATATCTATGAACATAAGCAGGTGAGACTGATACGAAAACGGGAGGAGCAGCCTTTTATTATCCGTTGCAACCATTCGCTGGCGCAAATACTGGTTTCCAATCTGGTGAAGAATTCGTTGCTGCACAATAGGGAAGAGGGAGAGTTGCAGGTACTTACCACTCCAACTTCGCTGGTCATAAAGAATACGGGTGATGTTCCTTTGGATGGAGAGAAGTTGTTCCGGCGTTTCTATCATGGCATGGATGGCAAGAAAGACTCCACCGGACTGGGGCTTGCCATAGCGCGTTCCATTGCGTTGTCGTCTTCATTGAAGCTCACGTATGAATGGCAGGACGGTATGCATACCTTCCGTCTGGTTAAAGAAAGTAAAATTTATCGTTAACTGCGGTTATTCCCAAATCTTTCCTAATTCTCTACCGTTATTTGCAGTGTGAATGATATGAAATTTATTAGTAACATTAAAAAATAACGATTATGAAGAAAGTATTGTCTATTCTTGTGTTGGCTCTTGTAGCTGTTCAGTTTGCCTTTGCCGGTGATGTTATCACTCAGGATGCCAAGCAGCTTCCGCTGACGGCACGCAACTTTATCAACCAGTATTTCTCGAAACCACACATTTCACACATCAAGATTGAAAGTGAAATATTGCAGACTAAAAAATATGAAGTGCTGTTGACAGATCGTACGGAAATAGACTTCGACAAGAAAGGAAATTGGTTGGAAGTGGATTGTAAGAAGTCCGCTGTTCCCGAAGCATTGATTCCGGTTCCCGTAAAGGAGTATGTGAAGGCTAACTTCCCGAGAGAGATTATTACTAAAATCGAACGCGGACGTACCGGTGTGGAAATTGAATTGGGTAATGACTACTCTTTGAAGTTCAACAAAAAGGGAAAGTTCGTCAGCATGGACGATTGATTCTCCAGTAACTATTAACCTAAACTTTATAGAGAAATGATGAGAATGAAGATTCAAATGTTGGCGATGATGTTCATCGCCGCCTTGGCACTTGGTGCATGCAGTGATGATGACGACAAGGATGATGTCAAAGTGCCCGAAGCAATGTCACAAGCATTGAAGTCCAAATACCCTTCCGCAATCCATGTGGAATGGGAACAGAAAGGGGGCTATTTCGTTGCAGATTGTAAAGTGGATGGGCAGGAAAAGGATGTATGGTTCAATAATCAGGCGGAATGGCAACTGACGGAAACCGAATTGCTTTGGAATAATCTTCCGGGAACAGTACAGACCTCTTTCAGCGCCAGTGAGTATGCCGGTTGGAAGATAGAGGAGATTGTTCTTTTGGAGTATCCGGTAGTGCCTATGCAGTTTGTCATTGAAGTTGAAAAGGGAAATGCAGAGTATCAATTGTTCTATTCGGAAGAAGGCGGCTTGCTACAGACAAAAGATGTGAGCGGTAATAGGGATGATACGCATTGGCCGGTAAAACTTGATTAGAGAAGAGTTAAGGATAAGGGATTAAGGACATTAGTGTTGTGCAATCATATTGAAAACTTAATCCCTTAATCCTTAATCCCTTATCCTTAACTACATCGGCTTATAATCCTTCGCCAGTCCTCCTTCGCTGGTTTCTTTGTAGAGGGAGGGCAGGTCGTTTCCGGTTTCTTTCATGACTTCCACCACTTTGTCGAATGACACGCGGTGCATGCCGTCGGTGAAGGAGGAGTAAAGGTTGGCATCCAAGGCGCGTGCGGCGGCGTAGGCATTACGTTCGATGCACGGGATTTGTACCAGTCCGCAAACTGGGTCGCAGGTCATACCCAAATGATGCTCCAATCCCATTTCGGCGGCATATTCTATTTGTGCCGGACTGCCTCCAAACAATTGGTTGGCTGCGGCTGATGCCATGGAACATGCTACACCTACCTCTGCCTGGCATCCGGCTTCCGCTCCCGAAATGGAAGCGTTGGTCTTCACGATGTTTCCTATCAGTCCGGCTGTGGCAAGGGCACGAAGTATGCGTGTGTCGCTGAACTCCCGGCTTTTTTGCAGATGATAGAGCACTGCCGGTACAATGCCACACGAACCGCAGGTAGGTGCAGTGACAATGACCCCACCTGACGCATTTTCTTCACTTACTGCCAAGGCATAGGCAAATACCAGTCCGCGCGACTGGAGGGAAGCCTTGTAGCCACTGGCACGTATATAATAGGTAGAAGCCTTTCGGCGCAGATTCAGAGGGCCGGGCAAGACTCCTTCACTATCCAATCCCCGTTTTACGGCAGCCTGCATGGTTTTCCATACCTCCTGCAGGTAATCCCAAATGTCGCTTTCCTCGCATTCCTTGACGTACTCCCAGTAACTTTTTCCGGTACGTTCACACCATTGTAGTATTTCGGTCATACTGTTCATTTCGTATACATCCGGGGTGTTTACGGATGATGCTCCATCATTCTCTTCTGCCAGGGCACCGCCGCCGACGCTGAATACGGTCCATTGGTCGGTCTCCTTGCCTTCGCTGTCCAAAGAGACGAATTTCATACCGTTGGGATGGAAGGGCAGGAATATTTTGGGCTCCCAGATTATTTCTACCGGTGCTGCGGGTTGCAGTGTCTCGGTGATGGCAACATTGGTCATGTGCCCCTTGCCGGTAGCGGCGAGGCTTCCGTATAGGGTTACTTGGAAGGCGGCTGCTTCGGGATGCCTTTCCAGGAATATCTGAGCTGCCTTGCGCGGCCCCATAGTGTGGCTACTGGATGGACCGGTACCGATACGGTAGAGTTCTTTGATTGATTTCATATATTTCAGATTTATGATTTCAGATTTATGATTTAATTATCAACTGTCAATTATCCATTAACTCAAGTCCACAACGGTGATGCCTGCTCCGCCGAACTGTATATGTTCGTCGGCAAAGTGGCGCACTCCGGGAACGGTTTCCAGATATTGGCGGATAAGCGTGCGCAGGATACCCGTTCCTGTTCCGTGAAGGATACGCACACGCGACATGCCGACGAGGATAGCATCATCAATGAAATAGGTGACGGCTTGCAGCGCTTCGTCGCCACGCATGCCACGGACATCAATGTCTTGCTTGAAATGTAGTTTCTTCTCATACATGCTGTCTTGGGTCTGGACGCTGATGAAAGTGCTTTTGGCGGACACGTCAGCTTGTTTGGGCTGCGCGTTGGTGCGTTCCAGCCTGTCCAGCTTGACGGTAGTCTTGATGCTGCCGAACGCGATAATCGCATTCTTGCCGTTCACTTCCATTACCTCGCCCACAGAGGTCTGTCCCTTTATTCTGACGTTGCAGCCGGGGACGATTGCCGCGAGGCGTTCCGCTTCTTTCCGCGCCTGCTGTTCTGCCAAAGCCTGGGCAGACGGTCCGTTCTCTTTTCCATCGCCTGCTTTCTTTTCCTTTTTCCGGTTCTGCTTTTCTTTCAGCTTTTCCATCTTGCGGGCAATTTTTTCTTCCAGTTCCTTGTTGGCAAGCGCTTCCATTGATTCGCGGAAGTCCGTCAACTCCTGGCGGGCCTGGCGTGTCTTTTCTTTTTCTGCCTGGGCTTCTTTGATGGAGCGTATGGTGTTCTCGATGCGTGCATTGGCTTCCTGCATCAGTTGATCCACCTCTTCTTTCGCTTTGCGCAGAATATCCTTCCGGGATTTCTGCAAATCTTCGATTTCGGTCTGATAACGCTCGATGGTCTCTTCCATGTGCTTTTCACGCTGGCGTATTGTCTGGCGTTTGCCTTCCCAATAGCGTTTGTCGCGCACAATGTCCTGCAGGTACTTATCGGCGTTGATGTATTCGCTGCCCACAATTTCCGAGGCATCGGCGATGACATCTTCCGGCAGACCTATCTTGCGGGCAATCTCCACAGCGAACGAACTGCCCGGATTGCCTATCTGTAGTTGGAACAGTGCCTGCATCAGATGGCGGTCGTAGAGCATGGCGCCATTCACTACACCTTCGTGGTCTTCGGCAAAATGCTTCAGGTTCTGGTAGTGTGTGGTGATGACACCGAACGTCTGTTTCTGGTTGAAACGCTTCAATACGGCTTCGGCAATGGCACCTCCTATCTGGGGTTCTGTTCCGCCCCCGAATTCATCAATCAGGATGAGGCTCCGTTCGTTGCAGCTTTTCATCATGATTTTCATGTTCGTAAGGTGGGAGGAGTAGGTGCTCAAATCATCTTCAATGGACTGCTCGTCACCGATGTCGATGAATATACTGCTGAATATTCCGGCATGACTGCGTTCGTGCATCGGGATGAGTAGTCCGGATTGCAGCATGTATTGTAATAAGCCTACTGTCTTTAAGCAGACGGACTTGCCGCCTGCGTTCGGACCGGAGATGATGAGGATACGTTGCTTCTCATTCAGTTCGATGTCAAGCGGTACGACTTTTTTGCCATGTTTGGCGAGAGAAAGTTGCAAGAGTGGGTGTACCGCCATTGTCCAGTCCAGCAGTTGCTTGTTTTCGAGAGCCGGTTTCAGTCCGGATATTTGCTCGGCAAACAATGCTTTGGCACGTATGAAGTCTATTTCGGCAAGGAACTCGTATGATAGCAGTACGTCGGGGATGGAGGGACGCAACTGGTTGGAGAAGCCCGTCAGGATGCGGATAATTTCTCTGCGTTCGTCACCTTCAAGTTCTCGTATGCGATTGTTGGCTTCCACTACTTCGGCAGGCTCGATGAATACGGTTTTACCACTGGCCGACTCGTCGTGTACAATACCGCGTATTTTCCGTTTCAGTGCCGGTGCAACGGGAATGACCAGACGGCCGTCACGCATGGTGGGTGTTACGTCTTTGTCCACAACGCCCTCGGACTGGGCATTTCGTAGAATACTGTTCAGTGAGCGGGAGATGCTTCCCATAGTACTTGCCAGTTCCCGGCGGATGCGTGCCAACTCTGTAGAGGCATTGTCCTTGATTTTTCCGTAAGGAGAGAGGATGCCGTTTATTTTTGCTATGAGCTGTGGGAAAACGGTGATGTCTCCTGCCAGTCTTTTCAGACAAGGGTAGGGGGAAGTGCCCTCTTCCTCATCATCGTCGCTTTTCTGTAGGAAGCGTACAATATCACGTATGGTTTCTAGTGAACGGCGCAGGTCAAAGAGCTCTTGTTCATCTAGATACATGCCTTCCACGCGTATGCGTTTCAGTGACGGACGTACATCAAAAAAGTATTGTGCCGGGAAGTTGTCTTCTTCTTGGAGTATGCGTACAAATTCAGTGACTTGGTCCAAACGCTCCTCCACCTCTCCAAAGTGGTCGGAGAATGCCATGTCCATCACCCGTTCTTCGCCAAGTGTACTGAGGCATTTTTCTTTCAGCAATTGGCGTATTTGGTCGAAACCTATTTTCTGTTCAAAGTTCTGCGGATATATCATGGTGCAAAAGTACTATTAATTCATGAAAAAAGAGAAAGGAAGTTTGCAGAATTAAAAATGATTTGTACCTTTGCACCGCTTTAAAGAGGAAAGCACTTCCCGAAAAGGAAGTTTTAGGAGAGGTGGCAGAGTGGTCGATTGCGGCGGTCTTGAAAACCGTTGTGCTGCGAGGCACCCGGGGTTCGAATCCCTGTCTCTCCGCTGGAAAGAATTGCAAAACAAAGAAAATCCCTGTAAATTAATACTTTACGGGGATTTTTTGTTTTTGGTACATAGCAAAAATAAGCATATCAAAGCATTCTTTCGGTGTACTATTCGGTGTACCTGATTGCCTTCAATGCCAGGTACACCTATTAAGTAAATAATTCATTGTTTATCAGTGCTTTGCATCTTGACTTGTTGCTCTTGGAAATTTAGTTTTGTGATTAAAAAACAAGTAAGATGGAAAGAACAACATTTTGTCTATTGTTCTACATTCGTAGGACGAAATTGAATCGGAACGGTGAGGCTCCGATAATGATGAGAATTACAGTGAATGGAGTCCGGGTTGATGCTTCAGTGAAGAAAACAATTCTTCCGGAGTTCTGGAGTGCGGCAAAAGGAAAGGCCCTGGAAAAGAAGCGTGAGTACAAGGAACTGAATCTGTATCTTGACTCTATCCGTTTGAGGATAATGAAGATTCAACGTGAACTGGAAATAGAGGAGGTATCCGTTTCTGCCAACAGTGTTCTGGATCGTTTCCAGGGTAAGGATGCCCCCGTACAACGTACTCTGTTTGAGGTTTTCCGTGAGCATAATGATAAATGTGTCCAATTGTCCGGTACGGACATGGCGCCTGCAACCGTGCAGCGTTATGAGACATCCTTGAAGCATACCCGGGATTTTGTCTGGGAGACATATCATAAGAAAGATGTTCTTTTGGATGAAGTTTCCCGCCAGTTTATTGAGGATTACGAGTTTTGGCTTAAGACAGAGAAAAAGTGTTGTCATAACACAGCCACCAAATATTTGAAGAATTTTAAGAAGATTATCCGTATTGCTTTGGCTAAGGGATGGATGAAGAACGATCCGTTTTTAGAAATTAGATTCTCATTGGATAAGGTGGAACCGGACTTTTTGGAAGATTCAGAAATCCAGAAGCTGATATCGAAGGAAATTGATATTCCACGGTTAAGTCAGGTACGGGATATTTTTGTGTTCTGTTGTTTCACCGGTTTGGCTTTCTCGGATATTCATGGTTTGAGAAAGGAACATATCGTGGAGGACTCGAACGGTGTCAGGTGGATACGAAAGGGGAGACAGAAGACCAAAATCATGTGTAATATTCCATTAATGGAAATACCATTGAAGATTTTGGAAAAGTATTCCACCAATGAATATTGTAAGAAACATGGTGTGCTTTTTCCGGTGCTTTGTAATCAAAAAATGAATGCATACCTCAAGGAACTGGCTGATATTTGTGGTATTAAAAAAACATTGACCACCCATGTTGGGCGTCATACTTTTGCCACATTTGCTCTGGCCAATGGTGTCTCGATAGAGAGCGTTGCTAAGATGTTAGGGCATACCAATGTCCAGATGACCCGTCATTATGCACGTGTGCTGGATCGTACAGTGATACGTGAGATGTCACAGATAAAGATGGATTTTCATATCTCTATTTAGAATTATCTAGTAGGAGGTTGTGTCAAAACTCTGGCACAACCTCTCTTTAGAATGGAGGAAATACAATAGCCTTCGCTCTTTGAGCTATATGACTACATCGCTGTTAATATGTGTTTTGTTGGAAAACTCTTTTAGTGAGTTCTATAGGTCTGTAAGATGCGAGCACTGGAAAAAATTATAATCAAAGATTGTTGTTTTTTCGAGAGGATGTATGATATTTTTAGTATATGATGTTTGTGTTTTCTTATTCTATAGTTCTTGTTCTTTCTAGCAGTGAAAAAAGTAAATACTGGCTTTTACTGTAGAATAATGCATAAAAAACTATTTTGATAGGATCCGTAGCTGATGGCTCGCTATTTTTGGATGTCATATATCCTAATCTGATGAAAAATAAACTTTTGCTCTCCTTGCGTATTCAACGCAACAAGTTGATACATACTAGCGAGCAGACACAAATCGGAAACCACTATATCCTCGTCAGTGGCTTGTTGCAGGAATCTTTAATTTCTTCAATTTTTATTTTGTAATATTGGCTGCTTTAACTTAATCCATAAACACAACATAGGTGTATCTTTGAATTTAGTTAAACACACATCAGCATCATTTAACGTTAGAAATCTATTCCAATTGTCAGCTTTTAATAGAGGGATTTCTACTGCTTCATCGAATAAAGTAAAGGTAGCTCCCATATCATTAAACACTCTAACAATCCTATTAGTTATAATCTCTAATTCTTTCGCCAGAATAGGTTGCTTCAAGTCGTTGTTCTTATGGAGTATAATAACCGTCTCATCTTTTGATTTTCTTTCTATCATGCAGTTAAAATATCCGAAGTATTTATAAGAAGTACTCAGGTAAGTTAAAAATTGCCCAGATTTTGTTTCGACTCTAGTTACTTGCCTTGTAATATAATCGCTAAGAACTTCATCAAAATATTCACGCGCAGATTTTTTATTGTTATTTATTGCTTCATCAAATTTTTCTATAAACTCATCTATTGAATATACTTTAGTGTTGAAATTGAAAAGTTTGTATAATGTTTTGCTCTTGAGGCGCATACCTTCGTCATCACTAACCATGCAATCGCAGTATGAGCCGAAGAAACTGTGGTAACAGTCGACTTGCATATTTCTAAACTTAACCTTCTTCCGGGTTTCTTTATTAACTCCAAATAGATCAAGAAGTATATATGACATATAATATACCGTTGCAAAATCAGTGTATGATAATCCTGTTTGAGTTAAAGAGGCTTGAATAATATCTAGAAAGGATAATCCTAATGGAGATGAGGCTAACTGCTCGTTAAAAATATTTTCACCTTCCGCTTTAATTGATGTCGGATTATATCTAGCAATAGTATTGTCTCTCATAATTTTGTATGACTCCTTATTCTCATAAAAATAGTGGGAGACGAATTTCATTAATGATGTAAAAGTTGATATGTCCATTTGGAGTTCATCGACTGAAATTGGGGCTCTTTTTTTTAGCCAATCAAAATCTAATTCACCTTTTAAATCCTTAATGCTAATATCAACAATGTTATTGATAACATTCCGCTGTTCTTCTGTTATTTGTGAAAAATCAAAATTTTCAAGCCAAGAGAAATCCTCTATTTTGCCTATAGTTTCGAAAGCATTGCGTGGGGATTGCTTTATAACTTCCTGTTTATGGTTTTCGTATATTAAATGATATCCACTTACTATCGATTGCATATATTCCATTTCAGTATATTTAATATCCGTTTTATCATCTTGCAAATCAAATAAATGAGCATTTGAGTAGAAGAAAATAAACTCATCTTTGTGAGATAATATCTTTTCACGCAAAAGAGAATACTTTTCTTCTTTTGCATTAAATAGATGACTGAAAACTTGTTTATCCAAATATATTGTAACCATAAATTGTAAAATAATAACGATTTGTTTGTTGTTTTTACCTTCTTCAATACTAAACCTTTTCGTTGTATTTCTGGAAGATTTTTTTTAATCTTCTTTGTCTTAGGAAGTTTGAAAGAAGGGTTAAATAGAGTAACAGATTGGCAATCGTTTCTGGGCTTTGTTGTGCATTGCTGTCAATATCACTCTCTTTAGTACAAAATTACGAATAAAAATCAGAAGCACATCACCCCGTCCTGTGTTTTTTACGTGGAGGTCTTTTTGCCATCACCAAATAAATCCGGTTTAAGCGTAATATCAATTCTTAGTGAATTACCGACTATTATTGCTGGAATTTATACTTCAATCCATACTTCTTCCAGTTTGCTATACAGTGTTGTACGTTCGATTCCGAGCAGTTCGGTGGTAACCTTTCATTTTCTGTTTGCCTGTTTCAAGGTACGGAAAATCCTCTCTTTGTTTTCAGCGTCATTGCGCAGGGCGAAGCTGACGGATGAGGTTGCTCTCGTCATGGTAAGCTCCAGGTGCTCTTTCGTGACAAGATCTGTCTGTACCTGTAACACCGCATCCATAATTTTCTGTCGAAACTTAAGGACATTGCCCGGTCACGCATGGGCAGTAATGTCTTATTGCGCACGTCATGGATTTGCGACCCTTACTCCCAGTAGGCGTATTCTCGTTGAGAGTATAAGCCGAGTATTGCGGCATACGAAATTATCACTGCATAGAAGTATGTTATGATAACCATCTGAAAAATAGACCTGGATTTGATAACGTTTGGCAACAGACTTAACCAGTCATCTACTGAAATCTCAGTGGCTATATTACTCATGGAACGAACAATTATAACAATCAGAGAAAACGGCAGAGTGAATATCCCGAAGGGTAATGTATGGATGTCAGAAATGGAGTTGGTGGTGCTGTTCGGAGTGATAGCTCAGGTATTCCAAATTGTCATCAGAGTGATATACAAAAGTGAAACACTCACCCCTATGACAACTCAACAATGTACTGTTATTACTTTTACAAGTTGGAAGATATTCTACAATCATGAAATTATTATTGTCCTTGTGTTTTAGAAGAATACACTATTTCATCCACAAGTTATATTAAAATGGTCATTTACTACATTTTCAGTTTGGGAAGAAGTGATGGGAACAGATTGACTTACTACACAAACATAAGATAACACATCCGTCTGCCTCACCGCTTACCGTTGAAACCTTAAGAGAATTTTATGTGATTCGATTATTGTATTTAAAGATAGGCGTTATAAAATTGGCTCATGGTACATATTAGGGTAAGTATAATACTTATTTTTAGCTTTAACCTCATTCTTACATCAATTTATACCTCACCTAGGCAACCTTATTTAACTGTAACCACCACTATCTATGTATCTGTCATTCATTGGTAAATAGAAAAAATGTTTTTTTCAAATATAATCAAAACTAAAAAATGGCTTATTCTATTCATTGAAAACTGAAAGTGTTTTTTTAGCCATTTCGATTCGCTGATTAAAGAATATACGAGTTTTTTCCCAAGAGTAATATGGGAAACAAGAGGTTGATATAGGAAGCGCTGCTGCTTCTTCATTTAACAGAATCTTAACCCAAATTCTTTGGTCTCTGTCACGATAGAAAAGCCACTGTACATTAGCGGCCATTGGAGATATTTCATAATCCTTCCAATAGACTGAAACGGAATCGGGCCGGCAAACCTGTACATCAGTTTTTTCTATGCCCATCAACGACACAAAAGGTATAACTGTTTCTGCATGAGCAAAACGAAAGTTAGCCTGATAATCGGATTTCCCACTTATCACCTCTTGAGCAGAACGAATGAATTCAGAAAGCAAAGGCCAAGCGATTGCAACCGGTAACATCTTACCGACAGGTGCAGAGCTCTTACTCATATATTGTCGCAAATTCTGGGTTTGCCAATAACGATGCCATTCATCAAGTGTAAAAAGGTCTTCCAAATTTAATGGGATGCTTGTATCAGGAAGAATAGCCGCAACAGAAAATAAAGCCATGACAAATTCCTCTGCCTCTTTATCCAGATATTGTTCCGGATTAAGAAGAAACTTCTTCATTATAGGAACTGGAGATATTTTCTTGTGTACAAAAGCTTTGTATATAGGAAGCCAGTCACCTTTCTCTTTATAATTGACATAAGATTTATTCAGATCAAAAAAACGAAGGATATGATTATATTGTTTTCCTTCACTTCGCTGTACCTGTAAAGCTGGATTATGCCTTATCATGCAAGAAAGAAAAGCGTCCATACTATTTATGCTGCGGGGAACATAGGTTGCTATTGCTTCAATCTTGGCAGAATTGCTGAATAGTTGAGGATAGTTCCTTATCATACGTCCGGCAATTCCTTCTTGTTCCGTCTCGCCCAACTTTGACAATTTTCCCCATTGACCGTCAAATAATCTGGATAAACGTCGTATCATAGAGAGTAAAGCCATGCCTTCTGAGGTCAGTCCATTCTCTTGTTGGGCTGATACCAATACCTTCTCCACTTTGTCTAGGGCTTTTCTTGAAGTTGGGAAGCGGGCTCCATGTCTTCCCAGATGATTTATATAAAATGGGGTCATACCATCCCGAAAAGTAATGGACGAGTCTGTCCTATTAGGATAGGGCATGGCCGTCCCTGCATACTTCTGTATCTTAGTTTGTCCCCATATAACAGGAAAAGTGAGAGACATAAAAGTCAAAACAAATAATAATCTTTTCATATTATACCTACTTAATTCATAGGCTATAACGATAAAAATGAGGATTATGTTTGCTCAAAATCAATCTTAAGACATCCAAAATCTTCATGTCCGCAAATAGTTGAACAAACGAATAAAATACGAACCAATAATGATTATCACTATATGAAGTTACTAAAATGATTGAAAATTAGAATATTCTTTTATTAAATAAGTGGTTATCCAGATGATATATTCAGCAGATTCATTTGTTTGTCACTATTTTAAACTTTATATTTGCATAAAGAATTAATATCTATATTAAAGAACTGATTTTAACACAGAATAAATGGACAGCCTTTACTTATAAAAACAAAATGGGCGAAGTATTGAATTATATAGAATTATATAATTTTTATTGAGAAAACATTATGGAGAATACACAAGAATCCACTCAAGTGCCTTCGGCGCAAATTGAGCAGGTATCACAATTTCAAGAATCCTTAACTCCGACCTTGCTGAAGGAGAATGAGTCCGCTTATGAGTCTGTCCGTGATTTACGGGAAGCACTCAAGGCTGAGGATGTTTTGAATATTGCCCTGACCGGTCCTTATGGGTCAGGAAAAAGTTCTGTATTACACACTCTGATGTATTTGAAAGATGAAAAATGGAACTATCTGCCCATATCCTTAGCAACATTGGATGACGACAAACATCAAAAAACAAAGGATGAAGAAACGGAAGACCAACAAGAACTTCTGGATAACCAAACCAGTGAAAAATCTACAGGTAAAGATAACTTCGATGACCGGGATAATGAAAACTATAAAGAAATACTGAACCGAAGAATAGAATACAGCATTCTCCAGCAATTAATTTACCGAGAAACGATTGATACTCTACCCAATTCACGCTTCAAACGGATCACACACATTACCCCAAAACATATATCGAAATTAGCATGTGGTTTTATCGGAACGATTCTTGCATTTGCAATCCTTTTCGAACCTAGTTGGATGAGAATTGACTCGTTTTATCGTGTTTTCAGTCAAGGATTTGTTTTTAACCTAATAGGGGATATTGTGGCTCTGCTATATCTGTTATTTGTCTTATATACAATAGCACAATATGTTATCCGGATATATGGCAGTACCAAACTGAATAAGCTCAACTTTAAAGACGGCGAGATTGAGATTAAAGACGAAAACTCCATTTTCAACCGCCATCTAGACGAGATTCTGTATTTCTTCCAGGCAACTGATTATGACGTAGTGGTCATTGAGGACCTAGATCGCTTTGATACCCCCGATATCTTTCTGAAATTGAGGGAACTCAACTTCTTACTAAACAATTCGGCTGTCGTAGGACGAAAGATAAAATTCATCTATGCAGTGAAAGATGATATGTTCAAGGATTCCTCCCGGACAAAGTTCTTTGATTATATAACCACTGTCATTCCGGTTATCAACCCTTCCAACTCGAAAGACAAACTGAAAGAAGAATTGGAAAAGAGAGGGCATAAGGAGGAGATCAAAGCTGATGATTTGGAAGATATAGCCTTTTTCATAGATGATATGCGCTTGTTGAAGAATATTGCAAACGAGTATCACCAATACCACAAGCGGCTTTTTGTCAACGGTACGGAATTAAGCCACTCAAAACTACTGGCCATGATTGTGTATAAGAACTATTATCCTGATGATTTCTCAGCACTACACAACAGACGTGGAAAGGTTTATCAATGCGTATGTCATGAAACCAAACAGGAACTCACCAAGTTTGCGCTCCAGATATTGAACAAACGGAAGGAGGAGATGGCCAAACGTCGCGAAACAAAGGAAAGGAACCGACACCTGAAGGCAGGTGAATTGCGAATGATTTATGTAAACGGATATGTTACCCATATCAACGGCAATCTAATTTCTATAAAGATTAATGATAACTATTATGAAACGAGTGCTATATGGAAGGATGAGGATTTATTTAATGAGCTCATCCAAAAAGAGAGAATAGAATACAAATATTTTAATTCATATAGTATTTATACATCCCATACAAACATCCGCTTTAGCGAAATAGAGAAAAAGATTGATCCAAAAACATCTTATGCCCAACGGTTAGCCGCTATTACAACAAAAGACAAAGATTTAGCCAGGGAAGAGGAGGAACTGAAAAAGGAAGAATATCGTATCAACAGTTTTTCTTTGAAGCAACTGTTTATGCAGTTTAAGATGAATGAATGTGAAGCTTTCCAGAAAATCAAATTGGCTCCAATGATGGATCTCTTTATCCGGCGTGGTTATATTGATGAAGACTATTATGACTACATTTCTTATTTCTATCCGAACACGATTTCTCAGAATGACCGTCTTCTGCTTATAGCCATGAAGCTGGACAAAAGTCCCGAATATAATGCCAAGATAGACAAGATACAAAGTTTTGTTGCACAATTACCAACCTATGCTTATCTCAGTGATAGCGTGCTTAATATTAATCTGTTGGATTATTTGGGCAAACATACGAACATCGAACGAGAACGGTTCCTTCTATTCATGGCACGATTGGAACAACCCGTAGCTAAAATGGATTTTCTGGCCCAATATTACAAAGAGGGAAAACAAAATTATAATGTGTTTAATCACTATATCAATTGGAACGTCAATGATAGCTGGACTTCGGTATTGAACTGTGAGTACAGAGACATTCTGATCGAAGCATGGTTAAAGTTTTGTGAGAACAGCCATATAGGTGAGTTTCAAAAAACATGGTTGAAAGATAATTATGATTACTTAGCAAACAGATACGATTGCTTTGACGATAAGAAAATCAACTTTATTGCCAGTGTATGCTGTTATGAGGAATTGACAAATACTTCCAAACCCTTGTTGGAACTTATTATTAAAGGTGACAGCTATACTTTGACGAGACACAACATAAGCTTATTACTGAATCATATCAGCGATAGAGCAGGTGCAAATGAAAACAATATCACCCTAACGCGCATCAAAAGAGTCGGACGGAAAGACGTCATTGAAAGGATACAAGAAAATATGGAAGAATGCATTCAAAATGTCTTCCAGAATATATGCGATGAAGATGAAGAATCCATGCTGGAGATTTTAAATAACAAGGAGGTTAAAATGGAGGTTAAACAGAAATATCTCAAGACCCATATTAATCCTATCAATGATGTATCTAAGGTGAAAGATGACATGAAAGGTTTAGCATTTGGACTGGATTTACTAGTACCTAACTGGGATAATATAACCAATTACTATGTACAAAACGACTGTAATATAGACGATGTCTTATGGGCATATTTAGATAAACATGCGGAAATACTGGGAACAAGAAGATTTGCAGGAAGTGAGCCACATAAGCATTCGCTATTTAATAATATTATGGGTAGTAACCGGATTAGTATTAATTCCTACAAGCAGATATTCTCAGCCTTCCTGTGTAAAATGGATCTGAATGAGGAACTTTTAAATTTGGAAGATGAGCGAATCAGCTATTTAATAGATCAGAATAGCATTGAGTATACGGAGGATAATATCCGATACCTCAGCCGTCATAGTGATATACTCTATGGCAATTTTCTGTTGCATCATAAAAATGAGTTTTTAAAGGACAAAGATAAAATAGCTTATAACAAAGACCTGGCTCTCTGTTTGCTTGGTAGCTACAAGTTATCCGGCAAAGAAAAATCAGTTGTGCTCCAACAACTGAAAGCAACTTCCATAGATGTCAGTCAGAAACTCGCCAATATTATCTGTGAAATATTAACAGATTATGAAACAGAAATAGATTATGACCTGCTGAAAAAGGTTCTTGTCAAGGCATCCGTATTAGAGAAAGCAATAACAGTCATTTATCATACTATCAGACAAAACCAGGATAACCATGATGTGATTGATGAGCTATTGGCATTGTTGCCATTACCCTACAGCAAGATGAAGGAGAACGGAAAACACCCAATTATACCCGACACAGAACTGAACCGAAGCCTTTTATCATTATTAAAGGAGTGTAACTATATATCGTCTTTCTCCAAAGATAAAAACGGATTGAAGGTCAATACGAGAATTATCAAACAGTAGGAACAATTTTATGCCTTATAGAAAAAGACACGTCTTCGAAAGAAACTGAATTATCTAATAATTTGTAAGCTGAAGAAACTTTAGTTCCAAACTGCAGAAACTAAAGTGGGATATTCCTAAAATAATAAAATTTAAGGCAACTAATTCATTGCGAGTTAGTTGCCTTTTTTGTATCTTTAAGCAT
>NZ_CAXUGK010000028.1:0-60116 GCF_964250605.1 Bacteroides sp. AR20 | reverse complement strand
AATCGGAACTGAACCGTCATGCAGTAGTGCAAGGAAAAAAGATGTAGAAAGGAATAGACACTCGTTTCCACTCACAAAGATAGTCGCGGTCTTGCTTTTCATAGAGGAAATATAACGATTTACATCATAAATGGTTCCCGCTAGTCCTTTATTATCTTTCCCTGACGCAATATTATTCGGTCAGCGGTTTCGCTTCAAGAATAAACGGTTAGTAATTGTTTGCGGCAATTCATTCTCATAGTGGGTTACCATAATCATCGTTTTATCCCGACGATGGCAGAATGCCTCTATTATCTTCTTGACCCGACGGCGGTTGTATGTATCGAGTCCATGAAGCGGTTCATCCAATATCAGCAGTTCCGGGTCCTTGACAAAAGCACGAGCCAATAATGCCAGACGCTGTTCTCCACTGGAGAGTTGCAGAAAAGGCTTGTCTTTCAAGGCTGCAATACCGAAAATATCCATCCACCACTCGCATACCGACATCTGTTCGGCATGAGGACGTTTATACAATCCGATGCTGTCGTGCAGACCGGAAGCGACAATCTCTATGGCAGGCAGATTCTTCAGATAAGCACGATGCATTTCCGGACTGACATAACCGATGTGTTTCTTGATTTCCCAAATACTCTCCCCCGTTCCGCGCTTCCGTCCGAAAAGACTGATATCGCAGGCGTATGACTGCGGATTATCCGCACAAACCAAACTAAGCAAGGTAGACTTGCCAGCACCGTTCTCGCCACTCAGCGCCCACTTCTCACCACGCATCACTGTCCAATCCAGCTCCTTCAGAATGGTACGGTCATCGTAACGGATGCTAACCCCGTTCAATTTCACCACTTCGTCCGAAGTGAAATTCGCATGTTCGTAGGGCAAATCGAGAATACGCCGCTGCAATTCCTCCAACGCTCCGGCCTCTTCCTGAATACGCATCTGATTGCCCGCACAGAATGCCTGCACATACTCCTCACGTTCCATCTTTTCGCCCACCTTCATCTCCTCTACCGGCACAACGTGTGTAACAAATGAAGGTATGTCATCCAACATGGAAAGCACAAGGACAATCTGCAACTCGCCCAGCCGGGTAAGCCGATCCAGCAAATTAAAAAGCAGTTCACGGGTAGGCGCATCCAGCCCTATGAAAGGATTGTCCATGATAAGAATTCGGGGAACAGTCAGTAAAGCTTTAGTCAACTGAAACTTGCGCAGCTCCCCACTGCTGAGAAGAATGATTTTCTTGTCAAGCATCGGCTCTATGCTGAAAAGTTCAAATAGCTGCCGTCTCAAGGCATCGTCTTTTACCTCTCCCAGCACTTCGCGTACTAGCGGAGCATCCTCTTGGTCGTGGGCATTCCAACGCTGTTGATAGTAATAATTGGCATCGGCAGAACCGTAAGTATCACGGAAGGCAATGTATTTGATATTGTCATAGGCAGTTTTCGTGAGGGAGGGAGAGAAATCATAGGTAAGCTCACCATCACGCAAAGGATACTTTCCCGTCAGCATATCCACCAGGAGGCTCTTTCCGGCTCCGTTCGGTCCTACAATGGCAATGTGTTCTCCTGCCAGGAAATCAAGAGTGACAGGCTCTGTCAAACGAACAAGCGGGTTGCGTACTACGCCCCCCGCTATGTGTATTGTATGTTGCTGCATCATCCAATCATCATTTATACATAATCAGTGCCGATTGGGCCGGAACAACAACTTCGGGGCCGTACAGTGTGCCCAAACCTTGTTCATTGATAAAGCCATCCTTGCAGACCACTGTATATTTACCTTCGGGTACGGTAAGTTTGGCAGGCTCCTTACGGGCATTCAAGACTACTATAATATCTCCCCATGCATCACCGTTGGCATTTTCTTTCAGACGGTAAACCACCACATTGCTGCCGTCAACCGGTAGAAATTCCAAATGCTTACGCACCAAATCCGCATCACCCATACGGAAAGCCGGATGCTTCTTACGAAGCTGTATCAAACCTTTATAATAAGCAAATACATCTGCATGCTCCGCCTTTCGTCTCCAATCAATCGCATTGATGGAATCGGGACTCTCAAAACTATTGTGTACTCCCTTCTTGTCACGCATCACTTCCTCACCGGCATAAATAAACGGTACACCTTGGGAAGTGAATACGGCTGTTTGCGCCAGTTTGTCAAGCTTTGCCAATTCTACGGGAGTAATACCCGGGATACTTGCTTTCAGCCTATCCACCAAGCACATATCATCATGGCAGGAAACATAGCTGATCATCTGTGTAGGTTGTTCCGCCCACGGAGCCTTACTATAATTCACAGAGTCATTATTTACTTGCGGATGCCTGATGGCTCCTACAATACCAAACTTTATGCTCTCCTCTCCTCCCGGCAATCCGGCAAGGAAAGCACCTTGATGATTGTCATTGAACGGACCGCGCAAAGCATCACGCATTTCGTCAGAGAAAGCAGCAACACCCGGCATCTTATAAGTATTGGCTTTCATTGCCAGAGAATCTTCCGCCATCTGTGGAGCCGATGCCGCCCATCCTTCACCATATATAAATATAGTCGGATCTACAGACGTTGCCGCCTTACGGATTTCGTTCATTGTCTCGATGTCATGGATACCCATCAAGTCAAA
The DNA here is from genome assembly GCF_964250605.1 of Bacteroides sp. AR20. Classification (NCBI taxonomy): domain Bacteria; kingdom Pseudomonadati; phylum Bacteroidota; class Bacteroidia; order Bacteroidales; family Bacteroidaceae; genus Bacteroides; species Bacteroides sp. AR20. Next base: position 57,496 of record NZ_CAXUGK010000028.1, on the reverse strand, counting down.
ACGGAATCCGTCAATGTGATATTCATTAATCCAATGTAATACAGACTCTATCATGTATTTACGCATCATCGGACGGTTGCTGGCAGTTTCATTGCCACAAGCCGAACCGTCTGCATACGTTCCGTCCGGTCGCTGACGGTAAAAGTATCCCGGCACTGTACGTTCAAAATTACTGTCGGATGTATTGAAAGTATGGTTATACACCACATCCAGAACAACACGGATACCTGCTTTGTGCAGAGCCTGCACCATCTGCTTGAATTCCCGGATACGAACATCCGGTTTGTAGGGGTCGGTAGAATAAGAGCCGTCAGGCACATTGTAGTTCTGCGGATCATATCCCCAATTATACTTGTTCTCGTCCAGCCTTGTCTCATCAACGGAGGCATAGTCATAAGACGGAAGAAGATGTACATGTGTCACTCCCAATTCTTTCAGATGGTCAATGCCGGTTGCCAGCTTGTCGGGACTTACCGTTCCTTGTTCTGTCAATGCCAGGAACTTTCCTTTATGCTCAATACCCGACGACGGGTCGATGGACATATCACGATGGTGCATTTCATAAAGAATCACATCGGCAGGAGAGGCCAATGCCGGACGTTTATCATCTGCCCATCCTTCGGGGTCCGTGGATTTCATGTCGATGATGGCGGCACGCTTTCCATTCACCCCTACAGCTTTGGCATTGATACCCGGAGTGTCCCCCAACCACTTATCATTGATTTTCACATTGAATGTGTAGAATTTACCTATCAAGTCCTTTTCAACTTTAGTTTTCCAAGTTCCTTCTTCAGAGGATTCCATTGAAATAGTTTCATAGGCATGCCCTCCGTCTCCTGCTTCGAACAACATCAGGCGAACTTCATCCGCCGTAGGTGCCCACAATGTGAATTGCGTGGCAGCAGGTGTATATTCCATCTCTGTCAGACTACCCGAACGGACAGGGTAAAGTTCGTACGAAGCATACTCCGTCTTCGCGGGAGTGCAGCTTACAACCGTCGTTGCAGCCACTCCAATGATAGCAAGTTCATTCAATTTCATGATATTATTTTTAGATTCTACATTTCAATTCTTATCACTTCTTCACCTTATCCGGATTTTTGGCAATAAAGTCTTTCCAGCCATGATAGCCTTTCTCCACCGTGGGACGCCCCATCTGCAGAAAGTGACAATAGGCAGCAGCAAGCCCGTCCGTTGCATCCATAAAAGTAGGCATATCCTCTTTAGGAAAATGCAGCATACGCTGCAACATGTCCGCCACCTGTTCCTTGGATGCCTGTCCGTTTCCGGTGATGGCCATCTTTATTTTTAAAGGAGCATATTCCGTAATGGGAATATCCCTGCTCAAAGCAGCTGCCATTGCTACGCCTTGCGCACGCCCCAACTTCAACATGGACTGTACATTCTTTCCGAAGAAAGGGGCCTCAATAGCGAGCTCGTCAGGCAAATAACTCTCTATGATACTCAGTACCCGTTCATGAATATGACGTAACTTCAGATAGTGGTCTCCAAATTTGCGGAGGTCGATAATTCCCATGGCTATCATTTCCGGCTTGACACCTGCCACACGCAATACTCCATACCCCATAATGGTGGTACCAGGGTCTATACCCAATATTATTTTCTCTTTGACCGGTTGTATCACACTATTACCTCCATCAATGTAGGAAAGCCAATCACTTTATCTTTAAAGATATTCAGTAATTCCTCGTTCAGTTTCACTCCTTGCTCTTGATACCAACGATGCAGTTTGGCAGAGTTTTCTACCTCAAACTGAACAGAATAGCAGATGCTTCCTTCTTCAATATGACTCAAGATACGGGCTATACGTGGAGCATACAATGTTCCGTTCTTTTCTACCTCGGGAAGATAGTGTTCCTGCATCCATATCAGGAAGTTTTTGTCTTCTCCTTCCTCTACATGATAAGTGGTATTATATATCAGCATAACTTATTTTTTCAAATTCTTTCGCAAACATAGCAATTATTTCAGAATAATGCATTATATTTGCACCATCAAAAACGAAAGCAAGCCTGCAAACGTTGGCAACGGGGCGTTAGCTCATCTGGCTAGAGCGCGACACTGGCAGTGTCGAGGTGATGAGTTCGAGTCTCATACGCTCCACGAAAATTAAAACGGTTAGATTAGTCTAATCGTTTTTTTTGTACGCATTAACGAGCTATAAATTTACATATAGTCCATTTTCATTCGACAACTCATGAAAGAAGCTTTTACACGCAAGTCATTACTTATTTTAGGACGTGGCATAGGGCAAGTCATGTTCCAAAACAATGCATTGTCCGGATTATTGATGTTGATTGGAATCTTTTTGAATTCATGGCAAATGGGCCTATTGGCTGTAAGTGGCAACATAATAAGTACGTTGACAGCCCGTATCTCAGGATATGACTGTGATGATATAAAAAATGGATTATATGGTTTTAACGGTACACTGGTAGGAATAGCCGTAGGGGTCTTTATGCTTCTGACTGTAAGTTCCTTGATGCTGATGGCTATTGCCTCGTGTGCATCTACCTACATTGCACGGTTTTTCAACATGCAACGCGTGTTGCCCGGATTCACTACCCCTTTTATCCTTTCTGTATGGATGCTGCTGGGATTGTGCAGTTGGCTGATGCCTGACATGCTACTCGTCTCTGATACAGAAACACCCGCTTCTTCCTCCATAAATTACTTACAATGTTTCAGTATGGGCATAGGCCAGGTGATGTTTCAAGGAAACATGATGACCGGACTATTTTTCCTTGCAGGCATTCTCGTGAATTCCCGGAATGCAGCAGTATATACCATATTGGGAGCACTTCTCCCCCTCCTCCTAGCCACATTATTGGGAGTGGATTCCGAAGCTTTGAATATGGGTCTGATGGGATATAATGGCGTATTGTGTGCCCTTGCTTTAGGAGGTAAAAGCTGGATGAGCTGTATATGGGCTGCATGTTCCGTTTTACTCTCTGTTGTATTGCAAATTGTGGGAATGAATTGGGGAATTATTACATTGACCGCACCTTTCGTTCTCTCCGTATGGCTGACAATGGGAATAAAAAATCTCTATCTCTTTTTCAAATTAGGCAGAAAGCAAGCCACCAACCCCAGTAAAGGCATAAAGGCACATACATTATAAACAGCCTCTATACCATACTTATCTGCCATACCTCCCAATACAGTCGAAGCGATACCGGCAATTCCAAAAGCGAAACCAAAAAACAACCCGGAAATCAAACCCAGCTTATTGGGTAGCAATTCCTGGGCGTACAGCAATATGGCAGGAAAAGCGGAAGAAAGCATCAGACCGACACAGAAGCTCAGCACTACTGTCCATGCAAGCCCTACGTGAGGCATCATCATACTAAATGGAGCCGTTCCAAGAATGGAAGCCCAGATGACATATTTACGTCCTACCCTGTCACCTACGGGACCTCCCACCAATGTTCCGATGGCAGTGGCTACCAGGAAGACAAACAAGAAAAGCTGTGAAGCCTGAACAGTAACACCAAATTTATGGATCAGATAGAATGTATAGTAACTCGTCAAACTTGCCATATAGATATATTTGGAGAAGATAAGTATCAGCAGAATACTTATGGCAAACACCGTCATCTTTGAGGAAAGAGGGCGTTCTATCTTTCCTGCCACAAGCATCGGGCGTTTCTTGATGTGGTTCAAGTAGGAACGGAACCAACGACATATAGGAATCATCACCACGATGGCAATCAAGGCAAAAACCATGAACAAGGCAATGTGATGCCTCCCGTAAGGAGCTACCAGCAAAGCCACCAGTAACGGTCCAAGCGAGCCACCCAAATTCCCGCCCACCTGAAATAGAGACTGCGCCAGTCCGCGTTTTCCGCCGGAAGCCAGAAAAGTAATACGTGACGCCTCCGGATGGAGTACAGACGAACCGATACCCACAATGAATACCGAAGCCAGCAACCAATACAGATTAGTAGCAAAAGCCAGATTCATGATACCGACCAAAGTAAAGCCCATACCTATCGGCAATGACCAGGCAATGGGGCGCTTATCAAAGAACAATCCCATTAGAGGCTGAAACACGGACGCCGACATCTGATACACCAACGTAATCAGACCAATCTGGGCAAAACTCAAGGATAAATCCTCCTTGAACAAAGGGTATACTGCCGAAATAACCGATTGCAGCATATCGTTCAAACAATGCGAAATACTCAATGCTATAAGAATAGGAAAAGCAATTCTACGGATAGGAGGTCTCTGATTCTGTATCATCTTATACTGTCTATTACAAAAAACGGTGCAAAGGTACGTAAAAAATACATATCCAATCCACATAAAGACAAAACTCCCCGATTCTCGTCAATACAGAATCGGGGAGTTTTATCTTTATCAGTTCAGCAATCCCGGATTGGCTTCTATGGCTTCTTTCGGAATGGCCAATGTATAGCGGGCATCATTCTCTTCGAGTACATAACGCGTACCATCAAGCACTTTCTCCAAACGCGGACGGGTGGAACGACGAAGGTCAAACCAGCGATGTCCTTCAAAAGCAAGTTCACGGGCACGTTCATCTAATATTTCCTGTACCAACGCTTCCTTATCCATGGCATTGACAACAACGGATTTCGCTTCGTAGGCCTCCGGTGCATAACGTTTCCGCATCAGTTCCAGCAGGCGAGTACGTGCTTGAGACAGTTCTCCAAGTCGGGCAGCAGCCTCAGCAGCCGTCAGATATATTTCACCCACACGGAAAGTACACAAGTAGTTATTGCTTCCCGCCTTCTTATTCTTCCGGAAACCTTTTTCATCCGTTTCAGCAAAATATTTGTCCAGCCGAAGGTCGTTCTCAGCATAAAGGGAGAGAAAAACCGGAGTAGCCAGAGCAGCCCCATTGATTGTACTGCTCAGGGGTGTCTCCAGTGGAGTAATATTTTCCACGGAATTATAACTGTTAGGAAGAGTTGCAGCGGCATCATTCAAATCTACCAATACAGACTTCACGGCAAGCACTGCCTCAGCAGCATCCCAAGCCGCCTGCCACTCGCCCTTATAAAGGGATACGCGTGATTGAAACGCCTCTACCGAAGCCGCATTGAAACGATATGAATATCTCTGTTCCCATTCTGCCTTCATGACCAGTTTGCGTGCCTCGTCAATATCTGCTTGGATGGAAGTATAAACTTCTTCCACCGTATTGCGTTTCAGGACTTTCTCTAAATCCGTATCCAATTTCAGCGGTACCGATTTGGTATCCAAGGCTCCCTCCTTAGTATAGGGCTGTCCATAAAGATTTACCAATAAGAAATGTACATAAGCACGGAGCATATACGCTTCTCCTACAAGCTGATTTATCTCTTCCTCAGTGCCTTCCTTAATATCACTTCTGCTCTCAATAACGTGATTGGCAATAAAAAGCACATTGTAATACTTGGCCCATTCAAACGATGAGGTATAGGCATTGGGAGCAAGGTCGTTCCAGCGCTCTATATCCATATAATAATTTTGGTCATATTCATTATCCCGAACCTGCATCTCGTCGGAACGGAAACAAGCCATTCCCCGGTCACTGAATTTACTCACGTCCTTATAAGAACGGGCAAGCAACGCTCTATACTCAGCCAAAGAATTGGGAATGACACTACCGGTAGGCTGTATATCCAGATAGTTGTCGCATGCCGCAAGCAGAAGCATGCAGGCCATTATCATCAGACTTATTGTTTTCTTCATTTTCTTTCTGCTTTTGAAGTTAGAAATTCAAGTTCAAACTGAATGTAACCGACTTGGGTACGGGAGTTGCATAAGGATTGTACATCGACTCCGGATCCATGTAGTTATTATATCCCGAACCAAACACGAAGAGATTACGTCCTTCAATAGATACCGTTGCCGAGTTCATTCCCAAACGCTTTGTCAGGAGCTCAGGGATACGGTAACCCAGACGCAGATTCTGCAAACGTACGTAGTTCAGCTTCTTCACCCAGATATCCAAATCTCTCCAGATGGTTTTAGAATCATACCAGGAGTACTCTTCCGGGTTGGAAGCACTCAGCATAAATGCCGGAAGCTCCGCATTCGGGTTTTCCGGAGTCCAGCGGTTCAGCACATCCGCATTATAGTTCTTGCCATAATCCGGATTGATGATGTCATAAGAGGGTTGCGTACGTACGTACCCGCCAAACGTCAAAGAGAAATTGACATTCAGCTCCCAGTTTTTATAGCTGAAGGTATTAATCAAACCTCCCGTATAAGGAGCATCGCTACTCCCGATATACGAATAAAAGGTTCTCTCTTCGGCTGCAGTTACATCGGAAGAGGCAATACCTATCCCCCACTCGTCCTTCAGGCGGTAAAGCTCCTTCAAGGTCACTTTCTCTCCCTCCGGATTATAGAACATCATATTACCGGTTTCCTTATTCACTCCCGCAGTCTTCAGTGCGAAAATTGCCCCTACAGGATAGCCTTCACGTCCCGGAGTGGTCTGCTGCTCCGGTATGTTTTCCTGCAATACCTTATTACCGTTATAGGCAAAATTGAAATTTGTGTACCAGGAGAAGTTTTTTGTCGTTATGTTACGGGTAGACAAGCTGATTTCCACACCTTTGTTCTCCATACTTGCCCAGTTGACGTTCATTGAAGTAAAGCCCGTCTCCAGAGGAAGCATGCGCAAAGCTATCAAATCGGTACCCTTACGGTAATAATAGTCCACGCTCAGATTGATAGCCTGGTTCAATACAGAAAAATCAAAGCCGGCATTGACAGACTGCGTCTTTTCCCAACGCAACTTCTTGTTGGGAGCGGAATTAATGATAATTACATCTTCCGATACTCCGGGCAAAATACTCTCCGACCGATATGTACCCAACAAGAACGGAGAAGTATTCTTGTCAATATTTCCCTGCAGACCGTAAGATGCACGGAACACCAGGTTATCTACCCACTTGGCCTGCTGCATAAACGGTTCTTGTGACAGACGCCACAAGGCACTGACAGAATAAAGAGGAAGATAGCGGTACTTCTTATCCACACCGAAAAGATCGGAACCGTCAAAACGGATACTTCCTCCCACCGTGTAGCGATTCAATAAAGAGTAGGAGGCCGTAGAGTAGAAAGACACATAAGCATTCTCCTTATACGTCGTCTGATGGAGCGGGAAAGACGTGGCGTAACTTTCGTTGGGGAAAATCACCGGCTTGGTGGTCAACGTCTTGCGGTCGAAGCCATACCCTGCCGAGAACAAGGTTTCGTACCAAGTCTTGCGCAGTTCGGTACCTGCCATCACTTCCAGTTCATGAATATCATTGAAGCTGTCGCGATATTCTCCCATCGCCTTCCAAGTAATCTGTGAATTGGAGTTTTCATAAGACTTCTGCATACCTCCTTCGGGCAGAAAGTGTTTGGTTTCTCCACCTTGGGAGTATTCGCTCAACTTATAGTAATAGCGCATGGCATAGCTTTCCCAGTCCGCTATTTCTTCTCTGGAAGTTTTTTCCAACTGATAGCCAAACTGGGAAGTCAGCTTCCACTTGTCATTGAACCGTAACTCCGCATCAAATATAGATGAAAAAGAATTCACCACGCTTTCATTAGACGTGTTCTGCCGTTCTTCAAAGATGTTGAATCCTAAATCCTTATCAGTGTTGTTCTGAATATCGTAGTCGTAATTATAGTTGCCATTCTTGTCATAAAGTTCAAAATACGGATTAGCCTTGCGTGAATAGAACACGGGATTCGACATACCGTATGCATCTGTCAGATAATTGGTATTTTTGCGACGGTTGGCAAACATGGAGGCACCCACTTTCAGTATACTGTTCACCTTATAGGAAGTCTTTCCTACCAAGTTGAAACGGTCCATACCCACACCGTCCACATTTCCATCCTCTTTATAATAGCCGAAAGAGGTATAATACGTAACCCTTTCCGTACCGCCGGAAAGGCTCAAGTTATATTCCTGGCTGAAAGCATCGCGGAAAAGGATATCTCCCCAGTTTGTATTAACACTCTTCAAACGGTTGATGGCAGCTTGTGTATCACTGCTCAAGGCATCCCATCCTCCATTCTGAAAAGCAGACAACTCATTGTAATTGGAAAGAATATTATATACGCCTCCTTTATGATTGTCCGGAGAATAGTTATTACGGATCATATCCATTTCCAATCCTACTTTCTCCGCTGAGTTCAGCAAGTTCAACCGGTCAAGGCTCAATGTAGGAGTATAGGTAAACCGGGACGAGAAATTGATAACCGGTTTACCGACCTTACCCTTCTTTGTTGTAATCACAATGACGCCATTGGCTGCCCTCGCACCATAGATGGCAGTGGCTGCCGCATCCTTCAGGATGGTGATATTCTCAATATCTGCCGGATTCAGGCCTGCAATGGAAGATTGCTTCATGTTGGTGATGTCATTCAGCTCATCCGGTTCGGGAACATCCGTTCCCTCCAAAGGAATGCCGTCCAGCACCCACAAAGGGTCTTGTGTACCATTCAATGAAGCAGTACCGCGAATGCGTATCTTTGCCGGAGCACCCGGAGCACCGGAAGTCGGGCTGACAGAAAGTCCGGCAATTTGTCCGGCAAGTGCCTGGTCGATACTTTTTACTGCACCGATGGTCTCGTCCGATATATCCAGTTTGGATACCGCTGCCGTCAGCTTGCGGCGCTCCACTGTCTGGTAACCCGTCACAACAACGGCATCGAGCATTTGGGAAGATGCATGAAGTGTTATTTCATAATGTTCCTTTCCCGGAACAAGCTTCACTTCCAATACGTCATATCCCACGTAGCTACAAAAGAAACGGGTTATCCCCGCAGGTATAGCGATAGAGAACTGACCATCCACATCAGTGATGACCCCCATTGTAGTCTGAGCACTCCCCGCCTTTTTCAAGTCTTCCGCAGTCACATAAACGGAAGCACCGATAAGCGGTAGGTTATCCTCTGAAGATATTACTACGCCCTGGACTTTTTTCTCTGCAGCAAAAGCAGATGACAAAGCTCCTACAAAGCATAGCAAAACGATTAATACACGTTTTTTCATGCGTTACATATAAAATTAATTAATACTCTATTGAAAAGAAAAATCACTTTACTCCTAATGCAGTATTGATACGCAAAATCAAATCCTTATAATGATATTTAGTGGCTATATCCGATGCACCCAGACGATTTTGGAGCAATTCTTTGATGCGAAGCAACTCACCACGCTTCACGGAGATGACATCAGATACGCGGTTTATCTGCGAACCGTAGAAGTTCAGTTCGCGGTGTGCACCCATACGGTCGGCATCCAAAGTCTTACCGGCATGCTCGTCACAGCTGCAAAGGGCAGTCTGATGGTCCAGCAAGAAGTGGTTGTCCATCAGTTTTTTGTTTATTTTCACTCCTTCGCTTTCGGCAGCTGCTGTAATCAGTGCATCTACGAAGTTCTTCTGCAAGGCGCGTGTCATGACGTCCGGCAAGGCACCGCGTTCCGTAGTGGCAAAGATGTTGCGATGCAGGCCATCCATCAGCTCTACCACCGTGAAAGCCTTTTTGCCGTTCACCGATTCGTTCTCCAACATACGCATCAGGCGGTTGTTGCCCAGCAAATCCCAAAGGATATAGGATTGGGCATTCTTCAACACTTGTGTCGGTGCATTCTCCACTACGCTCAGTGGAGTGTTGCGCAGCAAGTAAGTGTACTCTCCAACTTCCGTGTCGAACAGCCATTTGGGATAGGTCAGCACTTCGTCCAGCAGAAACTTCAGGGCGGCTTGCTGCTTTTCTTTTTCTACGAAAGTATAGGTTTTCTGTCCGTCGCCCACAACGGTGTTTTCTATATAGATACCACCGATGTTTGCCAATACATGATAGAGGTAATTGTTCCATTGGTTGATAACCGCATAGTATAGGCGGGAAGCTTCTTCATAAGTCTGTCCTTTCTCGCCAGTAGTAGTCCATTGGATGATTTGAGGAACAATACGCTTCAAGTTCTCAATACCCAGCAGAGATGAGCGGACAGCATCATCGCCCAAATCTTCATTCTGCGCACGCGGGTCTACGGCATCACGTACATCCTGCGCCTCACTATATTTATATAAACGGTCTGTATGACGGCTCAGGAAGTCGGCAAGCAAGTCCTTCTCTGCCTCTGGGGTTTCTTTACCATACCAACGATAGCCGTATTCTATGGCAAACATATCATACGGACCGATATGGGGAGAAAGCGCCGTAACACCGTCACCCGGCTGTGCCACATAGTTGAAACGTGCATAGTCCATGATAGAGGAGGAAGTGGTATTCATACGATCCGTAAATGTTTTGGAACGCAGGGAATCTGTCGGAAAAGTCCAGGAAGCAATCATATTGTGGCGCAAGCCCAACGAGTGCCCCACCTCGTGGCATGCCACAAAGCGCATGGCATCGCCCATCAGCTCATCCGGCAGCCTTACTCCTCTTGCTTCGGGACGTACGACACCGGTTTGCACTGTAATCCATTCCTGGAGCATGCCCAGCACATTATGCCACCACATGATGTCCGCTTCCAATATCTCGCCCGAACGGGGGTCGAGGATAGAGGGGCCCATGGCATTGGCTTTGGTGGAGGCGGCGTAGGTCAGCACGGAGTAGTTCACGTCATCCTTATCCACATTCATGCTGTCCGTCAGTTCCTTGGCTATGATAGCATTCTTGAATCCGGCACGTTCAAAAGCAGCCTGCCAATCCTCGATTCCCTGCTTGATATATTTCCGCCAACGACGGGGAGTGGAGTTCTCGATGTAGAACACAATCGGCTTGGCCGGTTCCACCAATTCACCGCGAAGGTAACGCTCCCGGTCTTCCGGTTTCGGTTCCAGACGCCAGCGGGTGATGAAGGGTTTCTTGTCTACACGCTGCTGACCGTCACTGTAATTCAACAACGGATTGGTAAAGTAACCTACGCGCGGACTATCCAGACGTCCCATCATAGGTTTCTCCGGCAACAGCAACAGAGAGGAACTGACTTCGACCGTAACAAACACAGTCGTTGTTCCCTCGGTCACCTTAGTTGTCAACTCGGAAGTGGCTACCACATTGTTCTCAAAAGCTTTGATAGATAAAATGCGGGAGAGATTCTTGATGGCCGAAGTTCCCAGGTTGATATTCGTAAAGACATTATTGATACTCGTCTCTGTACCATCATAAATATCGTTGACCTTGACCACTATCATGGTAGAGTCATTATTGAATGCCTCAATCTTGAAACCGGCTATCAGCGGAGAAATATAATTATCCAGTACGGACTGCCGTATGGCATCCTCATCCGGCGCCAACGGAAGAGGACGGCTCTGACGTACCAACAGCTTGTTGGCAGCCTTGTCCAATTCAAAACGCACCATCTGATTTTCGTAATTCGTACCACGGTTCACACCTGCCTCATTCAGTTCGGAAGGCACACGTTGTAATTTATTTACTACCAGCATATCACGTCCCAACAGCCTTGCCGGCACTTCAAAGTAATAATCGCTCTTCTTCTGGTAAACATTGAACATTCCCTTGCGGGCAATAGCATCGGAACCAGTCAATTTTTCGTAGTCGCTCTTGGATTGAACGCTGTCCTTGGTTTCACTCTTCTTTTTCTTACGGAACCATCCCATAGCTTCGGGAGAAGCAAAATCAGATGTACCGGCATGCAACAATACGGCAGGCTCACACATGAGTACTCCCGCAACTGCCACGACTGGCAGGATTGTCTTCAATTTCATCAATTCAAACTCTAACTTTAATGCAACAATTACTCCGTTAACTCTCTCTCTTTGACGTATGTTAATAAATACCAACCGCCAGTTTGTTCTACCTCCATAGAACAGTAAACGGGGCGCAAAGATACGAAAAGTATATTTTAAAAGTCACTAAACAACGCTCATTTATGTTTTTTCCATAAACAATATGAAGACTTTTACATATATATCATTTTTTCTCCCATCCTCTATCATTTCTTCTTCACATAAAATTTTGTACCACTGATACCAAATTATCTTCCCCAAGTGGAGGCAAAACAATGATAATATTGTATCTTTGCACCGTTTTTAACTTAGAAAATAAATAAGATAACAACGATATGATAGCTAAAATCAATCAGCTTCTGCAGGAAGTAGAGGCGCTGAAAGCCGCTAACGCCGAGGAATTAGAGGCACTCCGCATCAAGTACCTCAGTAAAAAAGGAGCCATCAATGACTTGATGGCAGATTTCCGCAATGTAGCCGCCGAACAGAAAAAAGAGGTGGGTATGCGCTTGAACGAACTGAAAAACAAAGCACAAGAAAAGATTGCCGCTTTGAAAGAACAGTTCGAAAGCCAAGATACCGGCTGTGACGATATTGACTTGACCCGTTCAGCCTACCCGATAGAATTAGGAACCCGCCATCCGCTCTCCATCGTGAGAAACGAAATCATCGATATATTTGCCCGTATGGGATTCAATATCGCCGATGGACCGGAAATGGAAGACGACTGGCACGTATTCTCCTCCATGAATTTTGCCGAAGACCATCCGGCACGCGACATGCAGGATACATTCTTCATCGAAAATGATACAGAAAACGTATCGCACAGCATCATTCTTCGCACACACACATCCAGCGTGCAAAGCCGTGTTATGGAGACTACACAGCCTCCTATCCGCGTGCTTTGTCCGGGACGTGTATACCGTAATGAAGCCATCAGCTACCGTGCACACGCATTCTTCCATCAGGTAGAAGCCTTATACGTAGACCGCAATGTGTCTTTCACTGACTTGAAGCAGGCCTTATTGCTCTTTGCTCAAGAGATGTTCGGCAGTGACACCAAGATTCGTCTGCGTCCTTCCTACTTCCCCTTCACCGAGCCGAGTGCCGAAATGGACATCAGCTGTAACATCTGCGGCGGCAAGGGTTGTCCTTTCTGCAAACATACGGGTTGGGTAGAAATTCTGGGATGCGGTATGGTAGATCCGAATGTATTGGAGCTGAACGGAATAGACAGTAAAGTGTATAGCGGGTATGCCCTGGGTATGGGTATAGAACGCATCACCAACTTGAAATACCAGGTGAAAGACCTTCGTATGTTCTCTGAAAATGACACACGCTTCCTGAAAGAATTCGAGAGCGCTTACTAAATATAGTGAATAACGGCTAGTGATTAGTGATTAATAAGTTGCGCATTTTCAGCATATCATTAATCACTCATCGCTAACCACTCATCGCTAACCACTATTTTTCGCTATGGCAAAAGACAAACTTGTAACTTCCGGCTATTGCCTTATCCTGGCTGCCAATTTCCTTTTGTATTTTGCCTTTTATCTGATACTACCGGTTCTTCCATTCTACCTGACTGAGGTATTCCATACCGGAAATGCAGCAGTAGGTGTCATCTTGTCATGCTACACCATTGCCTCGCTCTGCATACGCCCGTTTTCGGGATACCTGCTCGACACGCTAGCCCGCAAGCCTCTTTATCTGGTGGCATACTTCATCTTTATCACCATTTTCGCAGGTTACATGTTAGCGGGAGTCCTATCTTTATTCATCATGTTGCGGGTTGTCCACGGCCTTGCATTTGGAATGGTGACCGTAGCGGGAAATACAATTGTGATTGACATTACCCCTTCGTCCCGTCGCGGCGAAGCCGTAGGATATTATGGACTGATGAACAATACAGCCATGAGCTTCGGCCCGATGATTGGTCTTTTCATGCATGACATATATTCCTTTGAAACGATTTTTGCCTGCTCGCTCATATCAGGAACTATCGGTTTTGTTGCCGCATGCCTCGTCAAGACCCCACCCAAACAACCAGTCAAACGAGAACCTATCTCATTGGACCGCTTTGTGCTGCTGAAAGGTATCCCGGCAGGAATCGCACTGCTATTGCTCTCCATACCATATGGCATGACAAGCACTTATGTAGCCATGTATGCCAAAGAAATAGGAATTACCTTGAATTCCGGATTGTTTTTTACTTTTATGGCCGTCGGCATGGCAGTGTCCCGTATGTTCTCCGGCAAACAAGTGGATAAAGGACGTATCACCCAAGTCATAACTTTAGGACTATATCTGGTATGTAGCTGTTTCTTCATATTGTCCGCTTGCGGACTACTGATGAAGACCGTCCCGGAACTGACAAACATATTGTTTTTTATGGTTGCCCTCCTATTGGGAGTAGGCTTCGGGACGATGTTCCCCGCCTTCAATACGCTGTTCGTAAACCTGGCCCCCAACAACCAGCGCGGAACAGCCACCTCTACCTACCTGACTTCATGGGATGTAGGCATTGGTATAGGTCTGACAGCAGGAGGTTATATCGCACAGATTACCTCATTCGATATGGCATATTTTTTCGGAGCCTGCCTCACGGTTATCTCCATCTTCTATTTCAATCTGAAAGTATCTCCTCACTATCATAAAAACAAATTAAGATGAGAAAGAAAGAGCGTTATGAAAAAATCCTTGCTTGGTTTAGGGAGAACGTTCCCGTAGCCGAAACAGAGTTGCATTATGACAATCCGTTCGAGCTGTTGATAGCAGTTATTCTCTCTGCACAATGTACGGACAAACGCGTCAATATGATTACCCCCGCCCTTTACCGGGACTTCCCTACTCCCGAAGCACTCGCCGCTACTACTCCCGACGTGGTATACGAGTATATCCGCAGCGTCTCCTATCCCAACAACAAAGCTAAACATCTTGTAGGCATGGCACAGATGTTGGTGAAAGAATTCAACAGTGAGGTACCCGATACCCTTGAAGAACTGGTAAAACTGCCCGGCGTAGGCCGCAAAACAGCCAATGTCATCCAATCCGTTGTTTTCAATAAAGCGGCTATGGCAGTAGACACACACGTGTTCCGCGTCAGCCATCGCCTGGGTCTCGTATCAGATAAATGTACAACTCCGTTCAGTGTCGAAAAAGAATTGGTAAAACATATACCGGAAACAGACATCCCCATAGCTCACCACTGGCTTATCCTGCACGGTCGCTATGTATGCCAGGCACGTACTCCACAATGTGATACCTGCGGTTTGCAATTAATGTGCAAATATTACTGCCAGAAATATAAAGTTAGCAAAGAGAGCGGCAAAGACAAAGAATAAACAACGGTTTCATAGCAAAAAAAAGAAATAAATGCTAACTTTGCGCTCACTAAAAAGAAATTAGTAACACTTTTAAATAAAATAGAGTATTATGACAATTGATCAATTTAACTTTGCCGGAAAAAAGGCATTCGTTCGTGTGGACTTCAACGTACCCTTGGACGAAAACTTCAACATTACAGATGATACCCGTATGCGTGCCGCTCTTCCTACATTGAAGAAGATTTTGGCCGATGGCGGTAGTGTAATTATCGGTTCTCACCTCGGTCGTCCGAAAGGCCCGGCTGACAAGTTCTCCTTGAAGCACATTCTGAAGCATCTCGAAGAGTTGTTGGGTGTTGAGGTGCAATTTGCTAACGACTGTATGGGCGAAGAAGCTGCCGTAAAGGCTGCTGCTCTGCAACCGGGTGAAGTGTTGTTGCTCGAGAACCTCCGTTTCTACGCTGAAGAGGAAGGCAAAGCCCGCGGTTTGGCTGAAGATGCTACAGACGAAGAAAAGAAGGCTGCCAAAGCTGCTGTTAAGGAAAGCCAGAAAGAATTCACCAAGAAATTGGCTTCTTATGCAGATTGCTATGTAAACGACGCTTTCGGTACCGCTCACCGTGCACACGCTTCTACTGCATTGATCGCTAAATATTTCGACAAGGACAACAAAATGTTCGGTTACCTGATGGAAAAAGAAGTAAAGGCTGTTGATAAAGTTTTGAACGATATCCAACGTCCGTTTACTGCCATCATGGGTGGTTCCAAAGTTTCTTCCAAGATTGAAATCATTGAAAACCTGCTGAACAAGGTAGACAACCTGATTATTGCCGGCGGTATGACTTATACTTTCACCAAAGCCATGGGCGGCAAAATCGGTATTTCTATCTGCGAAGATGACAAACTGGATTTGGCTCTTGACCTGGTGAAGAAAGCAAAAGAAAAAGGCGTAAACCTTGTTTTGGCTGTTGATGCCAAGATTGCCGATTCTTTCTCCAACGATGCCAACACCAAGTTCTGCCCGGTTGACGAAATTCCTGATGGCTGGGAAGGTCTTGATATCGGTCCTGAGACTGAAAAGATCTTTGCAGATGTCATCAAGAACTCCAAGACTATCCTTTGGAACGGTCCGACGGGTGTATTCGAATTCGAGAACTTCACTCACGGTTCACGCGCTGTAGGCGAAGCTATCGTAGAAGCTACCAAGAACGGTGCTTTCTCACTCGTAGGTGGCGGTGATTCTGTAGCTTGTGTCAACAAGTTCGGCTTGGCAAGCGGCGTGTCTTACGTATCTACCGGTGGCGGTGCATTGCTTGAAGCAATCGAAGGAAAAATCCTTCCGGGTATCGCTGCTATCAACGAATAAAAACAAGCAAAATAACACCCAAAGGCAGCTCTTTGAAAAAAGGGTTGCCTTTTTTACTACTATCCATCCCTATAATGAGACGAATTCTACTATCCTGCATCCTTTTATCAGCCACATGCATCCTGAAAGCACAAGATGCTTGTCTGAATGATGTAGTCAACACTTTAAAAGACCGCATTTCACTCTCCGGCTATGCCCAAGTGGGATATACATACGATGATGCGGGCGAAGGTACCAGCAATACTTTCGATATAAAGAGAGTTATCTTTATGGCGCGCGGTAAAATCACCGATAAATGGTCGGCTTACTTCATGTACAGCTTTGCCAATACCGGAAAAATTCTGGAAGCCTACACGGAATACCGCTTTCTCCCTCAACTCACAGCACGTATCGGACAGTTCAAAACCATGTATACCATTGAGAACCCGATGTCTCCCTGCTTTGTCGAATTAATAAACTGTTATTCTCAAGCCGTCAATTACCTGGCCGGTATCAATGGCAGTGATCCGTTGTATGGCTCTGCAAGCGGTCGTGATATGGGATTGTTAATTTATGGAGACTTGTTCGACTCTTTGATGACTTATAACCTTGCCATCATGAACGGACAAGGCATCAACCTAAAAGATAAAAACAATCAGAAAGATATTGTAGGCAGCCTTATGGTACATCCATTGAAATGGTTGTCCGTCGGCGGTTCCTTTGTTAAAGGGAAAGGATGCGCCGTAGCCGTTTCTTCCATTAATCCAGACATAGCCATAGGAGAGAATTACACCCGAAACCGCTGGTCGGCAGGTGCCACCATCAAAACAAAATCCGTAGATGTACGTACAGAATACTTGGCCGGAAAAGACGGACACGTTAAAAGTGACGGTTACTATGCAACCGTATCTGCCCATGTGCTTCCCAAATTTGACGTAATAGCCTCTTATGACTATTTCAACAAAAATAAAACTATTTCCGATAAACAGACCAATTATGTAGCAGGTGTACAGTATTGGTTCTATCCCAAATGCCGTCTGCAAGCCCAGTATACATACTGTAACCGCCATAAAGGAGAAAACTCAAACCTGCTTCAAGCACAGTTGCAAGTTCGTTTCTGAGCTGGGGAAATGGAAATTTATGAACTTTTTGGCATCCTTTTTGTAGTTTTATAAGATACATACCCAAAAAGAGACTGATTTATGAACGAACAAGCCATACAAGAACAATATCAGCATATCGTTACTCTACTCAAGCAGCAACGGCTGAAGGAAGCACAATCCCAACTGGAAGCCTTTCTTTGGAACAGCGGTGACTGGACACTCCGCAACCGCTTGGAACAAGCTCAGACATCCTATCAGTACATGCTGCAATACATGCGCCAGGGAATCGACGATCCTGAACGACAGAAACTATATCGCCAGATTCTGACCGAAACTTGGGAAGTCGCTGACCAGGCACGTCTGTCTCTCCTTGACGGAGTTTCCACGCACTATTACCATTCCCTGCGCAATAACCGGGAACGCCTCCCCAAAGAATACAATATTGCCGCACTGCAGAAGGTATTGGAATCTTTCCCTGATGACCTGGCCGTTTGTCAGCTGATGCCGGATAACCAAGGCATGGACGCCGTACTGCAACGGCACGAACAAACCGCCCAGGTTCTTTTCCTTTCCACATGGAGCAACAGCGACTGGTCTGCAGAAGACGAACAGCAAGCCAAAGGATTACTGGAATCAGAAATGCTTCCCACCAATGATTTGTGCCTGTTCACCAGTGCCGTCATGCTCAGTCTGATGGAGTGCTTTGATACCCGTAAATTCTCATGGTTGCTGGACGCCGTAACGCATGCAAATACGCAAGTAAACCAACGGGCTTTGGTAGGTATCGCTTTCGCACTTCTTTTTCATCCCACCCGTCTGTCGCTTTATCCCGAATTGACAGCCCGCCTTTCCCTGCTCAACGAAGACAGCAGTTTCGGCAAGCAACTGAACCGTATTTACATCGAGCTGCTCCGTAGCCAGGAAACGGAAAAGATAGACAAGAAGATGCGTGAAGAAATCATTCCGGAGATGATGAGGAATGTGAACATCATGCGTAACATGAAGTTCGGTTTTGAAGAGAACCCTGAGGAAAACGATCTTAATCCGGATTGGGAAAAAGCTTTTGAAAGTTCCGGACTGGGAGACAAGATACGAGAGATGAACGAATTACAGCTGGAAGGCGCTGATGTCTATATGAGTACGTTTGCACAACTCAAGACTTATCCGTTCTTTAAGGAACCGTACAACTGGTTCTATCCGTTCGACATGCATCACTCCAGCATCATCAAGGAATTCGGATTCAAGCCTACCGGAGACAATGCCATCCTCTCCCTTATCCTCCAATCCGGTTTCTTCTGCAATAGTGACAAGTATTCCCTTTGCTTTACAATGGCACATATACCACAGTCACAGCGTACGATGATGCTCAGCCAGATGACTTCTCAGGATCTGGATGCACTCATGGACGAAAGCAAATCCTCCGCTTTGCGGCAGTATGCCGAACGACCGGATGTCATCAGCAACCAGTATGTCCACGACTTATACCGTTTCTTCAAATTAAGCCAGCGCAAACACGAGTTCCGTGACATCTTCAAGGAGGAGATTGCCCTGCACCGTATCCCAGCACTCAAAGAGATTCTGTGCAAACCCGAGCTGCTGATTACCATCGCCGACTTCCACTTCCGCAAAGAACACCCGGCAGAAGCATTGGAGCTTTATAAGGAATTAATAGCCTTGAACCATGCAAATGCAGACATTTTCCAAAAGGCTGGCTATTGCCTGCAAAAGGAAAAGAGGTATAAGGAAGCGATAGACGCCTACCTGAAAGCCGATGTACTAAAGCCCGACCATGTCTGGACAATCCGCCATCTCGCTACGTGCTACCGGCAGATAAGGGACTTTGCCTCTGCACTGGAATACTATAAGAAAGTGGAGGCAATCCAGCCGGAAAGCCATAATGTCCTTTTCTACGCCGGAAGCTGCCTTGCCGAACTGGAAAGATATGAAGAGGCTCTGCAATATTTCTTCAAGCTTGATTTCATCGAAAGCAATTGTATCAAAGCATGGCGTGCTATAGGCTGGTGTTCGTTTGTCAACGGCAAGTATGAGCAAGCAATGAAGTATTACGAAAAGATACTCGCCTCCAAACCACTCGCGGCAGACTATCTCAATGCCGGACATGTTGCTTGGAGAACGGGCAAAATAGAAAAAGCTGCAGAACTTTACAGTAAAGCAGCTTTGGAATATGGCGGGCAGGAGATTTTTAGAGAAATGTTCGGTAAAGACAAAGAAACACTTGTCAGACAAGGAATCAGTGAAAAAGATATCCCTCTAATGATGGATCTGGTTTAGATCTCCAACAACTCCCTGTACAGTCTCTGTACGGGGAGCCCCATTATATTATAGTAACTCCCGGATATGTTTTCCACCCCAATGAATCCAATCCACTCTTGTACACCATAAGCTCCGGCTTTATCCATGGGTTGGTATTTGTCCACATAATAGGCAATTTCTTCTTCGTTCAGTTTGGCAAAACGCACTTCTGTTGCCGCTGCAAAACTGCGTTGCCACTCAGTAGTAGTGATGCACACACCGGTAAACACTTCATGGGTACGTCCGGACATGTCGCGCAACATCTGCATAGCTTCTTCCCTATTCTTGGGTTTTCCGAGAACTTGTCCATCCAGCCAGACAATGGTATCTGCCGTAATCATCAGATCGCCCGACTGCATCATGTTCCGATAGGCATCTGCTTTTTCCTTAGATATATAGAGGGGAATATCTGCCCCTTTCAACGTCTCCGGATAAGACTCGTCCACATCGGACAAAGTTCTTACTTCATATTCCACTCCCAAACCAGCCAGCAATTCTTTCCTTCGCGGAGAGTTAGAGGCAAGAATCACCTTATATTTCTTCAGATTATCCAACATCAGCCTACTATATTACAAAAGCGAGCCGCCTCACTTTAATTATTAATTTTTAATTATTAATTTGCCTGCCATCCTACCAACCAAAAGCTTTTTCATCTGCCATCCAAAGCCCTTGCACTTTCAATACCTGTTCCACAATGTCGCGACCACAGCCATAACCGCCTTCTGCATACGAAATATAGCGAGCCACAGCCTTTACCTCAGGCACAGCATCCTTAGGACAACACGGCAAACCACACTCACGCATCACCTCCAAGTCGGGAATATCATCACCTACATACAATATTTCCTCGTCCTTCAAGCCATGACGGTCACGGAAGTCATGGTAATCATGGATTTTAACAGAAGAACCCATATAGATATTTCCATCCTCAAAACCTAAAGAAGTAAAACGCTTGCGGACCGCTTCTGTACGTCCACCCGTAATTATACCCAGCAACACCCCTTGCTTAGCAGCTAAATGCAGGGAATAACCATCCTTTATGTTGACCGTACGCAGAGGTTCACCCTCCGAACTCATAGGGATAACATTGGCACTCAGCACACCGTCCACATCAAAAACAAGGGCTTTTATCTTTTTCAAATCATAGTTTATGGTACTCATTGCACTTTTTTCTTGTTCATTATAATATACCTATATGCAGCAAAACATTAGTTCAAAAGAGGCAAGCATCGGCATCCGGTTATCTTATTGCCAACCGATGTATATTCTCGCTAATCTCCCGATATAGTTCCAGCATTTGCGGCTCATCGGCAAGCATCCG
Source organism: Bacteroides sp. AR20 (assembly GCF_964250605.1). Classification (NCBI taxonomy): domain Bacteria; kingdom Pseudomonadati; phylum Bacteroidota; class Bacteroidia; order Bacteroidales; family Bacteroidaceae; genus Bacteroides; species Bacteroides sp. AR20. The sequence goes on along the minus strand of NZ_CAXUGK010000028.1, from coordinate 36,347 downwards.
CAGATGCTCGTCAATGACATTCTCATCATAGCGCACAGCCGGTCCTGTCTGTGCGGCAAGCGGTTCCAGCTCATGCACCTTGCGGGCCGTCTCGTCTATCAAGGGGAGCATTGCCTCGAACGGCAACCCGTACTTTTTCAGCAGTTCAGCAGCCAACACATACATGTGATTGGTAAAATTGCACGTAAACACAGCCGCCAGATGCAAACTTTTGCGCTGCTCAGAACTTGCTTCATACACTTTTTCCGATAGGGCGGAAGCAATGTCCTTCAGAAGCTGCACATCCTCTTCCGAGTTGCTTTCCACAAAACACGGTATCTGTCCAAAATCCACTTCACGCTGCTTACTGAAAGTCTGCATCGGATAAAGCACTCCATAACGCACTACATGCCCCTGCCAAATATTCATAGGAATACTGCCGGCTGTATGCACCCATAAAGCATTCTCCTTTCCAGAAACAATCTGGGGTAATAATTCTACAAAAGCCGCGTCCTTCAGCGAAACGATATAAAGCTGCGCCTCCTTCGTAACCGCCTGCAGCTCCGTGGTATATGCAGCTTCCACCGTCTGTGCCAATTCCTGCGCCGATTCTTTTGTACGGCTGTAGACCTGCACAATACGAAACCCTTTCCGATAAAGAGCCTTTGCCAGATTAGTAGCCAGATTTCCGGCACCGATAAAGGCAATGGACATATCTTCTATACTTCTTCCTGCCATACACTTATCTTGTTGCCAACCAATACAGAATAGCCCCTAATACCAGCAACGCCAACGGCAGCAGATAAGCGGACATCGTACCGAGTAAGGCAGTTATCAACCCGAAGTTCAATATCAGCCACAAACCTATCAATACCAATCCCACTGACTTGTCATGCTTGAACAGCAGAAAAATCACTGCGGTATACAATAGAAAATTATCCTTATTCATCACCCACGGCAAGCCGATTGCAGAAAAATGCACCAATTTGTCCACCAAGTAAAGAATGCCGAATACAATCAGTGTGATGGCAGTGGCCTTATATGTATCACGGTTATTGTTTGCTTTTGCTGCACTCACTGTTACTTTCCTCCGTACTTATTGATATGTATCTTTTCCCACTGCAGATTGTCTTCGTTGAAAGGCTTGCGCTCCATCCCCTTATGGCCGATAGCAATAACACTAAGCACCTGCAGCTGTAAAGGAATATCCAACACCTCGTGCACATACTCGCCGGAAGGCATACCGGAAGCCGTAAAACGTTCGCGCACCTGCACCCAGCAGCTTCCCAGCCCCATATCTTCGGCCTGAAGTTGCAGGTAGATGGAAGCAATGGAAGCATCTTCTATCCACACGTCGCTTGCCAGCGGGTCGGCAACAACCACTACTGCCAGTGCCGCATCGGCAATAAACTGCGATGCCTGCTCCTTGCAATAGGACAATTCCTTCAATTTATCCTTCTCGTCCACCACTATGAACTGCCATGCATTGCTGCGTTTCGACGTGGGTGCCATCAGGGCTGCTTTCATCAAAGTAACGACTTGTTCTTGTGTCAATTCTTCTTCTGTAAACTTCCGCATGCTGCGGCGTGCTTTTATCAATTCACTGAAACTTTCCATAATGATTTTATGTGCTAATATGCTAATGTGCACATCGACACATTAACAATAATTTTTGCAAAGATACGAGATTATTTTTTAAATTTGCAGACCATGCCTTTGAAACTCACTACATATTACCGTGGGAGCAAGGTTCCTGTTCTGCCAGGCACCAACACCTTCCATTCCACAGAGTTGTTCCGAATCTACGAGGCAACTCCGGGGTATACCCCCATACTCATTGTGGCATCCGAAGATGACAAGCCCGTTGCGAAACTGCTTGCCGCCATACGTAAAAGTGTCCGCATGTTTCCACCCGGCATCATCAAAAGATGTGAGGTGTACGGTACGGGAGAATATTTCAATAACGAGGCAGACAAAGAGACTATCTTCAGTGACATGCTACAAAGGCTTACCAATGAAGCATTGCGCGATTCTTTTCTCATCGAGTTCCGCAACCTGGAAAATGCCATGTTCGGATACAAATCTTTCCGGGACAACCAATACATCGCCATCAATTGGCTGCGGGTGCGCAACTCGCTGCACAGCGTCGAAAAGGTGGAAGAGCGTTTCAGCCCGTCACGTATCCGGCAAATAAAGAAAGGGCTCAAAAACGGCGCCCAAGTGCGGGAAGCACGTACCAAAGAGGAGATTCTCTGTTTTGCCCAGATGTTGCGCCACGTATATTCTTCCAAGATACGGCGCCACTTCCCCAGCATCAAGTTCTTTCAGCATCTCGAAAACCAGTTGACAAAAGGGCAGCAAAGCAAAATCTTCATCGTCACTTATAAGGAGAAGATTATCGGTGGCAGCGCATGCATTTATTCAGATGATAGCGCCTATCTATGGTTCTCTGGTGGCATGCGCAAGACTTATGCCCTGCAATATCCGGGGATTCTTGCCGTATGGAAAGCACTGGATGATGCCAAACAACGCGGATACCGCCACTTAGAGTTCATGGATGTGGGACTTCCCTTCCGCAGGCATGGCTACCGTGAGTTCGTTCTCCGCTTCGGGGGAAAACAAAGCAGCACCCGACGCTGGTTCCGTTTCCGTTGGAACTGGCTGAATCGGGTGCTGATAAAGATGTATGAATGATTTTTACCGAAATTAGAAATTAGTGTAGACTACATATCCATGAGCCGGTACATTGACCTGTGTATTTATTGTTTCACTCTTTCCGGTAAAATAATTGGTCCAGTTACCAGCTGTTGCCGGGAAAGCTACATCAACCGCATTATGCGTAAAGTTGCCCATAACAACCAGCTGCTTGCCCGTTACACTTTCTACCAACAATGAACGACCGTTGTCCCAATCAGAAACTCCGACCTTCCATGTCAAGATGGCACTTGAATCGAACAATTCCGGATGGGCGTTACGCAATTTCATTAAATCCGCATAAACATCGTGCAGCTCCTTGCGGTCAGTATTCTCCAGATACTCCCAATGCAACGGTTTCCTGCCCGTACGTCCATTCTCCTCAATGGAAATGTCATATCCCATCTCTCCAAATTGCCAAACCATTTTAGGACCTGGAACAGTAAGGAAGAATGTAGTGTTCAGCGCCAACTGATTCATGCGAGCATCAAGGTCGGTTTTCAGTATACCTTCACCCCATTGCGACTGTTTGTAAGCTGCGCGTTCTTCATCATGACTTTCCATAAAACCTACCCATGCAGGTGTTTTCTCATAAAGGCTGCTAAAAGAACTATTTTCAGCATATCCCATAGCCGACTGACAATAGGCATTATTCAGGTTGCGCCATAAGTGCATGCCATCTGCAGCCAGTTCATTTTCTTCCTTTGAATCACAGAAATGCTCCAGGATAACATAAGAGCCCTCTTTCACTTCCTTGATGGCAGCATTATAATCCTTTAGGATGGCAATGCGACTTGCATCGTAATTGGATGCCGTGCTTTCAGTACAAGAAGTCTGTGTGAATCCTTTCGTCAGGTCAAAGCGGAACCCATCCACCTTATATTCCTTCAACAAGAATTGCAGATTGCGCTTCACAAACTTACGCACTAACGGGCTTTCATGATTGAAGTCATGGAACACACTATAAGGATGAGGTGCTTCCACATTGAAATATGGATTATTCTTTGCAGTCTTATCACCATCCCAATAAAGTTTAGCCAGCGGATTGTTTCCTGTAGCGTGATTATAGACCACATCCAGAATAACTGCCATACCCGCCTCATGGCAAGCGTCAATAAACTGCTTATACATGGCCTTTGTGCCATAAGCCTTATCCATCGCAAAAAAGAAGCAAGGATTATACCCCCAACTGTCGTTTCCGTCAAACTCCTGCACCGGCATCAGTTCGATGGCATTGACTCCCATAGCCTTCAGATAAGAAAGCTTGCCCATTGCACCATTGATGTCGCTGGAGGCGGTAAAGTCACGTAGATGCAATTCGTATATCACCAATTGCTCAGGATTTGCTATTTTAAAGTCATTGACCTTCCAGTTATAACTGTCTTTCTGTATCTTGAAGGTCGAAACGATTCCTACTCCTCCCTCAGGATAAGCCATACTTTCGTTATAGGTAGAAGCCGGAATATATTTATCATTATCAGGATCAAGAATCTTTTCCGTATAGGCATCAGCCAGGCGAACCACTTCACCCGCCTTCGTACCTACATAATATTGGAAAGCATACTCTTTGCCAGCATCCAGCCCCGCCAACGTAATCCACCAACATCCGGAAGCATCATCACGATACATCTGCGATTTTTCGTCATTGCCCAATGTCCAGTTATTGAAGTCGCCCACTACATGGGCAAAGTCCTTATGATTCCCATTCGCATCTTTGTCATAAAGTACCAGTGTCACCGTAGAATTATCCACTACATTGATACCCTCGACCATACCGGCCGGCACTGCTGCAGTTTTAATTTCACCAGGAACAAAACCTTCATATTTTGTGTCGGTCACCTCAACAAAGGAATCCGATTCTATCCCTTTCTTGCTGCCGTCCGCACTGCGAATCACTATTCCAAGCCGGCTCACCGGTGTCTTTCCGCTTCCAAACCATTCCCGGATATTCGGACTCAACGTAATACTCCATACGTTGGCTTCGGTTAAAGTCATCTTGCATTTATCCTTGTTTTCCGTCCACTCTGCCGGAACGAACAGCCAAGTTCCTTCACTGACCACCCCGATATGCACATACACATCTCCTTTATGCCCATAAAGAGCAGACTTTGCATCCGCCTTAAAAGTAATTACAAGGGGCTGGTCGGCATCCGGTGCTGCCGGTGCAAAACTCAAACCATCCGGAACTACAATCGCATTGGCAGCCTGAGTGACAGATATTCCTTTCTTCTTCGAACCGGACACAATATTCAATCGTGCCGTCCGCGCTTTTCCTGTCTCATTCTTGCCGACGGAAACCATAATCGTGGCTTTCCCGGACGTACCTTTTGCCGGACTGATGTTGCACCAGCCGGTATCCTCGCCACTCAGCTCGGCTGTCCACTGCTGCCCGGCCTCAAAACTGACGCTCTGCGAAGAAGCAGCTTCACCAAAGCTAAAACCTTGCTCAAAGATTGATTCACTACCGGAAGCAGGAGTCAGATACTCCTGGAACTCCTCTTTGTCGTCACTGCATGCCGCGAATGCCAGCACTAAACTGAAGCATATTAAATGCCATAAAACAGAAATCTTACGTTGATTGATAATTTTCATAATATGAAGTGTTCAAAGTTATCACTTCACAAATATAGCCGGAAAAGAAAGGGCAAACCGATTAACGCAAGAGAAAAGTAACAGCAAGCTTACGGAAACGTTTGCATGGCAAGCCAATGTTCCCGTACCACCATGTTTTATGAAAGCCGAATGACAAACTTTTGTAGCCAATCAACCGATTTCCTCGCAAACCCGCATTTCCATACCTTTATACACCACCACAATCTTATGCAACCGGGTGGTGCCGATGCCACGCTTCACCGTTTCCGTCTCGGCATAGCGGTCGGCCTGGGCGATGGCTTCCCGGCGAAGTTCCTCCACACGGGTTTCGGAATCCTTATACTTGGCATATTTCAGTTCTACGATGTAGCTGTGCTTCATGTCGGAGTAGATTTCCAGCATCGGGCAGAGGAAAATATCGACATAACCTTCCTGCGTGTCCTGCTCGGAGACGGGACGGTAGAAACGGTTCTGCGCAGTCATGGCAAGGGTAAAGCCGTGGACGAAGGACTCGCCCTTCTGCTTGTCGCGCTGCGAGGCATAGCGGTGCAGGCAGTCGGCAATGTAGCCGAAGTAGGATTGCCAGTCGCCGTCGTAAGCCAGAGCCGAGGAAAGTTCGCTCTTCTCGTAAGAGCTGAAGCTCAGGTCGGCCTCGTCGTAAGTATTCAGCAGATAGGTATAGAGCTGTTCCTGCACCACCATGTTGGGGATGGTGAGCCTTGTCTTTCCTTTATACGTGCCGCTGATGGTGAGCATTCCGAAGTAGTAGAGCAGACTGACGAAGTTGTCGGGATTGGTGATGCTGACGGCAGGGAAGCTGTCTTTCAGTTCGCCCGTGATGAAGCCCTGGCTTACGAGGGTTTGGATGACGGAAGCATCATGGGCAAATTCCTTGTCCTTGCGGATGAGCATGCGCAGCTTTTCGTAGTCGATGCGGATATTGCTCTCTATCATGTTGCGTGGCGCTTTGCCATCGTCAATGTAGTTCTTGACGAAGTAAAGCACCATATTGGAATTGTACATGGTGGTTTCACCGTAACATTCCTGCGCGAAGCAGTAGTTGTCGTACCACGGTTTCATCATCTCCATCAACTCGTCCACGCTGTGGTGGAAGGGGCTGTTTGCTGAATAATAGGCCAACATTTCGCGCACCTCCTCCTCGGTGAATCCCATCATCTGGTTGAACTTCGGCGCGAGGGAATAGTTGGTGCCGATGTTGAATCCGCTGCTGAGGTCGTCCATCGTCACGGGGCTTACGCCGGTGATGAAACAACGTTTGATGCATGAATCCGTTCCTGCTTTCACCTTGTTGAAGAAAGCGCGCAGATAACCTTCGCCATGCGTCTCGTCCGTATATCGGCGCAGGCTTTCGGGACTGGAAAGGATGGTGTTGGTGAAGTGGTCGTACTCGTCGATGAAGAGATACATATCCTGTCCGGCACGTTCACAAGCCTGACAGAGGAAGTCCAGCTGCTCCACGGCTCCGTTCGCCTTGCGCAGTCCTTCCAGAGTGTCTTGCGGAAGGAGGTCGGCGTATATCTTGCAGAAGTTCTCGAAAGTAATGCCGCAATGCGCATCCAGCCCTCTGCGGTAGTCGTTCAGCTCGCCGCCGATGCCGGAGAAGTTGAGATGGAGCACCAGATAGCTGTTGCGGCTCGGCGTGGGATGCTGCCCGATGTACAGGTCACCGAAAAGGGCTTCGAACTTGTCACGGGTGCGCACGTCGTAGTATTGTCTCAGCAAGTTCAGCGTGAGGCTCTTGCCGAAGCGGCGCGGACGGATGAAGAAGAAGAAGCGGTCCGCCTCCTCTATCATGGGGATGAAGCGGGTCTTGTCCACATAATAATAATTGTCTTGGCGGATATCCGCGAAGTTCATCATGCCGTAGGGAAGTCTCTTTCTGCCGGGTACTATGTATTTCAATGGGTCCATCTGCTGTCCTCCTGTTGTTTTTTCTATTCAATCAGCCACTTTTGGCATCAACGACACAAAGATAGCAAAAGTTCTTGTAGAGAGGCGCATTGCTGCTGATTTTTCAAGTTTTCCTCCACGGCTCTTTCATTTAGAGGAGTTGTCGGGAGCTAGAAGGAGTTATCGGGAGTTAAAGGCCGATACTCTTGTTGATATATAACGATACTACCGGCTTCCAACTCCCTTTAACTCCCGATAACTCCTTCTGACTCCCTTAAATGAAAGAGCCGTGGTTTTCCTCGGTTTAGCTTGACCGATTGTAGAATAAACGATAAGGATTACGAATCAAGAAACACGGATATGACAACAGAACCAAATCAACTTGCGGAACTTCAATATGGTTGCGAGGTTGCTCTCCCTTGGCGTTCATCATCGTCAAGGCAAGCATCCTTATGCTTCAGCACCGTTTTCCTTTGATAAAAACGCCTACAGGGCTGACGCATTATAGTTTTTACCATAAATATTTTCTATGTTGTATTCCTAATAATTGAATACCTTTTTATTTGTTATTAACTTTATAAATCAATCACTTACGTTTTTTGAGTTCACAAAAAGAAACAATATTCATCCCGATTGCGACTAAAGCCACAACCTATGAACTAACCCAAAGCCGTAAGCCTTGTGTCGTTTAAAATTAAATAAAAGCCCTATTAGACAAACTTCTATAAGTTGTACCACAATGTATGCAGCCAACAATTTACTTCTTCAGAATAATAGGTAGGACGCAACAATCTATTTAGAGATGCAACCTTGAAGGTTCATCATAATTTATGCAGGAGTCGTCCCGGTTGAAATTTGCCTGAAGGGCTCTTTTATATTTTCTGTCAGTAACATCTGTCATGCTCATACTTTTTTCCACTTTTGAGTATAATCAGTATTCTGTTTGACAATTTACGGGTTATGCGGATTATCGCCTCTTGCGGCAACATACGCTTGCAATACTCTCCGTAGGCAGCGGCCAATGCCCTGTCTTGCCGTATGGCTACCAAGGCGCTCTCCACCAGTAAAGGGCCAAGCCGCTTATTTCCTCTGAACGTCATCTCGCCGTGACTTGTCTTTTCACCGCTGCTATGGCTTGTAGGTACCAGTCCCAGATAGGAGGCGAATTGTCTTTCATTACGGAAGCGGTGAATGTCACCTATCTCTGTCAAAAGGCACATGCCTGTAATCATACCAATACCGGGAATGGAGACGATGTTCTCGTATGCTTCCCCATAACGCCCGTTACGGGATAACGTACGTACCAGACGGGTAATCTCAAGGAGACTCTTACGAAACAACTCCACTTGTCTCAACAACAGATCCAGTGAATTTCGACTTTCTGATAACAGTTGTACATCTTCATGTACCCATTTAAGATAGCGTTTCGACCAATGAGACTTTGAGTTTTGAAAACATTCAGGATAAATAACTCCGTTATTATAAAGCAGGTGCTTCACTCGTGACTTGTAACCGGAAAGTTGCCGTTTCAAAGTTATACGCAAACGCATGACGTTACGGTCATCAAGAACCTCTTTCTTAGGGATGTAAATACCCCGAAGCAGACCGGACTTCAAAGCCCTCGCTATTTTGGTGGAGTCAATGGCATCTGTTTTCATCACGGATTCGTATTGTCCCGTCGGAATATCGGCAGCATGAACCGGAAGACATTCTATACCAAAATCCAACAATGAATAATAAGTGGAGAAGCCACTGAAACCGGCCTCATAAGCGGACAGATAATTACCGTTGGGATAATGTTTCTTCAAATGTTCAAAGAGCGCTTGGGCGGAAGACTGCTGGCTGTGCTTTTTCAAGCAACCGGATTCGGTGAGGATTGACACATGCCAAGTCTTCAAATGAACGTCAATACCTATATAGATATTTTGACCTTCAAAATTTAATTCTTTTCTTTGCACCATAGGTGTAATAGTTTTAATTACTGAATATTGAATCTTGTCAATTACAAATTTAGTAATTCAATTATTGCGCCTATTTTACTTTATCTAAAATTCATTGGTCGGGGAGCGCCCAGCGGCAAGGGGCGGGACCACCCGTCCCGACAAGCGAATATTTTCAGCATTTACAAACATAGTAACTATTATAATTCTATTAAAAGCATACTTTATATGCTTGATAACTAATAGACAAAACGCTTTCATACATCATCTAAAATCCTTATCTTTATAAGCAATTAAGAAACATAAGTTGACAAGAACAATGGCAATATTTAGTATCTGTAAACAAATCAATGACCCTCGTATTGACAGAAAACGTGTACATTCTGCCGATGCCATCGTTTATATCGCCATGGCTGCTGTCATATGTGGCGCGGAGTCCTGGTATGAGATAGAGGATTTCGGCAATGCCAAGATTGACTTTTTCCGCGAGCGTCTTCCCGGATTGGAATCCATCCCCAGCCATGATACCTTCAACCGCTTTTTCAGCGCTCTGAACCCTGAGTATTTCGAACGTATTTTCCGGCACTGGATGTTTGAGATTTGTGAGAAATATGAGGGTGTCGTGGCCATTGACGGCAAGACCATCCGTGGTGCCAGCAAGTGTACCTCTTCCCACCCCGCCGGGAATCCCGGATTTAAGCTCCATATGGTCAGTGCCTGGGCTACAGCTAATGGAATCAGCCTTGGACAACTGAAAGTCAATGAGAAACATAACGAGATTGTGGCTATCCCCTTGTTGCTGGAAGCATTGGACTTAACCGGATGCCTTGTAACCATTGATGCAATGGGCTGTCAAACGGATATTGCCAAAAAGATAATAGAGTGTGGGGCGGATTATGTCCTGGCTCTTAAAGAAAACCATCGGAATCTTTATAATACAGTCAAAGGATGGTTCGATGATTTGGACAAGAAGAATATAGATGTCAACAAGGCTTATTATGCCACCAGATACGGCAAATACATAACGGAGGAAGAGGCTCATGGCAGACACGAACGCCGTGAGTGTCTTGTGTACAGTTGCCAGGCGTTAACCGGGATGTTAAAGGATTGGAAGGGATTGAAGGCAGTTGTGAGAATCTCCTCGCAAAGAACCATCAGGACGACAGGCGAGACGACTGTAAACCATAGGTTCTATATCACTTCATTGGGACTTGAGCCTCAAAGAATAGCAGAAGCCATACGGGCACATTGGGCTATTGAGAACAATCTACATTGGCAATTGGATGTCTCCTTTAATGAAGACGCAGGCAGAAAAACGGGCAATGCGGCACAGAATGTTTCACTTATGAATAAAATAGCACTGATGGTCATTAAGAAAAATGAAAGAAAGGGAAGCGTGAAAGGAAAAAGAAAGGCTGCTGGATGGGATGATGAACTTCTTTGTGAACTTTTATCAATGAAATATTTTTAATGCGTCAGCCCTGCCCATATGAACAAGAAAGCCCACCATAGTGAGCCGTTGACAGACAAGGTGCTTCAACACGACAAACCTCTGTGATTCAGCATAGAAAGCAAAGGGGTATACATCTTTCTTGCCATTGTTTTTCCCGGATGCCACGAAGCGAGCGGACGATACGCTATGAGAGTAACGCCTTACCCTCATGCTGCCCTCATGGTTACCCTCATAGCTGTATGCCCGATGGACAAAGGGATGCAGCACATTATGAGGGCATGAGGGTAAAAGTGCGCTCAACTTTTTGTCGGGGCTGAGCTGAATCTTGAGCAAATACTGCATCACAAACAATGCAATTATCTCTCAAGTTTTCTTATAAGTACTGATTATAAACCAAGTATGTCGCCATAATTAGCTTATACTATCCGTATTCAGCGTAGCGAAGAATCTCTTCTCTGCGTATTCATAAAGAAAGTAGATTCTTCGCTACGCTCTGACTATACCTTGATGAAATAATCAGAAGAGGTTTTGAGCGAAGCTAATGACAGATACCGATAATATAAAAGAAATAAAAGAACATACTTATAAAAGAATAAAGTCCCGGTTAAATGGAAAGAGTCCGGTACAATACCGAACTCTTTCTATAACCGGTTAATGTTTAACCTGTCCAACTTTTGGGGCGCACTTCACCTGCAGCCCTTTTCATTATAATACTTTATATTCTTTCAGCACATTGTTCTTACTGAATACTCCCGGTATTGTCCTTGAAGTTTAACTTCACTGTTTGTCCGGCAGCTACCTTAACGGCATCCTGATCATTGCCTTTACCGCGGAATAGAATCTTGCCATCAAAAACATTAAATTCAGTTTGCCACCAATCGCAGTTCTCCAATTTTACACACATACGCAAATTCCCTTCTTTGCATACCGGAGACACATACTCACCTTCTGCATTCAATTTGAATTTATCAACATCTGCCAACTGAGCATCCCATCCACCAGCTGCTGCATCACCAATCAAGTAAGGCTCCGGTTCAGAAAGAACAATCTTTCTGTTTATGCTCTTCTTATCCGCAGAAAGTGTACATATCACTACTATCTGATAATAACCTGATGTACTGATTACCAAATTAGCTCCACCTGCCGGATATTCGCCATACCCTTTGGGTTCTTCGTTTTCAGCTCCAAAGTTGTCACCAGTATCCCAGCTCATTTCATTATTGAACTTAACGCCTTGACCTGCTTCAATATAATAGATTCCCCAGAACATACCATCGTGACTATGTACCGGTATCATTTCCGGTGCATTTTCCCACTTCCAATCCCATGGTGCACCAACAACAAACATCTTTTCGGGTAACGTAGCACTTGAAGTGTCTTCTGCCGTACAAATAGCCTGAGCAGAAAAAACACCGGTGCGTAAATCCAGTTTCAATGTAACATCATAAATGCCAGCTTTACCTACAGTAAAGTTATCCCCTCCACCTTTACATTCACTGAATGCCTCGGAAATAGCACCTTTTGCGACGGCTCCCATATTTGAGTGCATCTTCACTGTTGCCCCTTGATAAGGAATATCCACGCCCCAATTATGCAAGTAACGGAACTTCATTTCTTTCTTATCCAGTGTTACATCTTTTATAGTATACTCCACAGTAGCCTGAGCTTCATTCAAAGCACCCGCCATAGCAGTTTCATCATTCCACTGCTGAGGAGTTGCATCACCAATAATACCAAAATCAGTAGGGATAACCGTAAGCTGATTATCAGCCTTATTAAAAGCTACATAATATAATCCGTCTTTCGCAACCGTGAACGGGCTACCACCTACGGTCAATCTATAAGTCGGAGCCGGAGTCGTAGCAACAGATTCTCCACTGCCATAATTGATTTCATTGCCTTCAGAATCCACCTCCAACATAGTGAAACTCCCTGATGATTTGAGCCATGTATAGATTCCTACAATATTAGTTCCTTCCGGAGCATTGTCAAACGCTGGAGTTGTCAATTGAGAGGAAGTGGCAGCCGCACTATAAATTGTAGCATCACCCGTAATATACAATCCTGTCGGAACAGCCGTAATCACCTTCCAGTTATCATTTCCTTCTTCACAACTTGTCCCTACTGCCAGTAGCAATAAGAGTGTTGCTATATATTCAAATACTTTTTTCATTTTATCAAGTATTAAATCATTAAACATTAGTAACCGTAATTCTGAGTCAACTTAGTATTCAGACTTAAAACATCTTCATGGATAGGAAACACGGTAGTATATCCGTTAGCTTCACCCTGTAGTTGAGGTCTGTCAGTGTAGGCACGTGTAAACTTACCAAAGCGTACCAAATCTTGGCGGCGCAAACCTTCCCAAGCAAATTCCCTCAGACGCTCTGCCAACAATGTTTCAAGGTTAGCTACTACATCTGTACTTGCTCCAGCGCGAGCACGAACTTCATTCAGTTCAACATTTCCACTTTCGCCATTTCTTACCTTTGCCTCACTTATCATCAATAATACATCAGCATAACGGAACAAAACGATGTCATTCGTTTGCAATTTACCATCATTGGTTGCAGCTGCATCCAGTTCGTATTTTTTCATGCGTGCACCGGCAGTTTTTTCAGAAGCCTTACCAGACATATCCAATGAAATTTCAGCAGGAAGATACTCCAAATCTGTTCCATCATCCAATTTAATAATACCTTTCGGTCCTTCTACTTTACCGGCATAATAGGTAACATCAAAACGTGGGTCTACTGCATTTGTTCCATATCCAAAAGCATCGAGAGCTTCTTTGGTAGCCGAAGAGCCATTCCATCCCCCCTGTCCATAAGCATTACCATGATTATAATGACGGGAACGGATCAAGTTATAGAACTCATTTTTATACAAATTAGGATCCATGGGAATAGTAAGAATGTTCTCTACTGAAGTTTCATTTTTCGTAGAGAAGTTGGAAGCAAAGTTATCGGCCAACTGATAGCCCAACTCTTTAATCTTAGTACCATAAGCAATTGTAGCTTCCCAAGCATTTTTTTCTGCTCCATCCACAGTAAACTTGATAGTTTTCCCATCGGGCTTTGAACCGTCAGTCCAATTATCGTCTGTATAAATTTCGGCATTCAAAGCCAATTTTGCCAATAGAAAGTAAGCAACCGGTTTCGTTATTCTACCGTAATACTCACCCGGCAAGTTGCTATGAGCATCACTCAAATCAGCTACAGATTCCTCAAGTTCTGTTTTCACAAATGTGAATACAACGGAACGTTCAGACTGTTCGACATCAGCCATTGCCGTAGTAGAAGAGGTAACCAACGGCACACGAGCAAACATATCCAACAGATAATAGTAATACAAAGCACGGAATGCGCGAACCTCGGATATATACTTGGGCACAGATGTATTTTCGGGGTCTTTCGCCAAAATTTCATTCAACTTATCCAATGATTTATTGGCTTGAGCAATTACCCTATAAAGATAATCCCATGAACCTTTTACCAAGTCGTTCTTCGTTCCCCATTTATGAAGGAATACATCCTGCCACAACCCTCCATCATACCAGTCACCACCACGTGTAGGGAGAACAGCCTCATCGGTAGTAAAAGTATTCAAGTCATAAAGACCACGGTCAGTACCTTGTAAACCCGATCCACCACCATTAGCACCTACTTGGGTATAGAGCGAAGCTACTGTATTTAAATAGAGTAGCGTAGAATTTTGATATGCCTGTTCCTCCGTAATCTGATCTTTCGGATTCTCTTCCAAAAAAGCATCGCAAGAAGACAAACCGACAGTTGCCACTGTTGAAATCAACAAGCTATATAATATATTTTTTTTCATAATATACATCTAATTAAAAGTTAACACTAAGTCCTAAAGAGTAAGTACGAGACAACGGATAGAAACGTTTGTCATCAACACCCAAATCACCACCTACGGTAGTACTGTTAATCAAAGGAGAAAGCCCTGAGTAGCCGGTAATTGTAGCCAAATTATTTACAGAGAACGTGACACGCAAGGACTTGATAGCTTTCATGTTCTTTGTATTAAGATTCCAGCCCAATGTCACATAATCAAAATGCAAATAGTCACCTTTCTCCAACCAATAGTCTGTCACTGTCTGGTCTTTAATATTCTTCTCTGGAGCTCCTTGCATTACGTTGTATGTGGGGAACTGATTCATATTCATGTAGGATAAAGAGGTACCGTTATATATTTTGTGCCCGAACGCACCATTCATTTGCACCTGAATATCAAATTGTTTATAACGGAAGCTAACATTAGCACCCAATAAAGCTTTAGGCATAGCCTGACCTGCTATATAGCGATCTTTTCCATCTGCAAGGTCAACCCCTTCAACACCATCAATGTCTTGGATGTGGTAAGTATAGTCACCAAATCCATTATCGACCAAACCGTCGCATTTAGGTAAATAGAATACACCCACCGGCTGCCCCACCATCTGATAGATAATCTGATTGTAGCCACCAATGAAGCCAGCACCATTCATGCCACCCAAATTCATATATTCTTTGGCGGTCATAGCTTCACCCATATATGTGCCATTCAACGAGAGCAACTTATTCTGTTGGAAAGCTATGTTAGCGTTGATATTCAACTCCATATCTTTGGTTTTCAGAGGAGTTCCACCCAATGATATTTCAATACCCGTGTTACGCATAGCTCCCATATTGGCAAGCAAAGTAGGATAGGTAAAAGGAGGAACCTTCACATCATAATTGTAAAGCAGGTCGGTTGTCTTTGAATTATAATAATCAAAACCCAAAGTCAAACGTTCGTCAAACATTCCCAAGTCAAAACCAACATCAAAAGTTTTCTTAACTTCCCATTTCAAATCCGGATTATAATTGCGGGTCACCCCCATAGTTACTACAGGAAGGCCATTTACTGTAGTTGTACCATTCGGACTCATCAAAGGCAAAGACATATAGGAACTGATAGCATCCTGATTACCAGCAAGACCATAACCAGCTCTAATCTTCAAATTGCTGATAATATCAATATCTTTCATAAATTCTTCTTCAGAAAGCACCCAAGCCAAAGATGCTGACGGGAAGAAAGCCCATTTGTTGTTTGCTCCAACTTTAGAAGAACCATCTGTACGGGCGTTCACAGTTACAATGTATTTATCGGCATATGAATAATTAACACGTCCCATGAAAGATGCCAAACTCGGATTATTATAATAAGAAGTGTTATTACCCCATTTTAACACTGCACCTGCTTGCAAATTGTTATATAAAAAATCATCAGAACTAAATCCATTCACTGTAGCTCCAAAACCTGTGTTAGTTACCCTTTGAACTTCAGCCAAAGCTAAAGCATTGATGTAATGCTTGCCAAAAGCCTTCTTATAGGTCAACATCATATTCGCCAACATAGATTGCGACTTATTGTCACCACGATAAGCTTCACCACGATTACTCAACCCTGCTTTAATAGAAGTAGGGATGTACTTCTTGTTCTCCTTTACATTGTATGTATAAGAACCAAATGCACTCAATTTCAAATCATCTGTAATGCTATAAGTAATGCGTGCATTCGCATTAATAAATGCATTCGTTTCGCGGTCATCAATATCCAAACGACCTAGCGGATTATGCACCTCATTAGCATTGGCATTTTCATCCCACATTCCCGTCTCAGGATTCTTCACATTCGGGAAAGTGGGGTTATAAGAAGCAGCAGAATAAAATGTTTTTTGATAGTCATTCACATATCTGTTTTCTTTCAATGAACCAAACATGCCGAATTCTAATTTCAATTTATTATTGAACATATTTTGCATTGCATCAATCTTTGCTGTATAATTGCGCATCGTATTGTTCTTTATAATACCTTTCTGGTCAATAACGCCAATAGAAGCGCGATAATTGGAATCCTCATTTCCATTTGAGAAAGACAAACGATGATTCTGAGTATAACCGGACTGTTGCATTTCTTCTATAAAATTCGTATCATACCCTTTATCCAGGATACTGATACCCAAATTTTGAGCAGCAGCTCTATATTGACTCGCACTCAACATATCCAGATTCTTATAAACAGTTTCAATACCGAAACTTCCATCGTAACTCAAACTCTTCACACCATTTTTGCCCTTGATAGTAGTAACTACAATTACTCCTGATGCACCACGTGAACCATACTGAGCTGTTTCAGAAGCATCTTTCAATACTGTAAAATTCTCAATATCGGCAGGAGAAATGGCATTCAACATGTTCAAATCGCCAAACACACCGTCAATAATAACCAAAGGGTCATTGCCTCCGGTCAGAGAAGTAGTACCACGAACACGAATAGCGGGGGCAGCTGTAGGGTCACCACCTGTTTTTTGAATATTTACACCAGCTATTTTGCCCTTGATAGCAGCCAATGGATTAACCACTACACCTGCATTCATTTCTTCACGGCCTACTTTTTGAACGGCACCCGAGATAGTTCGCTGACTACCTGTAGCATAACCAATTACCACAACATCACTAAGTAACTGGGAGTCTTCTTGCAAAATAACATTCACATTAGGAGCTGCTTTTACTTCAGCTGTTAAGAAACCGACAAAAGAGACCTGAAGTATTGCACCACGAGAGGTTTGCAACTGAAAATTACCATCAATGTCGGTGATAACGCCATTAGTTGTACCCTTTTCCAAGACATTTGCACCGATTACCGGTTCGCCTGTCGCATCAGTAACAGTACCTTTCACGGTGATGTTCTGTGCATAAGCGCCAACTGACAAGAACAGCCCTAAAACTAGGGTAAGAATCGTTCGATAGATTCTAGGATTTACTTGCTTCATGCATTTAATAAATTAAAGTTAACAATATTAATTACCTATATATATTATTCGTAAAAATAATTTCGTACTTTTGCTTTCTAATGTCTTTCAAGTACCTAAAGCATGACGCCACAAAAATATGCTTTATTAATTTAGTAAAGTATAAAGAATGTGTAAAATGTGGGGAGCAAACAATGCAAACGATTGCATGCAGTTGCACAATACGAAAAAGTCATTTGATTTTGGCTACTTTGCACCATCATACAATGCATCTGTACACTCCACATACGGCATTCCTGCATGCTATGCATATGTTTATTCAACTGAACCACAGAACTTTTCACCGTCTAACGGCCGTAAAGCAATCTGCCAACGGCCGTCAACAAATCGCCTAACGGCCGTCAACAGATCGGATGATGGCCGTTAAGCACTACACAACATCAAGACAAAACAAAAGAAACACAAAGCTTTTACTGAAGAAATGCCATGCATGTATGAACCAAGCAACATACTTTCAGGATATGAATAACGTGTCTGCACAATATTAATATGCCATTAACACGATATTAACAAAATGGCCGACATGATGTTAACTTATTATATTACAACAAGTTAACATCATGTCAACCCTAAAAACAGAGGTGGAAGCAAAATTTGCTTCCACCTTTTTCTGTTGCTTCCACCGCACCTCAAACACCGATGAACAAAGGGTTACAGAGCAGGTGTGGTAGAGTGGAAGCAAATAGTGCTATTTATTTCTCTGAAGTATAAAGTACCAGCTTTCCGGACTTCAATCCTTTAGCCCTTGCCTCAAACACAATCTCACCGGCTTGCTCGCCACTCTGCACAATAGCCGTCAGCTGACCGCTGAAAGCCGGCATCTTGGGCAAATGGAACAAATCGAGGCTGGTAGCATCTCCATTGGCAGCAGCGCGATATTTTCCGGCACCCTTCACCGAGAAGTTTACCATGCGGCTGTCTGCCGGACAAAGGTTACCGTCCTTATCCACGACACGGACTGTGATATATGCCAGGTCCTTACCATCGGCAGACAAGCGGGTGCGGTCGGCAACCAGCTCCAGATGATGGGGCTTGCCAGCGGTACGAATCACCTTTTCTTCTGCAGGCTTGCCGGAAGCATCATAAGCCACCACTTTCACTTCGCCCGGTTCATAAGGAACATCCATCCACATCAAGCGATAGCGACGCTGCAAAGCAAGGGAGTCCTGACCTTCCAAAGCACGGCTTTCATCAGCAGTAAGTTTCCGTTGTTTGCCATAACTCTTTCCGTTGACGAACAGTTCGGCACTGGGATAGCTGGTGTAAACAAAAACCGGAGTATTCTCCCCTTCCCTGCCCGGCCACGTCCAGTGCGGAAGGACATGCAAGGTATTTGCCTGCTTGTTCCATAGGCTGCGGTACAGATAGAAACGGTCTTTGGGGAGGCTTGCCAAGTCTATGATACCGAAAACGGAGCTGTGGCTGGGCCAGGAATCCGTACTATAAGGAGAAGGCTCACCCAAATAATCAAAGCCCGTCCAGACGAACTGTCCGATTGTCCAGTCATAATCATCAGCCAAAGCAAAATCCTCATCGGGAAGATTCGACCAGAAACAACACTCCACATCATAACCGGAACACTGATGGTCATCATACATCACACTAGCTCCCTTCTGTACGGGAAATTTATAGACACCACGAGAACTTACAGTGGAAGCCGTCTCCGAACCAAGCACAATATTCTGTGGAAGAGTCTCATAAGACTCCACATAACGGTGAGCCCGATAATTAAGACCGGGTACATCAATCATTGCCGCAAACCCGTTGGCAAGCACGCAAGTTACCTGGTCCATACCGCAAGTAACGGGGCGTGTAGGGTCTTCGCGATGGCAAATATCCTGCAGGAAAGAAGCCACTTTGTAGCCCTCGGGACTACATTGGGTAGGAACCTCATTTCCTATACTCCACATTACCACACAAGGATTGTTCCGATACTGATGCAGCATATTTACCATATCCTTTTCTGCCCATTCGTTGAAATAGCGGTGATAACCATTCTCACATTTGGCAATATCCCATTCATCGAAAGGTTCCAACATCATCATAAAGCCCATCTCGTCACAGAGTTCCACCAATTCGGGTGCAGGCATATTGTGGGAGGTACGGACTGCATCACATCCCATATCCTTCAATAATGTCAACTGACGGCGAAGAGCAGCCACATTGACAGCCGCACCCAACGGGCCCAAATCGTGGTGATTGCATACCCCCTGGAATTTACGGTGCTTACCATTCAGGAAGAATCCCTTATCAGCTATAATCTCAATGCTGCGGATACCAAAACGCGTGGTATATTCGTCAGTCTGTTTGCCATCTACATAAATCTTAGATACTGCCTTATATAAATAAGGTGTCTCAGGAGACCACAGAGACGGAGCATTTATCAGAAAATTCTGCTCAAATGGCTGTCCGTGATTAATTTTCCGGCTATTATCCTTACGGGCTACTATCTTACCGTCCGGCGCAATAATATCAGTAGAAATACGAACATCCGCATCACCGGCATTCCGTATTGTAGTACGCAGACGCACGGAAGCGTATTCAGCAGAAACATGCGGTGTGGTGAGCTGTGTACCCCAAACCGGAACATGGACACGTTCCGTAGTAACCAGGCGGACATTGCGATACAATCCCGCCCCCGGATACCAACGGGAGGACTGGGGTCTGTTTTCCAGACGGACAGCCAGCACATTGTTTTTACCGTCGGCATTCAGCAAACCGGTAACATCGCAATGAAAAGAGTTATATCCGAAAGGCCAGAAACAAGCTTCTTTCCCATTGACATAGACCCGAGCCTCACTCATAGCACCATCGAAAACCAGAGTGACCTGTTTGTCTGCAGAAGCATCAAAAGCCGTACGATACCAACCGACACCCACATAAGGCAACCCTCCGGTACGCCCGGTCTTTACGGAAGCTTGTTTTTCAAGGTCTTGCGTAACCGCTACCTCCTGCAAATCGTTGTTGCGGTCGAACGGACCAAAGATGGCCCAATCATGAGGAATGGTCACTGTTTCCCACTTACTGTCGTCGAAATTTGTTTGTGTTGCTTCGGGAACATCTCCCTTGGTGAACTTCCAGTTCTTTTCCAACAATGCTTCTGTACGCTGCGCCATTGCCGCCAAGGCAAAAAAGGCGCAGCAGGAAAAGATAAGTATTGTCTTTCTCATTCTTCTTTAAAAGATTTTGTTAATATAATTATTTAAAAGCATCCATTATCACAGTGGGGCGGCCGTCTTCAGTGAATGCCCCCAGCCGATATTGGTTCGGCCTGCATTCCGGTTCCCAGTAGAACACGCCCTTGCAGCGTCCACCGGTATTCTCCTTGCACTCTTTCAGGATACGTGCCAGTTGGCGTTTCCCTTCTGCCAGCACGGAAGCACTTGCCAGATTCCCTTTGTCGTCAGCACACTCCATGCCGGTTTCCACCACCATCACGTCACAGTTGTATTTCCGGGCTACACTATTAATATTGGCAATACACTCGGTGATAGTTCTATCAGCTGTATATTCCTTGTGCTCGAGCATCGTCCAGTAAGGATAGAGCGACATGCCTATCATATCCCACTTACCGCCATTGGCTTTCAGTTCATTAAAGAACCAGGTATACAATTCGTTGTCATATCCATTGTCCAGATGGACGATGACAATGGCATCGTCGAAGACGGACTTTACCGCATCGTATCCTACATTGATAAAAGCAGCCAGGTTGGCAAAGTTCTCACGGTATTTCACTTTCTCGGAAGTGCTGTTGGAACCCTTTACATCACATTCCCTCACATCATAGGACGCACCACTCAATGCAGCATCTTCATCCCAAAGCATCCCCGGACGGATTTCATTACCTACCTGAACCCACTTGGGAGTAACTCCTGCCGCTTTCAGCGCATTAAGTACATCGGCAGTATGGTCGGCGATGGCTTTCTTCAAGTCGACCAAGTTCAGTCCTTTCCATGCAGCAGGCTTATGCTGCTGTCCAGGGTCGGCCCACCAGTCACTGTAATGGAAGTCTACCATTACATCCATACCCAGCTCTGCGGCACGCTTGGCTTTCGTCACCAAATCGGCCGTATCGCACCAGTTATCGTGTTCTTTGGGGTCGACCCATACTCTGAGTCGAACCGCATTCAAGCCCAAATCCTTCATCAGCTGGAAACAATCGGTCTCCACACCGGAAGCATTGTAGAATTTCATACCCTTATGTTCCATCTCCGTTACCCAACTGATGTCGGCACCTTTAGCAAAGTCCGTAGCCAGAGGTTCCTCCTTATCGGGAATTCCACCGGCGTTGGGGTCTGTCTCATTATTGCTGCTACATGCAAATACGGCAAAGGCAATACAAAAAAAGAAAGTCAAAAACTTCATGTGTTTCATGGCGTTATCATCATTAATTGCGTACTGCAAATATAAGCATTTAGGAAATATAGAACTACATATCACCTTAATTTGTCAAAATACGGGTGTCCGCAATCGTTTGCACAAACTTACAACCCGATAAACCTCAACGAATAAGCACAATTTACCATATTACGTTATTTTTGCAATCGGATTAGGGAAGTTTACCTTATCTTTGTCCTCAAAACTATACCATGAATAAACCGCAGATTACCATCAAGGATATTGCCCGGGCGCTGAATGTCTCCCCTTCCACCGTGTCAAGAGCGCTGAAAGACAATCCGGACATCAGCAAGGAAACTCGTGACCTTGTACATGCCTATGCGCGCGAACATAACTACAAGCCCAATGTACTGGCTGTAAACCTCCGCGCAAGCCGCAGCAATACCATCGGCGTCATTGTTCCCCAACTGGTACACCACTTCTTTTCCTGCGTATTGAGCGGAATTGAGAAAGCGGCGGCAGATGCCGGTTATAACATCATAGTGGCGCAGAGCAGCGAATCGTACGAGCAGGAAGTGAAAATTGTACATTCGTTCCTTGCCGCCCGTGTCTGCGGAGTTATCGCTTCACTTGCCAAAGATACTTCCCAATACGACCATTACCAGGAGCTGCTGAACAACGATATTCCCATCGTCTTTTACGACCGTATATGTACGGGGCTGAAAACCGAGCGAGTGGTGGTGGACGACTATGCCGGCTCCTTTGCAGCCGTGGAATACATGATACAGACCGGATGCAAGCGTATCCTTTTCTATGGTGCGGCTCCCCACCTGGAGATTACCAAGAATCGCCGGAACGGCTACCTGGATGCCATGAAGAAGTACAAAATTCCGGTGGACGACAGCATGATTCTGTTGTGCGACACCCGTGAACGCGCCATCTCCATCACTCCCGACCTGCTGGAAAGCGAAAACCGCCCTGACGGTTTCTTTGCCATCAACGACGAGACAGCTTCGGGCATACTGTATGCCTGCAAACTGGTCGGCGTAAAAGTTCCCGATGAAGTATCCATCTGCGGATTCACCGACGGAGCCATTGCCCAAAGCACCGACCCAAAGCTGACTACCGTGGAGCAGCATGGCGAGGAAGTAGGTAAAAGCGCTTTCAGCATTCTGACCGGAAAGCTGGAGAGAGAAGAGAAAAGCAACAACAAGATAGTACGTACCAATCTGGTGATAAGAGGAACTACGAAATAATAAAACATATTAAACCATCATGAAAGTAAAACCCGATTTAAGTTTCTGGAAGCTGTGGAACATCAGCTTTGGTTTTTTCGGCGTACAGATTGCATATGCTTTGCAGAGTGCAAACATCAGCCGTATCTTTTCCACTTTGGGTGCAGACCCGCATAATTTGAGTTATTTCTGGATATTACCTCCGTTGGCAGGTATCATTGTACAACCCATCGTGGGGGCCGCCAGTGACAAGACCTGGACACGCTTCGGACGGCGCATCCCTTATCTGTTTATAGGTTCGTTGGTGGCCGTACTCGTCATGTGCCTGCTACCCAATGCCGGAAGCTTCGGCATGGCAGTAAGTACAGCCATGATTTTCGGACTGGTATCGCTGATGTTCCTCGACACCTCCATCAATATGGCCATGCAACCCTTCAAAATGATGGTGGGCGACATGGTGAATGAGAAACAAAAAGGACTCGCCTACTCCATCCAGAGTTTTCTCTGCAATGCAGGCAGCCTGGTGGGATATCTCTTCCCGTTCATCTTTGCATGGATTGGCATCAGCAATACAGCTCCCCAAGGAGTAATCCCCGACTCGGTGATTTACTCATTCTACATCGGAGCGGCCATCCTTATCTTCTGCGTCATCTACACTTCGGTCAAAGTAAAAGAGATGCCGCCTGCCGAATATGCAGAGTATCACGGCATCACCGAAGAAGAGGAACATGAAAAGACCAACATGCTGAAGCTGCTCATCAAGGCTCCGAAAGCATTCTGGACTATCGGACTGGTACAGTTCTTCTGCTGGTTTGCTTTTATGTTCATGTGGACCTATACCAACGGCAGCATCGCTGCCAATGCTTTTGACGCTCCTACAGTAGAGCACCTGGTAGATGGTGTCACCAAAGTGGTACTCGACACCAAGAGCCTGCAATATCAGAATGCCGCCGACTGGGTAGGCGTACTGTTTGCCGTACAAGCCATCGGCTCTGTGCTTTGGGCCATCTGCATACCGATGTTCAAGGACCGTCGCCGGGTCTACTCACTCAGCCTTGTTCTGGGAGGTATAGGTTTCATTTCCACCTACTTCATACACGACCCTTATATGCTCTTCATTTCCTTCTTGCTGATAGGTTGTGCATGGGCTGCCATGCTGGCACTGCCGTTCACCATCCTGACCAACGCACTGAGCGGAGGACACATGGGTACTTATCTGGGACTTTTCAACGGTACTATCTGTATCCCGCAGATTATAGCAGCTGCTTTGGGCGGCACCATCCTTGCCTTGTTTACTCCCCAAGGAGGACTGCCTCCTGAAATCAATATGCTTGTGCTGGCAGGAATCATGCTGATAATCGGCGCCGCCTGCGTATACCTCATCAAAGAGAACCAAGGAGAAAAAAGCAAGTAAGCACACGCCTCCGAAACATAACACACAAAGAACCGAGACCGGCACACCGTACAAAGGACAGCCGTTATCTTTGTAATAAAGACATGAATCATACCGTATGATTACCATAATCATATCGTATGATTCATGCTTTCATACCGTATGATTGTTACCTCTTCTTCTGACCGTACATAGCATCTGTTATTGACGAGCCTACCAGCCCTCCGGCAAGAAAGCAGGTAAAAAAAAGCCTACCGCACGTTTGTTTTTTTCCTTTCCATTTCTTCTTTATTTCCGCATATTGCTTAACTTTACGGCGATAACTACAGAAAACACGTCGCCATGAAGAAATACCTCAAGACCGATGAATGGAACATCATCGAAGACCAATTCCACCCCGACCGTCAACGGATGTCGGAAAGTATATTCAGTCTCGGAAACGGACGTTTCGGGCAACGGGGGTATTTTGAGGAGCCTTACAGCAGTGACAGTTACCGTGGTTCATTTGTGGCCGGCATCACTTTCCTGGACAAAACCCGCGTAGGATGGTGGAAGAACGGATTTCCCCCATATTACACCCGTATACCCAAGGCTGCTGACTGGAGCCGCATCAACCTGCGCCTCATCGATGAGGAACTCGATTTGGCAGGCTGGGATGTCGACAGCTTCAACCGCCGCCTGGATATGAAGGAAGGTATCTTCTACCGGGACATGGAGGTGACGTCTCCTCGCGGAAACCAGCTCCGCATCCATGTAGAGCATATCACAAATATGGCAAGACCCAACCTCTGTCTCATCAAGTACAGCGTGTCTTCCATCAACTATACCGGCAGAATCTCACTCGTGCCCATCCTTGACGGGAATATAGTAGACGATGCCGATCTGCCAAACCTGAAAATATGGAACATACTGCGTTCCGGTTCTACCAGCAACTGTGCCTATCTCTGGACACAGACCCGCCGGGAAGATGCACAAGTGTGCTACGCCATGACTTACCAATTCTTCAAAAACAACAAGGAAACCACTGCCAACCTCATACGGATAGAAAAGGAAAAGCAGACCGGTTTCAGCGTAGGTGCCGACGTGAAACCCGGAGACAACGTGACACTCATCAAATACACCGCCATTGCTTCTTCTCTCTACCACGAACGGAGTGAATTGGTGGAACACTCCGTGGCCGAGGCACGCGAAGCCAAGAGCATAGGCTGGAATACGCTGGTAGAAGAGCATCGAAGGGCCTGGCAGGAAATCTGGGACGAAACGGATGTCGTCATCGAAGGGGATCCGGAAGCGCAACAAGGTATCCGGTACAACATATTCCAGCTGTATCAGACTTACCGGGGAGATGATCCGCGCCTAAACATCGGCCCCAAAGGATTCACCGGAGAAAAATATGGCGGAAATACTTATTGGAACACGGAACTGTGTTGTGTACCGTTTTTTCTGCTCTCCACTCCCAAAGAAATTGCAAAGAACTTGCTGGCATATCGGTACAACCAGCTTCCCAAAGCCATCGAAAACGCCCGTAAACTGGGTTTCAAGGACGGTGCAGCGTTGTTTCCGCAGGTAACCAACAATGGAGAGGAATGCCACAGTGAATGGGAAATAACCTTCGAGGAAATCCACCGTAACAATATCATTGTCTATGCCATCGTTCAGCATGCAGCGCTGACGGGCAATATGGACTATATCGCTAAATATGGCCTGGAAGTAATGATTGCCGTCAGCCGTTTCTGGAGCCAACGGGTATCCTTCTCCCAACCCAAACAGAAATATGTCATACTGGGGGTTACCGGCCCGGATGAATACGAAAACAATGTGGACAACAACTGGTACACTAACTATTCCTGTATACAGTGCCTCAAGATGACCCTCCGTTTTCTGGAAATGGTGGCACAGCAATATCCGGATGAATATGCCCACATACGCCGCATCACCAATCTCGACCAAGTGAAGGAAAGTGCCCGGTGGAGAGACATCATCGAACACATGTATCTGCCGGAAGACAAGGAACGGGGTATTTTTATCCAAAATGACGGCTATATGGATAAAGTACTGGAAAGTACAGATAACATTCCTGCCGAAGAACGCCCCATCAACCAACATTGGTCATGGGACCGCATTCTGCGCTCTTGCTACATCAAGCAGAGCGACGTGTTGCTCGGACTTTACCTCTATTATTTCTATTTTGACACGGAAACCGTCCGCCGCAATTTCGAGTTCTATGAGCCGATGACCGTACACGAATCCTCCCTTTCTCCCCACATCCATTCCATCCTGGCTGCACGCATCGGCAAAGTGGAAAAAGCTTACCAGCTTTTCCTGCATGCCACGCGGCTTGACCTGGACGACTACAACAACGAAGCGGACCAAGGTCTGCACATAACCAGTATGCCCGGCAGCTGGCTGGCCATTGTACGCGGATTTGCAGGTATGCAGGTGCTGAAGGAGACGTTGTGTTTCTCCCCTGTCATACCGCAAAAATGGGACAGCTATTCATTCAAGGTGAATTATCTGAAAAACACACTTCACATACGGGTAGGAAAAGAAATCGAAATCTCGCTTACAGCAGGCAGCAAAGTGGACATACAAGTCTACGGACACCCATATACGCTGGAACGGGGGACGGAATTGAAAATTAATATGCCAATGACCTGCGGCGTGATAGCGCAGCATAAACATTGCGCAGCCAATTAGCACATTGGCACATTAAATCATCATTTATCCTATAACCGGGAGAACATTTGGTTGTTTTCCCGGTTTTATGTTTTTATATATACCTGAACGAATAACTATATACTTGTTTACCAATGAAAAAAATGTTTCTTTTCGCCCTGGTCATGGCGTTGCTCATCACGTCGTGCGGGCAAAAACAAAAGGGTAGCAATACCCTTATCCGACCGGTGAAGACTGCGCAAGTCAGTTCACAGTCGGTTATCCGCAAAGACTTCTCCGGAATAGTGGAAGCCGTGGAATATGTGAGACTTGCCTTCCGCGTCAGCGGACAAATCATCAACCTCCCGGTTGTAGAGGGACAGCGGGTAAAAAAGGGGCAACTGATTGCCGCCATCGACCCACGCGACATCTCCCTGCAATATGCAGCCGACAAGGCTGCCTACGAAACAGCTGCCGCACAAGTGGAACGTAACAAACGGCTGCTTGGCCGCCAGGCTATCTCCGTGCAGGAATACGAAATCAGCGTAGCCAACTATCAGAAAGCAAAATCCACTTACGAGTTGTCCGGCAACAATATGCGGGATACGCGGCTGACAGCCCCTTTCGAGGGTTCCATCGAAAAACGGCTGGTAGAGAACTATCAGCGTGTCAATGCAGGAGAAGGGGTTGTACAGCTGGTAAATACACAGAAGCTACGAATCAAGTTCACCGTACCGGATGATTATCTCTATCTGCTCCGTGCCAAGGACGTAAAGTTCAAGGTGGTGTTCGACAGTTACCCTGCAGAGGCTTTCGATGCCAGACTGGAAGAGTATCTTGACATCTCCACAGCAGGGACGGGTATTCCGGTGACAATAACAATTGACGACCCGCACTTTGACCGTACACGTTATGACGTAAAACCGGGATTCACATGCAAAATAAAGCTGGCATCGGATGTCGCTCCCTTTCTGGAAGAAAAGCTGATGAATGTACCGTTAAGCGCCGTATTTGGCGACAGTGAAAACCGGAAAACGTATGTATGGGTGGTGGAAGGTAATAAAGTCAGTCGCCGCGAAGTGACCGTTTATTCTCCAACGGGAGAGGCAAACCTGCTTATTTCTAAAGGGTTGGAACCGGGAGAAACCGTTGTGACGGCCGGAGTATACCAGCTGACAGAAGGAGAAGCAATAAAGGTACTAATGTGATTAATCACATTGGCACATTACATTCCCCATTTATCTAAAAAATATTCATTATGAATCTAGCCCAATATTCATTAGACAACACGAAGATAGTCTACTTCTTTCTGGCTGTGCTGCTTATCGGCGGTATACTGTCATTCGGCAGGTTGGGAAAGAAGGAAGACGCACCTTTCGTCATCAAGTCGGCAGTCATCATGACACGCTACCCGGGAGCGGAGCCGGCAGAAGTGGAACGGCTCGTCACCGAACCCATCTCCCGAGAAATACAGTCGATGAGCGGCGTCTACAAGATAAAGTCAGAGTCTATGTACGGACTCTCCAAGATAACCTTCGAACTGCAACCGTCACTTTCTGCCGCATCCATTCCGCAGAAGTGGGACGAACTGCGGCGCAAAGTGCTCAACATACAGCCCCAACTGCCCGCAGGCTCTTCTGTGCCGACCGTCTCGGATGATTTTGGAGACGTTTTCGGTATCTATTACGGCCTGGTGGGTGATGACGGTTTCTCTTATGAAGAAATGAGAAACTGGGCGGAACGAATCAAGACACAAGTCATCACGGCAGACGGTGTGATGAAGGTAGCCCTTTTCGGTACACAGACAGAGGTCATCCATATATTCATCTCCGTAAACAAGCTGGCAGGAATGGGTATCGACCCCAAGCAGCTGGCCGACCTGCTGCAATCGCAGAACCAGATTATCAATACGGGTGAAATCAGCGCCGGAGAACAACAGTTACGCATCGTGGCCAACGGTACCTACACGACTGTCGATGATATCCGCAACCAGATTATCACTACCTCCGGCGGACAAGTCAAGCTGGGCGACATCGCCATCATTGAAAAGGGATACATGGAACCTCCCGGCAATATCATGCACGTCAACGGAAAGCGCGCCATCGGTATCGGCATCTCCACCGACCCGACAAAGGATGTGGTAAAAACCGGTGAACTGGTAGACCGGAGGCTTGCCGAACTCATGCCCCTCATCCCCGTGGGACTGGAACTGGAAAGTCTGTATCCCGAAAACGTGATTGCCCAAGAAGCCAACAACGGGTTCATCATCAATCTGATAGAATCCATCCTGATTGTGATTGTAATCATCATGCTGGTGATGGGCATGCGTGCAGGAGTACTGATTGGCTCTTCCCTTATATTCTCTATCGGAGGCACACTGCTCATTATGTCGTTTCTTGGCGTAGGTCTGAACCGGACCTCCCTCGCCGGATTCATCATAGCCATGGGAATGCTGGTGGACAATGCCATCGTGGTGACAGATAATGCCCAAATTGCCATTGCCCGCGGCATCGACCGCCGAAAAGCGCTGATAGACGGTGCCACCGGTCCCCAATGGGGATTGCTGGGAGCAACGTTCATTGCCATCTGTTCGTTTCTGCCACTGTATCTGGCTCCCTCTTCCGTAGCCGAAATCGTGAAACCGCTATTCGTAGTGTTGGCCATTTCCCTGGGATTAAGTTGGGTGCTGGCGTTGACACAAACCACTACATTCGGCAACTTCATACTGAAAGCAAAGGCTAAAGATGGTGATAAAGACCCATACGACAAGCCTTTCTACCATAAATTCGCCTCCATCCTCGGCACACTGATACGCAAGAAGGCGTTGACCCTTGGAAGCATTACAGCACTGTTCATCCTCTCCCTCATCGTCATGGGACTGATGCCCCAGAACTTCTTCCCTTCTCTGGACAAGCCCTACTTTCGGGCAGATGTATTCTATCCGGACGGGTACAGCATCCGCGAAGTAGAAACCGAAATGAAAAAGGTGGAAGCGCATCTGATGCAGCAGCCGGAAGTGAAACGGGTATCCGTCACATTCGGCAGCACACCGTTGCGTTACTATCTGGCCTCCACTTCCGTCGGCCCCAAACCTAACTTCGCCAATATCCTGGTGGAAGTAACGGACAGCAAATATACCAAGAAGCAGGAAGAGAATCTTGATGCCTACATGAAGGCCAACTATCCCAATGCCATCACCCGTACCATGTTGTTCAAGCTCTCTCCTGCTGTAGATGCCGCCATTGAAATCGGGTTCATCGGCAATAACACGGATACGCTGGTCATGTTGACCAACAAGGCTCTGGACATCATGCACCGTGACGGCGAACTTATCAACGTGCGCAACTCCTGGGGCAATAAGATACCGGTATGGCATCCCGTTTACAGTCAGGAGCGTGCACAACCGTTGGGTATCTCCCGTCAAAGCATGGCACAGAGTATCCAGATCGGTACGAACGGCATGACACTTGGGGAATATAGGGAAGGAGACCAGGTACTTCCCGTTCTGTTGAAGGATAAAACTATCGACTCTTTCCGCATCAACGACTTGCGTACACTCCCCGTATTCGGCACTGCACGCGAAACAACCACTCTGGAACAAGTCGTCAGCCGGTTCGACTTCCAGTACAAGTTCTCCAATGTGAAAGACTACAACCGGCAGATGGTGATGATGGCGCAGGCCGACCCACGCCGCGGTGTGAATGCCATTGCCGCCTTCAACCGTATATGGAAGCAAGTGCAAGAAGAGATTGATGTGCCCGAAGGTTACACCATGAAATACTTCGGAGAGCAGGAAAGCCAGGCAGAAAGCAATGCCGCACTGGCAGCTAACCTGCCGCTGACATTCTTCCTTATGTTCGTCACCTTGCTGTTTCTGTTCCGCAGCTACCGGAAGCCGATTGTTATCCTGCTGATGCTGCCGCTTATCTTTATAGGTATTGTACTGGGACTGGTGGTATTGGGGAAATCATTCGACTTCTTCTCCATCCTCGGCTTGCTGGGGCTGATTGGAATGAATATCAAGAATGCCATCGTGCTGGTGGACCAGATTGATACGGAAACCGCTGCCGGAAAAGCACCGCGTGAAGCCGTTATCAGTGCAACGACCACCCGTATTGTCCCGGTGGCTATGGCATCGGGTACCACTATCCTGGGAATGTTGCCGTTATTGTTCGACGCCATGTTCGGCGGCATGGCGGCAACCATCATGGGTGGTTTGCTGGTAGCCTCGGCATTGACACTATTCGTGCTGCCGGTGGCTTATTGCGCCATTCATAAAATCAAGTGAGAGAACATTCAACAATTTACAGTTTACCAATTGAATGATGAAAACAAATATACTTATTCTATCATTACTGTGCTCAGGACTGAATGCCGGGGCACAACAAGCATATCTGAGCCGCGAAGAATACCGCGACAAGGTAGAAGCATACAGCCAGATTCTGAAACAACAGCATCTGAAAACATTCGCCAGTACCGAGGCACGCAAGATTGCCTCCACCGGTTTCCTGCCCCAGATTGACATCACCGCCGAGGGTACCGCCAATCTCAATCATCTGGACCAATGGAACAGTCCGAAAGGAGACTACCACCCTTATACCTATCAGGCACTTGCCACCTTGACGCAGCCGCTTTATACCGGAGGTTCCCTAATAGCCCAAAAGAAAGTGGCGCAAGCCGAAGAGGCACTGGACCAACTTACCACAGAGCTGACCCTCGACCAGATACACTATCAAAGTGACGCCGTCTATTGGAATGCCTCTGCCGCCCGTGCCGGTCTGAAAGCCGCGGCTACCTTTCAGGATATTGTACAACAGCAGTACGACATCATCCAAGACCGCTTTGATGACGGTGCCATCAGCCGCACAGACTTGCTGATGATTTCCACCCGACGTAAGGAAGCCGAATTGCAGTACATCAAGGCACGCCAAAACCATACCCTTGCCCTGCAAAAACTGAATATCCTTATGGGCTCGGAACCGGACGCTCCCATAGACAGCATAGCCGAAATAGATATACCGACTGCCTCCATCATACCTCTGGGCCTGGATGATGTGCTGCTTCGCCGGGCAGAATATGCCAGTACCTCCGTGAACATCGCCCGCAGTGAAGCGCAACGGCATGCCGCCCTCAGCCGCTACAACCCACAAGTCAACATGTTCCTCGCTACCGGTTGGGATACGGGAATCACCTATATGGGGCAGGATGTACCTCATACTCCCGTCGTAGGAGTCAATGTCAGCATCCCCATCTTCCGTTGGGGAGCCCGCTTCAAGACAAACCGCCAACAGAAAGCCTATATCGGCATACAGAAGCTGCAACAAAGCTATGTAACGGACAATATTCTGGAGGAACTCTCCGCAGCCACCACAAAACTGACGGAAACTGAACAGCAAGTCAAGACGGCCCGGGAGAATATGATACTCGCCGAAGAGAATCTGGGCCTTGTCACCTTCTCTTATAATGAAGGAAAAGCCAGCATGGCAGATGTGTTGTCCGCACAACTCTCGTGGACGCAGGCACACACCAACCTAATTGATGCGTATCTGGCAGAGAAGATGGCGGTGGCTGAATATTGGAAGGTGGTTAGTGAATGAAATGCCCCTCAAAGAAAAACATACAAAAAACTCCGGCATAGCTTTACAAAGCCATACCGGAGTTTCTTTATATTTTTCCTACTGACCGTTTATCCCAGGAATGAAATCAGCACACCCGCCGCAACAGCCGAACCGATTACACCGGAGATATTACTGGACATACAGTAATTCAGCACATGGTTTTTCGGGTCATACTTCGTTGCTATTTCATTGCAGACACGGCTTGCCATGGGTACGGCACTCAGGCCGGTAGCACCAATCAGCGGATTGATCTTCTTCTTGCTGAATAGGTTGAACAGCTTCACAAAGAAAATACCTCCCGTAATGGACAATGCAAATGCCAGGAAACCACCAATCACAATACCGATAGTCGTCCAATTCAGGAATGCCTCACTGGTCATCGTGGCGCCAACGCTCAATCCTAAGAAGATGGTAGCTGCATTCATGATACTATTAGCAGCAGCATCAAACAAGCGGCTTGTATCCGAACCGATTTCCTTAATCAAGTTACCGAACATCAACATACCAATCAAAGGTACTGCTGTGGGCACAAATAAAGCAACAATCGTAGTCACTGCAATCGGGAAGATAATCTTCAATACACGCAGATTCTTAATCTCGGTTTTCGAAGGATACAGCTTCTCCTGCTCCTTCATGTTAATCATCAATTCCTTCTTGGTACAGAACAGCTTCACCACCATCGGAATGATGACCGGTACCAGCGCCATATAAGAATAAGCAGCAATGGCAATCGGTCCCAACAGATGGGGAGCCAGCTTGATGGTAGTAAAGATAGCCGTAGGACCATCGGCACCACCGATAATGCCCAACGCACCTGCTTCCTGCGGAGTGAACCCTATCATCACAGCACAAAGCAGTACGGTGAAAATACCTAACTGCGCAGCCGCACCGAATATGGAGAGACGCAAGTTACGGAGCATCGGACCGAAGTCTGTCAGCGCACCCACACCCATAAAGATAACAGGCGGCAGAAAGCCGGTCTTAATCAGCATATAATAAATGAAGTTCATCAGTCCGAGGTCGTGCGCAATCTCGTGCAACGGCATCTCCCAAATATTCTTCATCACCCCGCCTACCATGACCATTCCGTTTTCATCTGCCTGAATCACCCCCATCTCGCCGCCGGGAAAGTTGGCAATGAGCACACCGAAAGCGATGGGTACCAACAACAATGGTTCATAGTGTTTCTTGATACCTAAATAAAGCAGGATGAAAGCGATGGCATACATCACGAGGAACGACGGATCAGCAATGATGTTGCTGAAGGCCGTCATATCATAGAGTTTTGCAAATATATCTTCCATTATCCTATCTTCATTAATACATCATCTTCAGAAACAGAGTCACCCGGATTGACACAGATGGCAACAACCGTTCCATCAAAGTCTGCGCGGATGGCATTGTATGTCTTCATAGCTTCGATATAGCAGAGGAGGTCACCACTCTTCACCTTGTCACCCACTTTCAACGGGGTTTCCTGCGCATTCTTTGTCAGGAAGAACTTGCCTTCGAGCGGAGCCGGAACGTCCTGACCTTCGCCTACGGGGGGAGCTGTCACCTTTTCGGTGGCCGAAGCGGGCAGGTCGATGTCACCGTATGCCACCGTCACGCGGTAAGCCTGACCGTCCACCTGCACAGTGAGCGTCTTGGGTTTGGCATCGTCCAGCGGAGACTTGTCACGTTCGGCACGGCGTTTCTCCACATCCTCCAGGAAGTCCTGCTTGGCCTTGCCACTCTTGTAAGCCTCGTATTGAGCCGGGTGCATGGCGTATTCGAAGAGCTCTTCGTCGTCCTCGCCCAGTTCCCACTTGTTCTCCTTCATCAGCTTGCGGTACTTGTCCAGAGCATCGTGATAGTTGTCCTGCGGATTGCCGGTGAAGAACTTGCGTCCTTCGCGTTCGGCCTTCTCTATGATTTCGGGAGCCAGCTGACCCGGCAGCTTACCTGCCTTGCCCAACAGCATATCCCAAATGTCATCGGCAATCATACCCCAGCGTTCCTTGCCTTTCTCCATAGCAATGACGTTCATCATGGAAAGGTTCTTGACGTACTGGCTGAACGGAGTCACCAACGGGGGATAACCCACGCGCGGCCAAACATATGCCACTTCGTTGAACAACTTGATGAGCAGTTCATCCTGCTTCATGAAGGGCAGGTTGCGTTTTGCCTTGTATTTGTTGATGGACTCCAGATTGGATTCCAAGTCTGCCATCAGACTGCCCATCATGCCACCCGGCAGTCCGGGACCAATCAGCAGGGAGTTCATCAGGCGGTTGCGCGGGCTGATGTACAAGCCAAGGAAGTCGTCCATAAACTCCTGGATG
This sequence comes from Bacteroides sp. AR20, assembly GCF_964250605.1. Taxonomy (NCBI): domain Bacteria; kingdom Pseudomonadati; phylum Bacteroidota; class Bacteroidia; order Bacteroidales; family Bacteroidaceae; genus Bacteroides; species Bacteroides sp. AR20. The sequence continues at coordinate 1,359 of NZ_CAXUGK010000028.1, read as the reverse complement.
AGTGCGCGTACCTTCATATATGCCTCCATATTGACTTCGGGCACCTGGAAGCCTGCATCCTTCAGCATGGCCTGCACACTGAGCAAGTCGGCATGTCCCGTACCCCAGGAAAGCGGCTCCATGCCTACGTCGATATAGTCGCAACCCGCTTCGCACACTTCAAGAATACTTGCCATATTGAAACCGGGACCCGCATGACTATGATACTGGATAGGAATATCGGGATGCGCCGCCTTGATATTGGCCACAATCTTGCCCAAAGAAACCGGACGTCCGATACCTGCCATATCCTTGATGCAGATTTCGTCGGCACCTGCCTTGATAAGCTTCAGTGCCATCTCCGTGTAGTATTCTACGGTATGGATGGGTGAATGGGTGATGCAGAGCGAACATTGGGAAATCATTCCGGCATCGTGTGCATAACCAATGGAAGGAATGATATTGCGGGTATCGTTCAGACCGCAGAAAGTACGCGTGATGTCCGTACCTTGCGCTTTCTTCACCTTATAGAACAGCTTGCGCACATCGGCGGGCACGGGACTCATGCGGAGGCCATTCAGGGCACGGTCCAACATGTGGGTCTGGATACCGGCTTCATGGAACGGCTTCGTCCACTCGCGCACGGCTTTATTCGGATTCTCCCCAAACAGCAGATTTACTTGTTCAAAACCTCCGCCATTGGTTTCCACGCGCGCAAAACAACCCATCTCAATGATGGCGGGAGCAACTTTCACCAGTTGGTCAACACGGGGTACATATTTTCCGGCACTCTGCCACATGTCCCTGAATACCAAACTGAACTTAATTTCCTTTTTCATACTAAATTATTCGGTGTGTTTTTATATAAGATTATTATTTCAGATTTTTTCTACCTTAGCAACTTTACCCTTACCTTGTGTCACTACTGTTACGGCTGCACTGATAGCTGCCAGAATATTACCGGGGACAGGTGCGGGACCATTTGCCGCAGCTTTAGCCGGTGTCACCTCTTCGGGCGCATATTTATTCACCAATGCAATAAGAGCTTTTCCTAAGTTAATAACAATCAGCAGGATAGCGAAGACTGTTGCCATACCTACCACCATCAGCAAAAGTGCTGTATTCAAGTTTTCCATATTATAAATTATTAGTTATTCAGCCGAATTTACGAAAAATCGCTCGAAATTAGCGATAATCCATTAAAGAAAGGCAGAGAAGAATGATAAAAGATGCTAAAAAGTAAAGCTTCCCGCACAACCAATGAGGCGGTACGGGAAACTTTTAGCATAAAACGGTGTCAGTCTGTAGCTAACACTTGAAAAGGGACCCGGAACAACATTTAAAAAGTGCCCCACCCATGGGTATGTTTAACCGAACAAA
>NZ_CAXUGK010000027.1:0-62179 GCF_964250605.1 Bacteroides sp. AR20 | reverse complement strand
TTGGCGCGGGCCGTTCCCCGACCGATGAGTTTTCTAGAGATAAATAATGCGTGACACAGTTTATTTTACACTACCGTGTAACGATAAAGGCTTAAAAAGAATATACAACATTCAACATCATTATTTTCCGATTATAATACTGTTGTTATTGTTCTGCATGAGACATACTATTATTTACAGTTGGATGACGGTAATAGGCAATCCGCTATTTGGAAAAATTGAAGACACGCCATTTAATGACATTCTTTTTATACTTCTCGTACTTATTCCTTTAATAAGTTTTATATGTATTTGTAAGAACATCACCAAACGCTTCATCTGTAAAACAATCTACTTAATGCTTGGCATACTAACATTTTATATATATGTTCGAATAACACCTACATATAGGGAATTATGTACGCCTTTTTATAGTGAATACCTCAATGGTTTTTATTATGTCGACGCGAGCATGTTCTGTTTACTAATGCAAATAGCCATCTTATCGTGCCTTTCACACAAAAAAAGAGAGAAACCCTCTTCACCTCTGGCAGTACCCGCAATAACCCTGCACGATGACACTTGTCCATCCGATGATATTCTACATAGAAAAGAAGAAGCCAATCAACTGGTCGAATATTTGGAAAAGAATCCTGTATACTCCGGTGCGATAGGAGTGTCTGTAGAGGGTGAATGGGGATGTGGAAAAACCACTTTTCTACACTATATGGAGGAAGAATATATCAAAAGAGAAATACATCCTATTTGGTTTAATCCATGGAAAGACAATATCAAAGACATCAAATCGTCTTTCCTAAATCTATTGTACAGTAAATTTGAAAACAACGATGTAACAACTTCTCTACTGCGTAAGTATGAATCGAAAATCAAAGTGACCAACATCACCAATTGGTTCTCTTTAATAATACTTTCCGTGAAGCACTTATTGGGAAAAGAAGAGAAGGACTTTGCTGACATTAAGAAGGAACTAAATCAACAAATGTCAATGGAAAAATATACAACCGTAGTTTTCATTGATGACTGTGACCGACTGGAAAACAACATATTCGTGGAAGTAATTTCACTTATTCGAACCGTGGCTGACCTACCTCGCTTCACTATCATTGTAACTTTTGACCCTAACCAAGCCGACCGGGTTCTTGGAAATAATGGTGGAAAAATGTACTTAAAAAAGATGTTCAATGTAAGCCACAAACTTTTTACTCTAAGCAATGGAGAACTGAGTCTATATCTCTACGAAGAGATGAAAAAGATGAATATGCCTCTACCAGAGCAAGAGAATCCGTTTGAAACACTCTCAATCAAGGAATTCTTACCCACCATACGAGATGCCAAGCATTATCTCAATCTTCTCAGCCAAGATATAAAGAGCTATCTTGGCAAAGAAGATTTCAAGAATCTGGTATGGAGTAAATGGTATTTGGTAGAGTTACTAAAACACTGTGATTCATATCTCTATACCCAACTAAAAAGCACGCCTGCCCGATGGCTTGACACATCCAAAAAAGTATGCAAGAATTGGGAATTTGTAGTACCCCGGCAAGAATGGATAGAAGCACAAGATAAAGATATAAAAAGGATTCTCCAATCCCTGTTCTGCGACACGACTTCATCATTCAGACCATTCGACATTACCAATACCCTATACTATCAGCGTTATTTCACTCCATCTATGCCATCGTATTTTCTCTCTTATAAAGAGTTCGCCGAAATAGATACAGATAAAAATCTTCGCGACACTTTTGAAAGCCTAATAAAAAGTGGTAAACAGAATCTACCGCATCTTATTATGGAAACCAGTCAATCTCAAGGCTATTATTATGTGCTCCCTATTTTAGAAGCGTATGTATCCGCAAAACAGAAAATTTCACACTTCAATACAATAACATCCTTCTATACCAGTACCTATTACAGAGAAACTGCAAATATTATAAAAGATGAACCATGGCTATGTCAAATGACATGGGAATCATTGGGCAACACTGGATTTAATGAATATAAAGAAGAAGACAAAAAAGGAGTTCCCTTTTTTGAACATTACTTGAAAAACACAAAAGACATAACAGCACTTGCGGCACTTTTCTGTTCTGTAATGCATCAATATAGTCCTACTGAATATTTAGATGCCAACCATTTCTTTTACCTATTACTGAAAAAAGAAATGACCAGTTCTTCTCCAGATTACGCAAACATGTTATGGATGATAGCGGATTGTGTAGATCCAAGCTTAAACGAACTATTTCTCGATAAATTTCTTGATGAGCACTTCCTTGATATATTACCTCATATCTTTACATTCGTAAAAAATGAAAATGACCTATACATCTTGGCAAAACACGACGGTTTAAGAGGTATCTTTGATACAAGCAGACATTTTAAACAGAAAATAAACAAATGGCAACAAGAAAAAAGATACCCGGAAGTATTGCTCGAAGAAGTGTCATCCCTTGTATTCTTCACGGGAATATATCGGAAAGGAAACTATCAAAACCTGCATGCTTCACATCATCCACAACTAATGAAGTACAAGCCTAATACTGTGTTAAACACTCCAATCACCTCCCTAAAGATAAAATATGACTTTTGGAATGCGGAAACACGTTTTAACCTAACTGAAAACTTTTACTTTGAGATTGACCCAAACAGTTAAGAAACAAAATTACAGGTACCAACCTCGTCAAACCTATTTCAAAAATATTTTCAGTGGGAATTAATACCCAATGTATACTCATAAAAAGAGGTAAAATGCAAAGTAGCAGAAGTATACAGAGGCTGTGTGTCACCCCGGTAATATGAAAAACAGCACTATTGGAGCAACAGTTTAGTGTTATTTCCCCTTTTTCTCTTGCATATCAAATACATTTGACGTAATTTTGTCACATATAAGATATATCCAGATGCCGGCACAAACCTCTTTTCCATGTGACCGGCAATAGCGTAGCGTACTTTAGACTCATCGGACAACAACGCTTTAAAATCAAGAATTACATGAAATTCAGACAAGGACTTATGGTCTGTTGCCTGTTGTGCTGTGCCCTCAAGGTACAAGCTCAATATTCCATGGGTAACACCGGGCAGCTAAACATACCCACTGCCGAGATGCAAGAGGCAGGTACTTTTATGGGGGGGAGGAAACTATCTCCCGAACGGCATGACACCGTTTAACTTCAACACCGGAAATTATTTCGTCAACATCACATTTCTATCCTTTCTGGAGTTGAGTTATCGGTGTACACTATTGAAAACCAAACGGTATGACGGCAAGAAAGGCTACTTCCAGCAAGACCGCTCAATGACTGCACGCATACGACCCCTGAAAGAAGGAAAATACCGGCCCAGCTTGGTGGTAGGTGTAGATGACCCTTTTAAAAATACCGGAACCAACTACTTTGCCTCAGTTTACGGTACTCTGACCAAAGGTTTCTCCATCGTAAAAGGTGACCGCCTGGCACTGACAGCAGGCTACTATATCCCACTAAATGACCACAGCATAAAAGACGGCCCCTTCGGAGGCATCAGCTACTCCCCCGCTTTCTGCCGGGAGATGACTGTCATGGCGGAATATGATTCGGAAGGTTTCAATATGGGAGCTGCCGCCAGATTATGGAAGCATCTCTCCATCCATGTGTTTACCAGAGAATTCAACAGCATATCGGGAGGAATACGGTATGAATGCAGGCTGTTGCATTAGGAGAAGGATTAGGGATTAAATTAAGGAGAAGGATTAGGGATTGGAGAATAGAATGGATATTAAGAGAAAAGGCGGTTTGAAGTGGATGCTTGCGGCAGTGTTCGGTTGCTTTTTTGCAACGGCAGATGCTCAAGTGACAGAGAGCTTGAAAGCCATCGGGATGGAAAACATCCGATGTGTACAGACACCGGGGATGACTACCGTAAGCTTTGAGAACAATGTGTATAGAAGTTCCTGCACCGGGGTGGGCAAAGCCATAGATGCCTGCTTGGGAAGCAAGACGAAGGGAGATTTGCAGTTAGTGGTACTGGAAAACCTGATACCGAAGCTTTGCATCAATCTGCCGGACACGCTGACGGAAGCATACAGAAACGGGGAAATCAGCCTGATACAGGTATATCGGCAGATGGGGATTACAGCGGATACGGACCCTGCCATGAAGGTATTGAAAAACGCCGGTCGGGAAGAAGCGCCGTCTGCCTGGAAGGTGGATTTGGTGGTATATCCCGATTTGTTTTTAGAGAACAATACGTTTGACGAACTGTATACGTATGCCATCAACCTGAATCCGGCTGTGGAAATGGCTCTGTGGAAAGGCGGGAAAATGACCGCACAAGTGATACTGCCCGTAGCCACCAACCTGAGCGGAGAGATGAACCGGATAAGACCGGGAATCATCGCTTTATCTCAGGAAGTACGTTTCAGGCATAATATCTTCGGGAAAATGACGGTGGGCAACTTTACCAACAACCGCTACGGTGCGCAACTGGAAATAAAATACCGCACCGACAACGGACGCTGGGAACTGGGCGGAACGGCAGGCTCCACCGGTTTCTCCGCCGTCACCCGGGAAGACGGATGGTATATGGGCAGAAAACAACGTATCAATGCCTCGCTGAACGCTTCGTACTACGAACCGCACCTCAACTTGCAGTTCGACCTGAAAGCAGGGAGGTATATTTACGGTGATTATGGAGTGAGAGGAGACTGTACGCGGCACTTCGGAGAGTATGCCATCGGCTTGTATGCCCTCTGTACGGACGGAGAGATAAACGGAGGATTTCATTTTGCCATCCCCCTGCCGGGAAAGAAATGGAGCCAGAAAGGATTCTTCAGGGTAAAGCCTGCCGACTACTTTACATGGACATACGGCATGGTGGCAGATGGAGAATACATAGAAAAACGACTGGGAAGAAGTTACAGCACACGCCCTGACGAGAACCGGAGCAGCAACTTCTACCAGCCGGACTATATACGCTACTTCCTTATAAAAGAAATACAACGGGAACTATCAAAAGAAATACAACGGGAGTTATCAAAATAAATATTAATTAAACACTTGAATTTTATTAATTGACAAAGTTATGAAAAAGAAAAATTTGTTTTTTGGAGGTCTGCTGATGTTTGCCATGGCCTTTAGTACTGTAGCACTCATCGCCTGTGGTGACGATGACAAAGAGAATGAAGAAGTAGTAGATCCGCTGGAAACGGAAAAGGAATATTACATTGTGGGCACAGTGACAGCTACCGGCGGTGCATTGACCGGTGCCCAGGTAGATGCCGGAAACAACCTGACAGCTACTACCGATGCACAAGGCGTGTACATGCTGACCGTGAAAGAAACCGGTGAATATAACCTGAAATTCACAGCTACCGACATGGAAAGCATGGAAAGCAAAGTGACCATTGCCGCAAGCGCCGCCAATCGTACACAAACCACTCTGAATGTGAAAATGGCGAAAGCCATCAGCTTTGAAAATGTAGAAGAAGTGACAGTAGAAGCTGACAAGGAAACCAACGTGGAAGCTGCCCAGAACGAAACCTCTGCGGAAGAAGCAGCCACTACCACAACCGTATCCGTACCGGCACAAGCTGCTGAAGAAGGCACGACTATTGCCGCCGTAACTTACGAAGAGCCGAAAGCCAGCACAAGCGAAGAGGTGGCAGAAACTCCGAAAGAAGAAGCGGTGCCCGTGACGGCAGTAGCCATCAAAGTGACACCGGAAGATGCGGTGGCCAAAGCTCCTATTGAAATAAAGACAGCGGTAACAGGTAGTGCAAGCACCGGCTCTTACTTTGACCCTGCCTCCATGGAAGCGTTGAAAGATGCTGTTGTCACAAGAGCTGCCGTACACTTTGGAGACGTAACCTACAAAGACGGCAACTACGTCATTACAATTCCCGAAGGCGAAAAAATACAAGGCAAGTATCTGACCAATATCCTGCCAAGCAAAACTGTAAGCAAAATACAGCAAGGCGGATATAACACCGTGAACGGAGAAAACGGTGTAATCAAGATTGAAAACAGAGATTACTCGGCACTGACCGCCACTCTGAAGGTAATCACCAAGTGCGGCTGGGACTACACCACTACCCCGGAAGCTGCATTGCAAGCCGTGGGAGCCTCTAAAGGACTGGCTTCTGTCATCGAAAAGTGTATCACCAACGCCGAAGGCAGCAAGAATGGCTATTACACCGTAGAAAAAGAATTGAAGACCGCCATCAGCGGAAACAACCAACTGGTTTTCGGCAGCCGCAGCAAAACCCAGACGAAGACATATACATTCCCCGTATTCGTAAACGGTGCGAAAAAACAGGTAGTTGTCCAACTGAATTGCTACACGGGCTATACCGAAGAATACAGCAATACCCCTATCAACAAGCATTCAGGCGGTACAACCGGAAAATAAAGCGAACGGCATAACCTATAATCCCCTTTAAGCAATTTATCTGCCTATGACCATAGCCATTGATTTTGACGGTACCATCGTAGAGCACCGCTATCCCCGGATAGGAGAAGAGATTCCCTTTGCCACCGCTACGCTGAAGATGCTGATGGACGAGCGCCACCGGCTGATTCTGTGGACGGTACGTGAAGGGAAGCTTCTGGAGGAAGCCGTGGAATGGTGCAGGAAACGGGGTGTGGAATTCTATGCCGTCAACCGGGACTATCCGGAAGAAGACATCGCACACACCGGTTTTTCGCGCAAAGTAAAAGCCGATCTCTTTATCGATGACCGCAATCTGGGCGGACTGCCCGACTGGGGAAGCATCTACCGCATGGTGCATGACGGGCTGACCTACGAAGAACTGTTTCGCGAAAACAGTGAACCGGTCCGGCAGAAAAAGAAGGGCTTTTGGGCACGTTTGAAAAAATAATATCCAAATAAGATTTTTGACTTATGTCAATTCATAACCCGCAAAAACCTTCTAATTTTGTACTCGAAATAGAGAAAGATTAGTTTTATAAGAGTAAAGAGATTAGTTTTTAGGGTGCACTAAAAAAATAGGCAATATCCAACAATGGTTATTGCCTATTTTTATATATAGCCGGAAGCCAAGTACATCAATACAGACTTCCCAGGCCGACTTCCGTAAAGAGCTTCGCCAACTTCTCCACCACCGGTTTCATATAACGTTTTCCTTTCTCGGCAGAAGCTTTTTTGGGGTTCCCTACCCCGCTGTCGACTGTAGCCTTATCCCAATGGCGGGGAGCCCAGCCCACCTTTTCATTCAGGGAAGGAATAGCAAACGGTCGGGATTCTCCGTCACCGGCCTCAGCCAGATTCACCAGCTCGGGATGGTAATGCATCATGACGGAAGTCTCAGACTCGCCGGCATGGTCGTCGACAACAGCCTCAAAGTAGTCTTTGGGAGGGACGATGCTGAACCAGTCGGCAGCGATAATCAGAAAATCGGGATACACAAACGCCAGGTCACGAATCATTCCCTTGAAGTTGTTGCCGCCATGACCGCTGAGAATAATCAGCTTGCGCATGCCTTGTGCATAGAGGGAGGCAACTATGTCTTCCAGAATGGCCTGCTGGGTGGAATAGCGGGTATGGATGCAGAACGGAAGTTCGCGCTGCCCCGGATTGTGTGCACCGAAAGGTACGGGAGGCATCACCATGCAGCGTACACCGGAATTCTGTAAAGCCAATGCAGCCGCGTCTACGGCAATGTCATGCGGCAGAATACAATCAGTGAGATAAGGCAGATGCAGATTATGGGGCTCCGTAGCTCCCCAAGGCAGGATGACAACGTCATACTTCACTCCTTTCACCTTTCCATAGCAGGAAACAGTAAGGTCAATTTCTCTTTTTTCCATGATAGTTTATTTTGGGGGTAAATCTTTACCGCAAAAATAAACATTATTCCGTCACATTGAACCTATTGCCGGCGATATTCTTTAGGTGACATACCGGTGTGATGCTTGAAATACTTGCCAAAGAACGACTGGTTGGCAAAGTGCAGCTCGTCCGCAATTTCCTGAATGCTCAGCTCGGAAGACTTCAACAAGGCTTTGGCTTCCAAAACGACGAGACTGTCAATCCATTCGCCTGCCGTCTTTCCGCTGATTTCCTTCACTACGGTGGAAAGGTGCTTGGCGGTGAGGAACATCTTATCGGCATAATAGGACACACTTCGCTCTTCCTTATAGGACTCTGAAACGGCACGGATAAAGCGTTCGAACAAGTCTTCCTTCCTGCTTTTGGGTATGCGCTCCTGAACGGCATGCCCTTGATAGATGTTGTATATCTCATAGAACAGTGCCAGCAGCAATCCCTGGGTGATTTCCTTACGGAAAGGATTGTCCTTCAGCTTCACCTTGCTCCAGAGGAAAGAGTGATACTCCTGGAATGATTGGGATTCCTCCGGAGTGATGTGGACGAAAGGCCGTTCCTTAATCATGAAGAACATGGGGAAAAGCTGTTGCATGGTGGGTATCACCATATCCATAAAATCTTTTGAGACGGCAATGAAAAGTCCGGCAAAGTCATCGGAGCGTTCTCCTTGCAGAACAATCTGGTCGGGAAGGATAATACCCAACATACCTTCCCGCATTTCACATTGCTGCAAGTTGAGTTCCAGTTTGCACCACCCTTTCAGGCAGACAGTCAGGCAAGCAGCATTCAAACGGGTGGGATAAGAGCTCAAAGACATGTCCTTGATGTCATCAAAAATAGCAAAATCATTGCCGATGAAATCGATCATCGGCAAATGATGTATCTGGGAAATATCTACATTCCGTATTCTCTTAGTATCCATGGTTTTTGTGCTTTGGCGACAAATGTAGGACTATTTTGCGGAATTTAGCTCTAAAAATCCTTAAATGGAAACTTTTAGTTCATTATCTTGAAGCCGACAAAGAAGGTTCTCGGCTGCGTAGGTCCGTAGAAATAGCCCGCATCGCGGAATTCCCCTTTATCCAGGTCTTTCTGGAAACTGTTGAAGATATTCTGTACACCCGTATTCAACTGAAGCTTGATATGGTCGTGAAGCACAAACGTATAGTTCAGCTTCACATTCAGGTCCAGGAATTGGGGAGTATGCTCCATGCGGTCCGAGGTGATATTGCAGAAGGCACCTTCGGGAGCATCTTCCGGTGCGTAGTGCGGAACAATCATCTTTCCCGTATAAGTGCCGGAAAGGGAGAAGTCGAAATTCTTCACCGGCGCCGAGGAGAAAGTGAAATATCCGTAATAGTCCGGTGTACGGGGCATGCGCTTGGTGGTAAGGTCTTTGCCGTCCACCTTCGTCCAGGCTTCCTCATGGATATAGCGGCTGCGCTGCGCCGTGAAGCCGAGCTGGAACTGCGCCTCCTTGCCGTGGGCAATCTTCGCATCCAGATTGGCACCGTATACGCGTGCGCCGTTTCCGTTGCGGCGCTCCTTGATGACATCCCCTACTTCGTTCTTGCCGATATCTTCGAGCACAAAGACGTGGCGCAGGTCTGTATAGAAACCCTCCACCAGGATGTTTGCCTGCCAGTGTCCCAGATGGGCAGTCCAGTCCACCGAACCGCTGTAACTGTTGGAGCGTTCTTCACTCAGGTTATCGGCGAGTTTGATTTGGACTCCCTTGCCGCCTACTGCCGTCACGTGCAAGTCCTCATCGTATGCCTGCGGAGCGCGGAAACCGGTAGAGTAAGTCAAGCGTGCCTGAAAATCATCTGCCGGCTTGTAGAGCAGGTTGACGCGGGGGCTGAAAATAAGCTTGTCTATCAGGTTGTGTTTGTCCAGGCGGGCGCCGACCAGCATGGTCAGTACGTTCATCTTCCACTCATTCTGCACGAAGGCGCTGGCAATGCGGACATCCTGCTCCATGTCACGATGATAGCCGGTCATGATGTCGTGCAGGGAGTTGTTCTGATATTCCAGTCCGCCGGTGAAGGTGGCGGGGGCAAAGAAGCAGTTGTCCATATTGCCCACATACATGCCGCCGGCAACCCAGGTCAGGTCTTTCGTCTTGCCGTAGGCATTCATGTTCTTTTGGGCACCATAGTAGCTGTTGCGGTCGGTGTGCTGGATGGAGGTGTAAGCCGAAATCTTATGCTTGTACTCTTTCCAGAACAAATCATAACTCACGCCTCCGCTATTGATGATATGCTTGGTCTGCTCGGTGATGTCCGTCTCGTGCGGCTGCAAATCGAATTTGTTGCCTCCGCGACGAAGTTCGTTGGTGGTATGGTATTCCAGATTGATGCGGCTGAAATGCGTAGGACGGTAATAGGCGCGGAAGCCGAAAGTATTCATGTTCAGCTTGCCCAGCTCGGAAAAGCCATCGCCATCGCGGTCGTAGGGGTTGCGGTTGCGGTAACTCTCATAAAAGGCAATGCCGTAAGAGTTATCTTTGGCAACCAGCGACACATTGCCACCCATATATTGCTCCCAGGACTTGCCGTCCATATTGGAGAACATGCTCGATACCTGAAAGGAATTGTTGATGGGGTCTTTGGTTATAATATTGATAGTTCCTCCCACAGCATTGGCCCCAAACAAGGCAGAGCCTCCGCCACGCACCACTTCTACCCGTTCAATCATGTTCACGGGGATTTGCTCCAATCCGTACACACCGCTCAATGCACTGATGATGGGACGGCTGTTTATCAATATCTGCGAATACGGACCTTCCAAGCCATTGATGCGCACCTGGGGGAAACCACAGTTCTGGCAGTTGTTCTCCACACGCAAGCCCGATTGGTAGTTCAGTGTCTTGGCAAGGTCGGTGGAGTTGACCATCTCGAACAATTTGGTACTCATCACATTTACAACTACCGGAGCTGCCTTGCGGCTTACCTCGTTGCGGTTGGCGGATACCACCACTTCATCGGTCATGAAACTCTCCTCTTCCATCGGGAAATGTATGACGGCAGTAAAGTCCTTGCTCACCGTCACCTCCTTCTCTTGGGTCTTGTAACCCACTGCCGACACACGGAGCTTGTATTTTCCCGCCGGAAGCTTGCGGAACTCAAATTGTCCTTCTTCATTGGAAACCGTTCCCTGACCACTGCCGATAATCAAAACCGTGGCATACGGTATATTTTCCTCCGTACCTTTCACTATCACATGGCCGGAAATCATATTGCCTTCTTTTATAGGATTTACGGCAAAAGCTACGCTGGCACTTACCACTGCAAGTACCAACGCCAAAATGTATTGTTTCATCAAATTAGCGCTCTAAATAAAAAAAATAATTCAAGTCTGAAAAAAGATAATCATCCGAGATGCCGCACTTCGTTCACTGAAATGCCGGACTTCGAGACTAAAATGCCTGGTATCTACATACAAAAAATCCAGGCGTTTTTAAACCTAATGACTATGAAAAAAGAGCGGGAGGAGCGCGAAGGGAAAGGGTACGTATCACTTCCCCCTTAACAGTAGGTGTTGCCGGTTTGGCTCTGAGCATGGCCAGCAAAGGACGCATCGGGTGCTGAATCTCATACACATCCACCCCGGAAGAGTAGAATGCCGACAAATGCCCGATGACCAGAAGGGAAGTCTGGGAGTGAGAGTGTGTGCCATGAAAAGGGTGCGAGTGCGTTATCATCACCCCATTCACATAATGGACGTGAGTGAACGCAGTGATACTTGCCTGGTACATGATAAACAGTACCAGCAAGCTCAATGCACCTATAATTTTTTTCTTCTGCTTCACGTCCAAAAACTTATACTATAGATTTTGAGCCGCAAAGATAGTGAATTATTCTTTAACTTTGCCAAACAAGAACTCATAATCACGCTTGGAAGCCGGAGCCGCCCACTCTTCGGGAATAAACTTCCACTGATTCAGCGTGCGCGGTTCAATCACCTTCTTCTGCTCAATGTACTGCATCAGATAATAGCGTAAGTCCTTATCCGTAGAGTGGATGATGCGTTCCTTCAATTCATCCTGCGAGATGCCGGCCCCCTTTGTCAGCAATTCGCCGCCACCGTTTCCGCGATAAGAATTCACCGCTACCTTATACATTTTATCCATATCGAACGGAGTACCGTCTGCCATACTGAGAATGGCTACCTTCTCGCCATCCGGCTTGGTCACATCCACCGTGTAGATAATACCCGCCGCAGAATCGAAGTTGAAGCTGAAATTCTTGAATGAGGCCCTATCCGTAGCACCTTCGCGGAGCTTCTCACGGAAGAGAAGGATATGGTCGTCCGGAAACTTCATCCGATTGGTCCACAAATCATACGACATCTCCAAGGCATCGCGTATCTCCTTTCCCGTCAGACGCATGGTGTAAAGCATATTTTCGTACTTATACAGATTGAACATATCGTTCACAAAAATGTCTCCCTTGCGGATTTCCGTGTCATAGGACAAGGGAGCCGCAAAAGAAATATCCGCCCCGCTGATTGCCAACTGCAATTCATGGATAAGGTCTATAAAAGCGGAAGAGCCGAAATAGGCAGGACGTGTGGAGATGGTCTCGGTAAAAGAACCTATTTTCTTGGAAACAAAATTCTGCACAGCTGCATATTCGGGGGCAAAGCGCTGCATGAACTCTTCGCTGACGCCGTAGTCTTGCGTATCGGACAGTATGCCGTCTATCTTCTTGTCTATAACTTTACCATCACGCAATTTCAAGGTTATGTCCACATTACTTACAACAACACCGTTACTGGCAGGGTCCATTACCAGTACCGAGTCACCGACTATGTTGCACACCCTCTTGCATTCGCGCGCATGGTCGTGCCCCATCAGGACAATATCGAATCCCGGCACGTTGCACGCCACTTCCACCGAAGCGTTTTCGCGATACTTGCCTCCCATCAGCTGGGCATCCTGGCCGGCATGGAACATACCGATAACCAAATCAGGCTTTTCCTGCTCACGGATAATCTTCATCCATTTGCGGGCAGTCTCCTCCATATCGTCGAAACGCAGCCCTTTCCACAGATTCTCTGAAAGCCATACGGGGATGGCAGGAGTTATCATACCGAGAACCACAATTTTCACTCCGTCACGTTCCAGCACCTCATAGGGTTTGAAATGGATTTCTCCGGTAGCAGTATCCACAATATTGGCACCCAATATCGGAAAACGGCAGTCACCTGCCCAACGGTCGAAAACGGTACGGCCGGTCTCTACGTCATGGTTACCCATATTGCCGGCATTATACCCCATGAAATTCATCATCTCCGCTGCCAGATGAGGGGCAACGGTATCTATGTAATTATAATAATAGGCTGTGGGCTGTCCCTGCAGAATGTCGCCATTGTCCAAAAGAATCAGGTTTTCGCCATAAGCCACACGTTCCTTTTGCACCAAAGCATGCACACGTGCCAGACTGCCGGTTGCCTCCCGGCGGCGTATAAAGTCGTAGGGATAGTAGTTTCCGTGTATATCACTGGTCTGTACGACTTTCAGTTTCACCTCTCTTTCCTGCGCAGGCAGTATGCTTGTCAGGACAAAAATCCAGATAAAAAAACAACTAAATCTTTTCATTATATTTCCTTATTTCTTGTCGGTTCTTATAAGTTCATAGGATGGGTAAACATAAACCGCGCTCCATCCGTATAGGCAGGATCTATCCAAATCTCGCCGCCCCACTTCTCAACGGTCAGCTTACAGATGGACAAGCCCAAGCCGGTTCCCTGCACATATTCGTTCAGCTTCTCGAAACGTTCGAACACCCGTTTCTGTTTGTCCAATGGAATGCCGCAACCAGTGTCAGTCACCGAGAATACTGCAACATTCCCCGCCGTATCCGGCTCCAGCTTCAAGGTTATCGTACCTTCTTTTGTAAACTTGTCCGCATTGGAAAGCAGATTTATCACAACCTGCTGTAAACGCTGCACATCCGTCCGCATCTCCACTACCTCACGTTCACACTCAAATAAGAATTGATTGGTCGACCTGCGTGCCTGGGCCACGGAAGCTACTACTTGCTGGCATATCTGCACTACATTGCAGCTCTCCAAAGAAAGGATGACGCGGTCGGCCTCCAAACGGGACACATCCAATATGTCATTAATCAACCGAAGCAGCAAATCAGAGTTGGTCCTAATAATCTCGAAATAGCCACGCTGTTCTTCTTCCGAGGCTCCTCCGGCAGACAGCACGTCCGAGAAGCCCACAATCGCATTCAATGGAGTACGGATTTCGTGGCTCATATTGGCAAGGAAAGCACTCTTCAGACGGCTGGATTCTTCGGCACGGTCCTTTGCTTCGCGCAAGGCACCCTCAGATACCTCCAGTTCATCCTTCAACTTCTTTGTATGATAATAAAAGTAAAGGGAAACGAACAAACCGCCCAACAGCACCAACAGAACAGCACCGACCGACCAGATATGATACTTGTACTGTTCGTAGAAAGAAGGGGTTACGTTCAGCATCTTTACCGGCTGCGGAAGGCCGGTGATATTCAGTTTCTTTTCCTTCACAAGTTTACCGTCCAGTATGGTCTCATTCGGAATGATTTCCATATGGGTCTCACTATCCTGCGAGGTGGTCAGCAGGCGGTAGGACTGTCTTGCCATCTCCTTGCCCAAAGCACGGTAGGCAGGAACGACACCTGCCACAGCCCAATATCCCAAGCCTACGGAACTGAGCGAGAAAGTGGGCAAAGTGGGAGCTGCTTCCATCATGGCGTAGGTTGCATTCCGCATGAAGTAACCATCGTTCATGTCCACACGCCATGTCCCCATCAATATAGCTGTATTTTCCGGTAACTCATGCAATCTGTCACAAATGGTATATATGGTATTGACGCGTCCGTCCAGCAAAATCAAGTTTAGTTCCGGAAACTTCTGCATCTCCTTCACTACATAGGCCTGCATGGCAACACCACCATAACTGTTGTCTGAGACAAAAGCGATATTCTTGGTGCCGGGATACATCTGCTTTATCATATTGATGTTGGCCTCCACATCATACTCATAAACGAAGCCGGTCTTGATAGGCGAACTGGGGAAATCCGTGAAGAAGTCGACGGATTCGGGCATCCAGGTCTTCAGGTCAACGGTATCACCCGGCAGCAATATGGCGTTCCGGCTGGACAGTGCACTCACTACCGGAGTATTGCCGCATATGGAGTCTTCCAGAGAAAGATAGGCAGCCCAGGCTTCCTGCCCTATAAGTACAATCAGCGCCGGACTTTTATCACCTTGATATTTAGCCAACAGCTCAGCCATTCTCCTCTCCCAAAGAGGGGATTCGGAAAAACTCTTGCAGTTCATGTTCTCCAATGCGATGGTGTTTGTCCCGCCCAGGCGTTGGAACTCCTCCATAAAGTCGGAGATGTTGCCGGAAGTACGGCCGGCATCCGGATTATAGGAACTGATAATCAGTACCGGATGCTCTCCCGTAATAGAAAAAGCGGGCAAAAGGCAACAGAAAAGCGCTACCATGCATGGTAATATTGTACGATATATGTGTTTCAATTGATTGATTCGTTTAATTGCTCCATAGCTTTGACAAATATAGATAAAAGTTGGAACCTAAAGAAAAAACAACAATTGTTTTTTTGTACTTTTGGCACCTATTATAAAATGAGATACAAAATGATACAAGATTTTCATCGAATGATATCTGCCGCTCTCGGCATATCAGAAAGACAAATAAGCCAGACCCTCGGCCTGCTGGAAGACGGAGCGACAATCCCTTTCATCAGCCGTTACCGCAAGGAAGCAACGGGAGGACTGGACGAAGTGCAGATTGAAGCTATCCAGACGCAATATGAGAAACTGAACGAAACCGCCAAACGTAAAGAAACCATCCTGAACACCATACAGGAACAAGGCAAACTGACCGCCGAACTTCAGAAACGCATCGAGGAGACTTGGGACAATACCCTACTGGAGGACATCTACCTCCCCTACAAGCCCAAACGAAAAACACGTGCCGAGGCAGCCCGTCAAAAAGGACTGGAACCCCTCGCCACCCTGCTGATGCTGCAACGTGAGCCCCATCCGGAGGAACGCGCTGCCGGTTATGTGAAAGGAGACGTGAAGAACGTGGAAGATGCACTGAAAGGTGCCCGTGACATCATAGCCGAGCATGTTAGCGAAGACGAACGTGCCCGAAACAGCGTGCGAAACGCATTTGCCCGCCAAGGCATACTGACCGCCAAAGTAGTGAAAGGCAAAGAAGAGGAAGCGACCAAATACCGTGACTACTTCGACTGCTCCGAATCGTTGAAGCGATGCAACTCCCACCGCCTGCTCGCCATCCGGCGTGCCGAAGCGGAAGGCCTGCTGAAAGTCAGCATCAGCCCGGACGATGAGGAGTGCGTGGAACGGCTGGAACGCCAATTCGTGCGGAGCAACAACCCCTGCGGACAGCAAGTGGCAGAAGCCGTGCAGGATTCCTACAAACGCCTATTGAAGCCATCCATAGAGACGGAATTTGCCACGCAAAGTAAGGAACGTGCTGATGAGGAAGCCATCAAGGTATTTGCCGAAAACCTCCGTCAGTTGTTGCTGGCTTCACCACTGGGGCAAAAGCGTGTGATGGGTATAGACCCCGGATTTCGTACGGGTTGTAAAGTTGTGTGCCTCGATGCACAAGGAAATCTGCTCCACAATGAGAACATCTACCCCCACCCTCCGGTCAGCAAGCAGAAAGAGGCATTTGCCAAGCTGCAAATGATGATAGAGTCTTATAAGATAGATGCCGTAGCCATAGGTAACGGAACTGCCAGCCGCGAGACGGAGGAGTTCTTGAAACATCAGCGCTTCAACCGCGACATACAGATATTCATCGTCAGCGAGCAGGGAGCTTCCATCTATTCGGCCTCTAAAATTGCACGGGACGAGTTTCCCGACTACGACGTCACCGTACGCGGTGCTGTGTCCATAGGCAGACGACTGATGGACCCGCTGGCAGAGTTGGTAAAGATTGACCCGAAATCTATTGGTGTGGGGCAATACCAGCATGATGTGGACCAAACCAAGCTGAAAAAATCACTGGACCAGACCGTAGAAAACTGTGTAAACTTGGTAGGTGTCAACCTGAACACCGCAAGCAGCCATCTACTGACCTACATCTCGGGATTGGGTCCGCAACTGGCACAGAACATTGTGAACTATCGCGCCGAAAACGGTGCCTTCACCTCGCGCAAGGAACTGATGAAAGTACCTCGTATGGGTGCCAAGGCGTTTGAGCAATGTGCCGGCTTCCTACGCATTCCGCAGGCAAAGAATCCGCTGGACAATACTGCCGTACACCCGGAAAGCTATTGTATCGTAGAACAAATGGCAAAGGACTTGGGTTGCAGCGTAGCCGAGCTGATAGCCAGCCGGGAGCTGCGTCTGAAGATTAATCCCGAACGCTACCTCTCCCCCACCGTGGGCATGCCGACACTGAAAGACATCCTGCAAGAGCTGGACAAGCCCGGACGTGACCCACGCGGACCGATAAAGATATTTGAATTTGACAAGAACGTGCGCACCATCAACGACCTGCGCGAAGGCATGGAATTGCCCGGCATCGTAGGAAACATCACCAACTTCGGCGCATTTGTCGATATAGGCATCAAGGAAAACGGACTGGTACACCTCTCCCAACTCGCCGACAGATTCATATCAGACCCTAATGAAGTAGTGTCCATTCATCAACATATACGCGTAAAGGTACTCAGCATAGATATGGACCGGAAACGCATACAGCTGACAATGAAAGGAGTGGAACAGAATTAGTGATTAGGGATTAATGATTAATGGTTAGTGGTTAATGGTTTCTGTATTAATCATTAATCCCTAATCACTAATCCCTTATAATAGTGTCTTAAGATAATTACTGTACCAAGCACTAAAAGTAGTGAACACAGAATAGAGCCTTCGAACCCGAAAGTTCCTCCATTTATCAGATTTTCTTCCGGAAAGTGAAGAATCAGCAGATTCTCATTGCTAAATTCATTTCCACTGACTTTATATCCCAAAACAGAACCTTGAATCCAGTTCCAGAACCAATGCAAGGCAATGGGGAAACAGAGGTTGCGCGTGTATATATAGGAAGCTCCCAAGAAACAACCCGCCAGCATGATATTCAAAAACGGGACGAAGGCAAAGCTGGGATTGAAAAGATGCATCAACGAAAATAACACCGCAGAGATAAGCAATGCCACAAACTTATTGACGCCTCCATCCAGCATACGCCCTAAAATGAAACCGCGTCCAATAACTTCTTCCGTAACTGCCACTAAAAAATAAAGCAAAAGACTCGACAACAACGAAATGGGAGAAAACAAGACCCCTGCCACTTCCACAGCCCCCAACAATAAAGACAAGCCAAAACCAACTACATACAAGAACACGACAAACAAAGCTCCGTTCAGCAGGCTTCTGCCCCATCCCTTCAAAGACAAGCCCAAGCTCGAAAAAGGAAGCTTCCTGAAGCCCAGCACCATACAAGCGGCAATAAGCCCACTGGCCAACATCAAGACTTCATTCAACATCATTAAATAGACGCTCATCCCACCAGCTTGTGTCTTCAACTCAGGGAAAGCAATCGCAAAAGGTATGGCAAACAAAAACAGAAAAATCATAAAAAGTACAGTAAACAGTACTATATCAACGAATGCCAGCCAAATACGTTTTGTTTTACTCATAGCAACACACTCTTCCTTCACCGTTTCTTCCGTCTCCATTTGTATCTCATTTTGATTAATATCCGACAAAAATAATAATAAAAAGAAAAAACTTCATGTATTCCTGCCGGTTTCTTCTTATATTTGAAAAATCAATCTGGAATCGACAAACATGAAACTAAGAAAAATACTTTTAGCCGTTGCCGGACTGGCGTTAATGCTGAATGCCTCGGCACAAAAATCCAAAAGATACTACGTGGCCAAACCTGGCACCCTGGTGGAACTGATGACAGAAGCGGAAGCCAATGAAATCACCCAACTGACCCTGCAGGGCAAGCTGAATGCCGTAGATTTCAGGCATCTACGGGATGAATTCAAAAACCTGCAACTGCTGGACATTTCCAATGCCTCCATCAGCATGTATGCAGGCAAGAACGGGACTTATCCAAACCGTTTTTATGTATATCCTGCCAATTGCATTCCGGCATATGCCTTCTGCAAGCAAATGGACAACAGTACATTTGTAGGTAAGGAGACGCTGACCAGGATTATCCTTTCCGACAAGACCAAGAACATCGAAGATGCTGCCTTTAAGGGATGCAAAAATCTCAAGATATGCCAGATACGGAAGAAAACGGCTCCCAATCTGTTGTCCGAAGCATTGGCCGATAGCGTTACAGCCATATTTGTTCCATTGGGATGCAGTGACTCCTACCGTACCAAAAAGAAATGGGAGACCTTTGCATTCATTGAAGGAGAACCACTGACAGTAAATGTGCAGATTGGTAAAATGGGCAGCCTTGCCAGCGAACTGTTAAGAGCCGGATTTCAGCCCAAAGACGTTAACTTTCTGACCGTTGAAGGAAAAATGGACGAAGCCGACTTCACATTGATACGCGACTATATGCCCAATCTGGTTTCCATCGACATGACCAACAGTAATGCCACTGCAATTCCCGACTATACTTTCACCCAAAAGAAGTATCTGCTGAACGTACGGCTCCCGCAAGAGCTTAGAAGCATCGGACAGCGTGCATTCAGTGGCTGCGGCCGTTTGTGCGGCACGCTGGTGCTTCCTGCCAGTGTAACCGCCATTGAGTACGGAGCATTTATGGGATGCGACAACCTGCGCTATGTGCTTGTCACGGGGAATAAGATTACCACGCTAGGCGACAACCTTTTCGGCGAAAGCCAAGGCAAAATTATATATAAGGAGAAACAATAACTCAGACTATTCCCCGCCTTAATAAGAACAAAGAGACTCTTTTAATAGCAAAAGAAGGTGTGTCAGAATGATAGCTAAAAATCATTCTAACACACCTTCTTCTTTTTTTCAATATCGCACAAGCCTTTATTAAACAAAAAAGATATGAAAGAAGAATCGTTCCATCATGAGGAAAAAATCGTTCCACCATGGTGGAACGATTTTTTCCTCATGATGGAACGATTTAAAATATGCTTATTTAGTCCTTAGCTTCCGTTATCACTTTGTTGCGTACATACGTGCACGCAACTCCTTAATGTGGTCTGAAGTGATGTATTCGTCATACTCCATCATCTTGTCGATAATACCGTTCGGAGTCAATTCGATGATACGGTTGGCAACCGTCTGAATGAACTCGTGGTCGTGGGATGAGAAAAGGATATTGCCTTTATAGGTCTTTAGATTATTGTTGAATGCCTGGATAGACTCCAAGTCGAGGTGATTGGTAGGTGTATTCAGAATCAAGCAATTGGCATTGCGCAGCTGCATACGTGCAATCATGCAACGCATCTTCTCACCTCCCGACAATACGCTTGCTTTCTTCAGCACCTCCTCGCCGGAGAACAGCATACGTCCCAGGAAGCTCTTCATATAGACTTCATTGCCTTCACCGAACTGGCTCAACCAGTCCACCAGATTCAGGTCTGTATTAAAGAATGCAGTATTGTCCAGCGGCAGGTAAGCGGTGGTGATAGTCACACCCCAGTTGAAAGTACCTGCATCCGGTTTCATATTCTCGTTGATAATCTCGAACAGGGCGGTCATGGCACGCGGGTCG
Source organism: Bacteroides sp. AR20 (assembly GCF_964250605.1). Taxonomy (NCBI): domain Bacteria; kingdom Pseudomonadati; phylum Bacteroidota; class Bacteroidia; order Bacteroidales; family Bacteroidaceae; genus Bacteroides; species Bacteroides sp. AR20. Next base: position 41,634 of record NZ_CAXUGK010000027.1, on the reverse strand, counting down.
TGCGAAAGGAATACAATCTTGTCTCCCTTCTCTACGTTGAAGTTGACGTCGCGGAACAGCACCGTACCATCTTCCAGCGTTTTCGTCAAACCGGAAACTTCCAGAATCTGATTACCCGGTTCGCGTTCGGGCGTAAAGATGATACCCGGATACTTACGTGATGACGGCTTGATTTCTTCCACATTCAGTTTCTCCAGCATCTTCTTGCGGCTGGTAGTCTGCTTGCTCTTTGCCACATTGGCACTGAATCGGCGGATAAACTCTTCCAGCTCTTTCTTCTTCTCCTCGGCCTTTGCCTTCTGGTTCTGCTGCTGACGGAGCGCCAGCTGGCTGGACTCGTACCAGAAGCTATAGTTACCGGCAAAGAGGTTAATCTTTCCGTAGTCGATGTCCACCGTATGCGTACAAACGGAGTCGAGGAAGTGACGGTCGTGGCTTACCACCAGCACCGTATGCTCAAAGTTGGAGAGGTACTCTTCCAGCCAAGTCACGGTCTCCATATCCAAGTCATTGGTAGGCTCGTCCAGCAGCAAGTTATCAGGATTTCCATAGAGAGCTTGCGCCAGCATGACACGCACCTTTTCCTTGTTGTTCAACTCACCCATCAACAGATAATGCTTGTCTTCCTTGATACCCAAGCCACTCAGCAAGGCGGCAGCATCGCTTTCGGCATTCCAGCCGTCCAGCTCGGCAAATTTCTCTTCCAATTCGGAAACCTTCAGTCCATCCTCGTCTGTGAAATCCTCTTTGGCATACAGCACTTCACGCTGCTTCATGATGTCCCACAACACCGTGTGTCCCATCATCACCGTGTCCATCACCGTAAAAGCATCCCACTTAAAGTGGTCCTGGCTCAAAACGGAAAGACGCTCTCCCGGAGCCAGCATGATGGAGCCCGTTGTAGGGTCCAGCTCCCCGGAAATCGTTTTCAGGAAAGTAGATTTTCCGGCACCGTTGGCACCGATGATACCATAACAGTTACCACTTGTAAACTTCAGGTTTACGTCATTGAACAACACTCTTTTACCAAACTGTACTGAGACATTAGAGACTGTAATCATCTTTATATTTACGATTTATTTATTTACAATTTACTATTTAATACCTATTAGTCTGCGAATTGCGAGTGCAAAGATAGTTATTTTTCCATGAATAGACACAGAGAAGCGCTGTCAATCTGACATAAAAGTATTACCTTTGCAGCGTTTTCGGCAAAAACATCTATTTTGGCAAAGTTTTTGCTGGGGCACTGGTATCGTATTAACTTAAACCCTTAACAGCAATGAAAGCAAAATCATTTTACAAGAATAATAAGCATAACAATATGAATCCGAAAGAAAAAGAAAACAACCAGGAAGAGGAGCTGAAAACTCAAGCTACTCCCAACGAATGTGACGAAGAAACTGTCGGACAAGAAACTTCACAAGAAAACGAAGCTCCCCTGACGGAAGAAGAAAAGCTCGCCCAGGAACTGGAAAAGGCCAATGAACAGATTGAAGAGCAGAAGGACAAATACCTGCGCTTATCTGCCGAGTTTGACAATTACCGCAAACGCACCATGAAGGAGAAGGCAGAACTTATCCTGAACGGTGGTGAAAAGAGTATCAGCAGTATTCTCCCCATCGTGGATGACTTTGAACGCGCCCTCAAAAACATGGAGACAGCTACCGACGTAACCGCCGTAAAAGAAGGAGTTGAACTGATCTACAACAAGTTCATGTCTGTATTGGGACAAAACGGCGTTAAGGTGATAGAGACAAAGGAACAACCGCTCGATACAGACTATCACGAAGCCATCGCCGTGATTCCGGCACCCAATGAAGCACTGAAAGGCAAAATTCTGGACTGCGTACAAACCGGTTACATCCTAAACGACAAAGTGATCCGTCATGCCAAAGTGGTAGTCGGAGAATAACATAAAACTGTATGGAAAAAAGAGATTACTACGAAGTATTGGAAGTCGAAAAGACAGCAACGGTAGAAGAAATAAAGAAAGCCTATCGCAAGAAAGCCATCCAATATCATCCGGACAAGAATCCGGGCGACAAAACAGCCGAAGAGAAATTCAAGGAAGCGGCAGAGGCATACGACGTACTAAGCAATCCGGACAAGCGTGCCCGCTACGATCAGTTCGGTCATGCCGGACTGGGTGGTGCCGCCGGTAATGGCGGTCCGTTCGGCGGCTTCAGTGGAGGCATGTCCATGGACGACATCTTCTCCATGTTCGGTGACATCTTTGGCGGACACAGTGGAGGAGGTTTTGGCGGTTTTGGAGGTTTCGGCGGAGGTGGCGGCACACAGCAACGCCGTTACCGTGGTTCGGACTTGCGCGTCAAGGTGAAACTGAACCTCAAGGAAATCTCTACCGGTGTGGAAAAGAAATTCAAGCTGAAGAAATACGTGCCTTGTACCCACTGTCATGGTACGGGAGCTGAAGGCGACGGCGGCACCGAAACCTGCCCGACTTGTAACGGCAGCGGCACGGTAATCCGTAACCAGCAAACCATACTCGGCACCATGCAAACAAGAACCACTTGTCCGACTTGTGGCGGTGAAGGCAAAATCATCAAAAACAAGTGTAAGGAATGTGCCGGTGAAGGTATTGTATACGGTGAAGAAGTAGTAACCGTAAAAATCCCGAAAGGTGTCGCAGAAGGTATGCAACTCTCTATGGGGGGAAAAGGAAATGCAGGCAAGCACAACGGTGTGCCGGGTGACCTGCTGATTCTTGTAGAGGAAGAGCAAGACCCGAACCTGATACGCGACGAAAATGACTTGATTTACAACCTGCTCCTCAGCTTCCCGACAGCAGCCTTGGGTGGTGCGGTAGAAATTCCCACGATTGATGGAAAGGTGAAAGTAAAAATTGACTCAGGTACACAACCGGGAAAAGTACTCCGCCTACGCGGCAAAGGTTTACCCAGCGTGAACGGGTACGGCACGGGAGATTTGCTGGTAAATGTCAGCGTATATGTACCCGAAACGCTGAGCAAGGATGAGAAGAAAGCATTGGAGGAAATGGAAGAATCTGATAACTTCAAGCCAAACACTTCGATTAAGGAGAAAATATTCAAGAAGTTCAAGAGCCTGTTCGACTGATAAAAAAATAGAGATAATAAAGAAGGCCTCCCAATATGCACTAAAATATCGGGAGGCTTTCCTATTATCTGATTACTGGATTAACAAATAATTCATCCATATACACCGGCGTATCTGCCTCAAAAGCAACTTTGAGATAGCGGGTATTGACATCTATACCTTCAAACAAGACTCCGTCAATCCAGGCATCATGCTTGGCATTCTGGAAGGAAGGAGTGTCTTTAATAGATAATAAACGATACGAGTCTCCATCTAGTGAAGCATATAAATAGACTTTCGAGGGCAGTCTAATACCTCCCGGCCTATAATTTAACATACGCAGTAAAACGTCATGGAGCTCCATTTCCTTTTGCAAATCAACCTGCAGCTCATGATATCCCTTATTAAAGATTATCCAACAAATGTCTCCGGTGTTTTCCTCAGCAATCAAGCCATCCAATAATGCCGATGGAGTCTTTTCGTCCCTTATCATCTCAGGTGTCGCACCATTAGCCAATTTATCAAGGAAAGAAGCTTCAAGCAATTTCCAATATCTCGTACCCCGCTTCCAATCCATATAGTTCTGAAAAGCACAATTGGACCAAATAGGTTGTCCTAACTGAAAAGATGACATCGGATTCTCAATGATGCCACAAAACATGAAAGAAACAATATTCTCCACTCCCGCTGCCGATGCTGCTGCTTGCTGAGAAAGTAAGCGTGAATAGGCAGCCGGAATCAAAGCGGAAGTACGGTCGTTAAGTCTATTTTCCCATGTGAATGTTTCACAATTTGCCCATAAAGCTATATCCAACCGATCATGAATAGTACGCAGTTTCTTCCAGTTTTCCTTTAAACGGACCAGAGGAAAATCCTCTCGTACACATCCAATCTCATCCTGGTATGCTATGATATCAACTTTCAACTTGGCTAACTGCTTCTCGTATTCCGAGCTATCAAGGTCAGAGTTCACAATACCATAAGGGGATATTAAAATTTTCTTATCCGGTGTCAATGCACGCGCCTGCTTGGTCAGAGCATTGACGGCAAGCACCGCATGCTCCGGAAATATCGGGCACAGACAATCCTCAACCGGCAAATACCATCCATAAAGCGCCTCATGCGTTCCATATATCGACGCCAATTCTTTCATCATGTCCAACTGTCTCTGCTTTACCACCGGGTCACGCAAATTGTCATCCTGATCTTTAGCCCATCCGGTACTCATAAAAACTTTCATCCCTAATCGGGCTGCCGCATCCATAATGGCATCCACCGGACTTTTCCTATTTGCAGGATATACCCACGGCATCAGTTTGGAAGGATAATATGCCTTTCCTTCATTGGCTACTGCCATAAAAACCAAGTATTCCATCCCCATATCTGATAACTCTCGTATCTTTTGTTCCCACAAATCCGGATCTGTATTGTCAAAATACCGAGGATTGGTATACTTATTACGTACATCCTGATATGCCAGATTTATCCATGTACCGGTGATTGGCTTTACCGACACATCCTTGCAATGGCCTGCTCCTGAGTACAACAAAAAGAGCAGTAGAACTATAGAACCGCTAAAATTTTTCATCTCATGCATATAAATATTTCTAATCAATTTGAATCTCATCCATAAACAAATAAGGCATTTTACCTTCACCTACATGCCCCTTGGGCAAAGCCATACTCCCCTTGACTACCAGCTTTACATAACGTGCATTTACAGGTGCAAATGTGACGTCATATTTTTCGATGCACCTTTTCTTCACATCCGCTTCTGCCGGAAATGCCTCATCTGCCACATTCACAAACTGCTCATTGTCATCCGAAATAAAGACTTGTAATCCAACGGGGCCCATAATCCATGCATCCATATAGGTCATGGCATTTATACTTAACCGACTAATTTCAGTCTGCTGCTTCAAGTCAATAAGTACAGTCACATCTTCTCCTAAAAAGCCTAACCAGGCACCGGTAGAGAAATTATCATTCCCCGCCATTCCGTCCACCAATGTGGCAGCTCCTCCGAAAGTGTAATCGGGAGCCGGCTGCACCTGCGTCAATGTAACAGGAAGCAATGTGGCTTTATTAAAGGAAATAGTCTTCCTTATGCAGCTGTTTTTACTATCCGAACGGATAACTGTAGCACGAAAATCAGCAGAAGAGTCAATCGAGACGGGAACAGTATACCTTCTTGAAGTTTTTGATGGTTCTTTTCCATCCAATGTATAGTAAATAGGAGCATTGTCTATAGTGCTTAAAGTGACTGTCATGGCCTTTTTTTCAATATCCGGTGTGAAATCAGCCTTGATGTCATAAAGATGTTTGGCATAATTCCACCCGTTTCTTTGATACAAAGCCAGCAAATTTACAATCCGTTTTGTAAAATCACCATAGTCTTTCTTCTCTGGTTTTGTCCACTGAACTTCTGCCAATGCTGCCATACGGGGCAGCACCATATATTCCGCATGTGCGGCAGATGAAATGTATTCCGTCCAAAGGTTGGCTTGTACGCCGAGTATATGTTCAGCCTGCTCTGCCGTGAGCGCCTCCGTCGGTTCAAGACTATATACTTTTTCAACCGTCAGGCAACCACCGATAGACAACGGTTCGTTTTCGGTATCACCGGTCTGATAGAAGTCAAAATAGCAATGTGTATTGGGAGCCATGACTACGTTATGCCCCATTTTAGCTGCCTTAATTCCTCCGGCAGAGCCCCGCCAAGACATAACCGTGGCATTAGGAGCCACATCACCCTCCAAAATCTCATCCCAACCGATAATCTGCTTTCCACGGGCATTCAAGAATTTTTCAATGCGCTGCATGCAGTAACTCTGCAGACGGTCCTCTGCACTATGCTTTTCATCAGCTTTCAGTCCTTCGGCAATGATACGCCTCTGACATTTAGGACATTCTTTCCAACGTATACGAGGAGCCTCGTCTCCACCAATGTGAATGTATTTGGAAGGGAATATTTCTATTAATTCGGTCATCACATCTTCCAGAAACTGCATGGTTTTCTCATTTCCTATGCAAAGTACATCCTCAAAAACACCCCAATCAGGACATACTTCATAAGGGCCTCCCGTACACCCCAACTCGGGATAAGCCGCCAAAGCCGCCAACATGTGTCCGGGTAAATCTACCTCAGGAATGATATTTATATAGCGTTCTTCAGCATACCGGACCACTTCTTTTATTTGTTCCTGTGTATAGTAGCCACCATAACTCGTATTATCGTATTCACCACTTCCCAGATAACCGATTACAGTACGGTTGCGGACAGACCCTACTTCCACAAGTTTCGGATATTTCTTAATCTCAATACGCCATCCCTGATCATCGGTCAGATGCCAATGAAAAGTATTCATATTGTGCAATGCCAATAAATCTATATACTTTTTGACAAACTCCACAGTGAAGAAATGGCGCGCCACATCAAGATGCATACCACGATACACAAAACGAGGTTCGTCTTTCACGATACCGGTAGGCATCAGAGCCATCTTTTCACCGATTCCTATAGGAATGGATTTCCTCAAAGTCTGAATACCATAAAACACACCTTTTTCAGTCTGCCCCTCTATCAGAATACCTTTTGACGAAACAGAGAGTTGATAGCCTTCCTTATTACTTATCTGCGGGGTCAATGCCAATACAATAGCATTTTCCACTTTCTCACCTCCAGCCATTGCTTTTACCGGCAGTACGAAGCCAACAGACTGCCCGATATATTCGGACAAGAATTCCGCATTACGTCTTAGCTGCGGATTACTTTCCGGATAGACCACAACCACCTTATCGTCCAGCCGGAAGGGATTGTCCTGACTCAACTTAATCTCTTGCGGCAGAGGGACCACCGAATAGGATGCCGTCCCTTCACCATGAACATATACTGCAAATTCACATGCAGCAAACAATATCAGTAATCTCTTTATAAACATAAGCTGTATCAAAATAAATTATTATACTACTCAACCTTCTTTTCCGGTAGCTCCCAGCCCATGACTGTAGAAATAAACGGAATGATATTCATAGCCATCTTACGCTGCCCACTATAATTGGGATGCCAGACAGCTCCATAGTCCAACACTTCATTGAAGAGTCCTTCCTTTAGTTTCAACAAATAAATGTTCCTATCATTCATCCCGGAAACAGCCTCTTCGTAGAAAGTATAAACTGGAGCAGGAACAGTGCAACAATAGATACAAAGAATGGGAATCTGCCCATAATGCTGGCGTAATTGTTTTAATATCTGTGTATAGGCCTTTACAAACTCACTCCTATACGGCTGCGGTTCAAGAGAAAAATCGTTAGTTCCCAAATTAATGACTACCAAATCCGGACGATATGCTTTGAAATTCCATTGTTCAGCAGAACCTTCGTCAAAAGTTTGGAGCATCTTATCCTTCATCGTAATAGCCGAAACACGTACCGAATCACCATAATTACGGACAGCCCCCCGGCCAGAATGTGCAATCAGACTGTAATCTGCATCAAAATAACGTGCTATTATAGTAGAGAAAGAAAGATTACAGTTTTCCGTCTCCAATCTGAACGGTTCATTCCGGTCTTTCCCCTCCGCACCATAGCCACACGTCAGAGAGTTTCCTACAAACTCGATGTGACGGGTCCGGACTTCAGGCTCCTCCTGCAAATAGCCCGAAGCTGCCAAATGAAACTGATAGAGAGTGGTCTTTCCGAATTCACCCTCCGTGCGTTTCTGTATGCGCAGGCTATGGAGTCTACGACTTACTCCAGAAACGAAGTCAATCACAGTATCTGTGCCACAAGCTTTCACTACCGTATGCAGTTTGCCGTCGACAAAAACATTGTAATAGCTCGTCCCCGTCTCGGATAACCTTATGGAGAGTTTTCCTCCCGCAAAACGAGTCTCCAGATAAGTTCCTACCCAGTCAAAAGTCACTGAACCATCTTCTTGCACTTGGGTACGCCCTACATATCGTACGGCAGCATCACTTCCTTTAACTGTCCAGCTTGTATTTTGCGCATTCGCCCCCGGTAAACCACACAAGCTTGCACAGAAAACAAGTATCCATAAATGACAATATCTCATAAAAAAATCATTTCCAACGAATCACTGGACACGTTGTTTATAAACTCTACCAAAGCGGTCGGTCACCCGGACTTCAATATGTGCTCCGGCTTTTTTAGGAGTAGCCCGGAAGAGATGCTCCGTCTTTACCGGACTAATCCAGTCGTATTCAACTCTCTCCTTGTCCGCACAAATAGCTTTAGCCTCAGGATCGTATCCGGTAAAACGGCTCATTTCCCCCCTCCTCTTGCCATCCTCATACCACTCTACCTTCCACAAATAATCCCAGTTCCAAACATTAGCAATAATATCCAACGGATAATCATCACAACTTCCTATGGGATAAGTACGAAACTGATAATCATCAGGATAGCCGGCACTCTTATAACGCCATTTCACATCCGTCCCATCTACCTCGTAAACCCCATAACCGACCGGAGTGCCATCCATGCAAATATCAGCTTTCCACCAGATACCACATACGGCAGCCGTATTATGCTCCATCAAACTATCATTAAAACAGACATTCCAGTTGAAATGCGTATGTCCGGAAATAATATGAGCATTATATCCTTTCAACAGGTCGTACAGTCCGGAAGCATTGCTCGTCTCATCTTGTATCAAAGTATTCCACTTCAATTCCGGAGTAAGGCTTGTGGGGATATGGACAATGACAAACACAAGGCTCCCTTCGGGTACATATTTCAGGTCTTGCTCCATCCATGCAAAAGTACGTTCATTGATATAACCTATATATTGATAATCGCGATTTACATAAAAATTATTGTTCAACACAATATAATGCGCTTTACCTTTATTGAAAGAATAGTAGGTTGGACCAAAATAATTTTCAAAAGTCTGATATGAATATTCAAAAGTACGTCCGCCATAAGTCATATCATGATTACCGATGGTACGATAAACAGGAAAACCTAAAGAAGCAACCGTATCGATGTAGGACGGATATAGCGAAGGAGTATCACCGACAATATCACCACAATCTATTCCAAAAACGTCCCACTCCTTTGAATAAGGTTCGACAAACTGATGCATATCCTGCAAAAAACGAGGATATGCCTTCACATCCCTTTCAGAAGTCATTTGTACATCCGCTTGTACCAAAAACAAATGCTTCTCGTCATTCCAGGTGTTTCTTTTTAGCTCAAAATTATACTCGCTACGGGAAACATCCACTTTTTGAAAAAATAAAGGAATGGTCCGTTCCGCAGCAGGTACAAAACCAGCAGGAACAGTCAAATAGATAAAACGGGTATCTCTTTTCTTCTCAAGCATATAATCTCCCTGCCCATCGGTCAAAGTACAATCAATGCCGTCTGTAACAACTACTCCTGGCAATCCTTTGCCTTCACACAAAACCTTTCCATAAATGTCCTTTCCGAAAGAATCACAGGTATGGACTCCCAGAACAATTATAAAAAACAAATATTGTATATATTTCTTCATACTATAAAATGTCATTTAACTAAAGACAATGCTATCTTTTCTGATTCAGTTCCACAAATATCATAAGAAGTTACGGAATATGTACCAAGCTTCCCTTGAATATTCCATTTATATCTGCATACATTGTTATGGTCATATTGTACATTACCTATTAAAACGTCATCTCTATATACATGATATCCCATCACTCCCTTCTTTTCTTTCGCCGGTTTCCATTCAAGAATCACTTCATCTTTATTTTCATCAGTATATATCCTTAAATTCGAGACTGGCAAAGGAGATTCACAAATAGGCAGAGTCCCTTTCTGTACATATTCCACATATGAATTATGTATTAAGGGGTTCTTCAAAGCAGGGCTATAATAGTGGCTGTAGGCAAATGAAATAAATCCGGAGACATAGGGACGCAGCAAATCCATCTGAAGCTTTAAACGACCCAAAGGTGCAACTGTCCAGAAACGTTGGTCGAACATCTCGATATTTGCCCAAAAATGGATTTTAGGGAAAGAAGGTATAGCCTTTGACAAACTCTTAAACCATTCTGCTACCACATCAATGGTAAGCCAACCTGCTCCGACACAATCTTGAGGAGCAAAAATATCTCCGTCCTTAAAATGGGCCTTTGATAATATATACTGCCACATACGGGAACACTCTTCAGGGGTGCCTGCCTCACTATTCATGAAAGGAGACAGCAAGAAAGGCATATCTTCCGTATGTTGATGAAGAAAATCCAAATTCACATTAAGTGCATCTATCAGACAATCCAGATAAAATTGCTTTTTACAACAAGAATTGACAACCTCCCAAACCCAATACCAGCCATACATCGTATCAGAATACCTTTCTTTATAGCAATTTATCAGTTCTTCTGCAACTTTATTCCCTAGTTCCATCTGTCCCATTATCCATTTTGGAGTAAGAGAATCGACATCCCACCAGCCTTCATTAAAATTTAATCCTACAAAAACCTTAAATCCAGCTCGTTTTGCATTACGTAAGCAGTTCTCCAGCAAATCATCACTTCCGCTTTTTATGTCTGGAAGTTTTGAAGGATACACCGCTTCCGTTTTTCCTTCTTTAGAAGTATGGACCGTATGCATAAAAATCAAGAACTCCAAACCAGCCTCCTTCAAAGTCTTGAATTCTTCTTGCCAACGGATATCATTCCATTGTGTAACCAGATGAGGCTGTATAAATGAGCCTTTTATAAATAGGCTATCTCCAGCATTAACCTGCAAACAAACAGAAGTGATTAGAGATAAAAATATAAATATGTATTTATGCATTGTGGTATTCATAACTGTAAATAAGGAACTATCTCTCCAACTCTACATCTTCAAGATAGTTCCCGGGAGTGTGTTAAGTTAACATTTGAATATATTATTATTTATAACGTTGGGTATCCCACCAGACACGTACATTCATGCCATCGCCTTGTCCTTGGTTTAAACTAGATGCTGTAGCATTTTCTTTATTATCACGACGTTCTGCATCACAATAACGTATCTTCTTAATGAATTCACCATTGCCCGGATTGATAGCAGGATCATCACTTTGAGAAATTGGCATTAAAACGGGGTAACCAGTTCGACGACATTCAGCCCAGGCTTCAATCCCATTAGGATAAAGAGCCAGCCACTTCTGAGTAATGATTTTCTCCAATTTTTTCTCATCTGAATCCGTATTACTCCAAGCAACATTACCCGTAGTAAGATAAATCTCATCATTATCTGTGCTATATAAGCTGGCATCTACTCCATCACGTTCTTCTGCCAACGAAGCACGAATACCATTTTCATAATTGTTCTTTATATCTCCAGCACCACTCCATCCGCGTAAAGCAGCCTCGGCTTTCAACTGGCAAACTTCTGCATAGTTCATTACCTTAAATGGTAATGGCACTACGGTATTGCTCGGGGCGTTACCATCCATTCTATTGGCATTCCAGTCTGGAAATGCTTTCAATCCATATACACAAGAATTATTATCCGGAGAATTTGCTATGTAACCATCAACATCTGCAGCCAATAATTCTGCATCCGTACGCCCACTAGGAACACCCTGAAACTGCTCTCCTTTAAACGAAGGCTTGGGCGCTTTCTGATTGTTCTTATACCCTACCGTCTGTCCAAACCAAAGAGGCATACGAGGATCGGCTACTGTACTGGACTTTTTCAGAATATTCTCCATCGTCTTACTCATTGTAAAGCAATTCCAGTTACATATCATATAAAGAGGATGTCCCCAGCCACCAGCAGCAGTTATCCTCATATATGCATTATCATCATTACTTTCCATTACCCCTGATTGCAAAGCTGCCTCTCCTTCTGATTTTGCCTTATCCGGGTCGATATAAGAAAGCCGCAAAGCGTAACGTAAACGAAGTGAGTTTGCAAATTTTATCCATTTCTGGATATTACCGGCATACACCAAATCATTATTTTCTCCACAAGGTTCTTGACCCGCAAGATTTTGCTTCAATATATCGACAGCTTCCGTCAATTCATTGAATACATCATAATATATATTCTTTTGTACATCATATTTAGGAGAACTGCCCCCAAGCCCAGCTTCAGAATATGGAATATCACCAAAAGTATCTGTCATCCCTATTGTTCCATAAGCTACCGTTATTCTTACCATCTGACAGTAATTCGTATATGATGGCGTTTCCGCTGCCATCGCTTTTACTTCTTTCAAATGCTTCAATGTAGTATAATAAGGAGTCCAATATCCGGGTTCAGCCCATCCATCATTATATCCATATCTATCAGAAGTCCATCCTTGAACAGTATTTGTGAAATATTGGCAATACATTTGTGAATGCAGATTATCGCCTCGCTGATAGGGGGTAGCATCCAGATTAACCCCAGTTTCCTGAACAAAGGGTAAAATGTATGCCGGACTCACATTTACCAATGATGACGGGTCAGTATTCATTGATTCAAATCTGTCTGTGCACGCAGAGAGTGCACCTAATGCCAGACAGCCTATTAAAAATTTATTATATAATTTCATAATTATCCAATTTTAGAATTTGACATTTAATGAAAAACCAAACGAACGTGTTGGAGGCAATGAACCAAACTCAAATGCTTGAGCATAATCTTCACGGGAAAATGCAGATTCTGCATTTACAGGAGCATCCTTGTAGAAGTAGAATAAATCCCGCGCCACCGCAGATACTTTTACAGCCTTTAACGGAGTGTTCCTTAACCACAATTTAGGCAAGTTCCATCCTAATGAAAGTTCACGCATCTTTACGTAAGTTCCATCATACATAAAAGCTTCTGCAATACCTGTAGAACCACCAATGTTAGCATAGTATTCTTCAGCTGTCACCTGTTTCGTGTTTTCATGTCCCGTAGACTCGACAATACCTTTAACTACCATGCCATCACGTCCCTCCAGAGTTCTTTGTGAGTTACCGGTATAACAAGCATAATTATCTGTCATAGAAATAAAGTTTCCGCCATAACGTACATCAATCAGAGCACCGAATGTAATATCCTTCCATTGTAAAGTAGTACCTATGGAACCGGTCCATTTAGGAAGCATATTACCGATTACCTTATCCGTTTCTTTAATGGGAAAACCATTGTCATCAACTAAAATATTCCCATTAGCATCACGCTTAAAAGCGTTATTTGCTACAATGTCTCCAAACTTACCACCTTCTTCAACAACCACCGAAGCAATACGGGTCGATCCCAGAGTATAACGTTTCACAGATTCGTCTAATTCAACACATTCTGTACGGTTCAATCCCCAATTTAAATTCACATCCCATTTCCATGTTTTCGTCTGTATAGGGGTAGCAGAAATCATTAATTCATATCCATAACTTTTCATCTTTCCAGCGTTAATGATTTTCGAAGTATATCCTGAAGTTGCTGGTATATTAATAGACAAAATTTGATTTATAGTTGAAGAATTGTAATAAGTAAAATCAATTCCAAAACGATTTTTAAATAAACGGAAGTCAAATCCAACTTCATAAGAATTTGTCTCTTCCGGTTTCAAATCGCGAAGCGGATACGTATCTGGTAATTTCATTTCAAGAACAGAACCACCATTAACCATACTGCTGAATGAACTATACACATAGTCCAATCTGTAAGGACTGGTATCATTTCCTACTTTAGCCCAAGAACCACGTACCTTCAAATAATCAACAAACTCTGGCAGTTTCACCATTTCCGAAACAATGCCACTCAAACTTACTGAAGGATAAAAGTAGGACCAATTAGACGATGGAAGCGTAGAAGACCAGTCATTACGTCCTGTAACATCTACATATACCATGCTTTTATAACCAACACTTACATTTCCAAAAACAGACTGAATCTCCTTTTTTGAATAACTCTCAGAAGCCAACCTTCTTTCTCCATTCCCCATATAAATAAATCCTGGTATTTGGAAATTACCTGCATCCCCAACCAACCCCTCATAAGTTGTATTATAAATAGCAGTACCCAAATTGGCCGTTACAGAAAAATCTCCTAATGTTTTATTAAAATTCAGCATCAAATCAGCATTGAACTCTTGATTAGTAGATTGGACATGAGCATATTGGGAAGTTGCATTAGAGCCATCACTCAAATATATGGCATAGACTTTTCTCTTATCATTATACCAATCCATACCAATGCGTCCCGTCAAATTTAAATAGTCAGTAATACGAAGAGATGCACGAATTTGTCCCAACAAACGATTGCGTTGATTGGTATTTCCATTTTCAGGCATAATTAATCCATAAGGATTACTATAATTTTCTGCTGGCCCTGACCAGTTAATGACCTTATTATTACTGTTAATAATATTTGTACTCAGATCTGACAAACGAATACCACGAGGCAAATTAACAAGCTGTGTCATTGTACCATATTCACCTTGGGCAGGAGCATTGTTTACCTTCTCCCGCATAAAATTTATCTTGGCCCCAATGGTTAAAAATTTATTCTTGAATTCAGTATTCAAATCATAATATTGACGGTTTATAGAGTGATTCGGAGTAATACCATCATTTCTCGAATCTGTAAATGAAAATCTACCCGTAAGGTTTTCACTTCCTGCAGAAGCTGTTACTGTATTGGAATACTGAACACCGGTATCGTAAAATGCTTTTATGTAATCTTCCTGAGGCAGTAAAGCATAATCACCATAATTAGTATCACCATATATTGCATTACGCCAGTTGGTTACCATCTGCCCTTCCATTTTAGGCCCCCAACTTCCTCTGGCTGCAGTACTAAAATTACCTCCAGAACCCTGGCCATAAATATTCTGATAGTCATAAGTATTATAAACGGAACTAAACTCAAAATTACCATTATATTCTATTTCCAAAGGTTGCCCTTGTTTACCTTTTTTAGTAGTTACAATAATTGCACCACTCTGAGCTCTGGAACCATACAGTGCTGCAGCATTTGCTCCTTTCAATACAGAAATACTCTCTATATCTTCCGGATTAATTTGCGAGGCAGCTCCATATCTATCCACACCACCATACTCATTGGCAGCTTCCTGAACTCCATCATTAATGGGCACACCATCCACCACCCACAAAGGTTGGTTATTACCGCTAAGAGAATTTAGGCCACGCATAATAATACGGGTTGACCCTCCCATCCCCGTACCAGATTGAGCAATTTGCACACCAGCTATTTTACCTTGCAGCATGTTAGCAACACTAATAGATTTGTTCTCTATCAAAGCATCCGTCTTCACTTCCTGCATAGCATATCCCAATGCTTTCTTCTCGCGCTTTATACCTAAAGCTGTCACCACAACCTCATTCAATTGTTCTGCTTCAGGCTCCATTGTAATACGTAAATCAGATTTCTCCCCCACTTGTATAACAACATTTTTATAGCCAATAAAAGAAATGATTAAAGTAGCATCTTGATTGGGTAAAGCTAAACTAAAAAATCCATCCGAATTAGAGATTGTTCCGGCTGTAGTTCCTTTCACTACGATGTTAGCTCCAGGAATAGGTTCTCCCATTTCATCTAAAATAGTTCCTTTTACCACCTTCTTGTCCTGCTGCTGGACATCAAGCGCTTTGTTTAGTGGCGTATCTGCATAAGCATTAATACCACCAATGCAAAATAATCCACAGAAAAGGATTGTTACAGTTTTTTTCACCATCCTTTCATGTCTCAAATTGTTTTTCATAAGCTCATTAGTTTAATTAATAGTTCCAATATATCATCACTTTTTACTTAGGTCTTCTAAAACTTGCCAACATTGGTACAATCCTCTTGGCACATGAAAACATCCTTTCCATTTACCACCTTTCAATGGTAATAATACTTCTCCCCTACGATTCAAATATCCAAACCATTCCGGATATTCAGAATCTTTGAAATGACTCCAAGTATAATCATGCACTTTTTCAAACCATTCCAAGCATTTTTCATCACCAGTCAACTGATAACCTTTCAACATGGAAATCAATGTCTCGATATGAACCCACCACAACTTCTGATCCCACTCCAGCTGCTGTGGAGGGAATCCCTTGCGGTCCATAAAATAAAAAATACCACCATATTCTTTGTCCCAACCATATTCGGCCATCGTCAAGGTAATATCCTTGGCTTTTTTAACCAACTCAGGACGATTTAAGCGCTTACCTAAATCCATAATAAACCACATGGCTTCAATATCATGCCCAGGAGTAACCTGACGTCCTTCAAACGAATCAGAAAGTTTTCCATCAGTAAGAACATTTTCCACAATAATCCCCCCTAATTCCGGACGATAAAAAACTTCCATCACTTCATGAATGCAAGTATCGATTGTCTCCATTAAAAAATTCTCACTCAAAAGATGTTCGATTTCTAAAGACAGATTACAAAGAATCATTGGCAGAGCAAACCCCTTTAGATTACGAGTTCCCAAATGAAGTTTATTCCATTTACCTTTAGGGTTACCCACTTTCGATAATACAATGTTAAAAGTTCTTTTGGCAATATCTGCATATTCCTGGTTGCCAGTAGCCAGACTTAGTTGTCCAAAAGCCATTGTAGCAAAAGTGTAGGAGAAAATATTATAAGGCTCCACCAAAGGATTCCCATTCCGATCTAAAGAAAAATACCAATTATAGTTACCATCATGCCCATATTTTTTCAAGAATTCACCTCCTTGAATCGCACAATCAAGCCATTCTTTACGTTTTTCCACTTTATTGTAAAGCATTGAAAACATCCAAACTTGGCGGCCTTGCAACCAGATGAATTTATCCGTATCAAATACTTCACCATCACGATTCAGACAAGTATAGTAACCGCCCCATTCAAGATCTTGCGAATGAGATAACCAAAAAGGGAGTACACTATCGAAAAGCTCACTTTTGTATTGCTTTGCTAATTGTTTAAATTCCATAATTTATAATTTAAATAAGGTCAATTATTTTTCCATCCAATAACGTTCTATTTCTTCCAAAGATTTACCAGTAGTCTCAGGAATCAATTTCCACACAATCAGAATATAAGGCACACACATTACAGCAAACAAAAGGAATGTTCCAGCAGGAGTAAGGTTCTGAAGCATCCACGGCGTAAACTGTCCAACAAGATAAGTTCCTACCCACAAAGCAAATCCAGCAATAGACATAGCTATTCCACGAACACGGATAGGGTACATTTCCGAGAGCAGCACAAAAATGACTGCACAAATAGAGATAGCACAACAAAAAACATAAAACAAGAAAAAGAATAACAAGAAACCGTTTGGTAAATCAAAAGTCCTCGCAAAACGGAAATAAAATCCTATTAACAACAAGGAAATAACCATACCAGAAACTCCATAATATACAAGCTTTTTGCGGCCTACTTTATCAATAATAAAGACCGCAATGATTGTAGTTACTGCATTAACGATACCTACCAATACTTGGCTGAACAAAGCATCTCCTCCTGACAAACCCGCCTCTTCAAAAATAGAAGGCCCATAATAAAGAACAGCATTTACTCCCATAAATTGCCCAAGGATAGCAATAGCAGCACCTATCAATACAGCTTTAGAGATTCCCGGCTGTAATAGAAGCTTCCATTCGGACTTGGACTCTGATTGAATAACAGATTTTGTTTCTTGCAGTTGTCCTGCAGCCTCATGCTCAGAGAGATATATTTTCCGGAAAATACTTCGCGCCAAACCATCGCGCCCTTTCAAAACCAACCAACGAGGACTTTCTGGAATGAAAAAGATAATAAAGAAAAATAATAATGATGGAATACTGGAAAAACCCAACATACCTCTCCACACTTCCGAAACAAAAATTCTATGTACCCAATCAGCACCTAAGGTAATCCCGCTTTGAGAAAAATGAAGTAACTGGAAGTTTGCCAGATATGCACCTAAAAATCCGATAGTAACAGCCAGTTGGTACAAAGAAACCAACCTTCCTCGATATTGGGCTATTGAGACTTCCGATATATATAATGGAGACACAATAGAAACAATTCCGATACCAATTCCTCCCAATATACGTGCAAAAACCAACTGCTCAAAAGAATCAATGAAGGCGCACCCGATACCCGACACCGAAAAAAAGACAGCAGCAATTAACATCGTCATCTTACGGCCCCACATGTCACTCAGTTTACCCGCAAACAGTACACCAATTATAGAACCAATTAAAGCACATCCCACAAACCAGCCCACTTGAATCTCATCCAATCCGAATTGGGCTGTAACCTGAGATATAGTACCGGAAATGACCGCGGCATCATATCCAAACAAGAAACCGCCTATAGCAGCCACAACAGACAAGAACGTCAAATAAGAAAAATTTACATCTGATTTCATACCTATTACATCTTTATTTACTACCTGATTTCAAAATATTCTTTATATCTATCATATAAATGCCCTGCTTGCAAATAGGCTGATTGAGGACTCATGAAATGAGAAAATTCAAAAGTAATAGCCTTGTCATAGCCAGCACGTTTAGCCGCTTCCAATTTCATCCGGAGTTTATCAAACTTAATGGGTAAGAAACGAATAGGCATATCCCGATCAAATGTCTCTGCATTAGTCCAACATTGCATACCGTACTTATCCGCCAAATGCTTATTTACTGTAAAAAATGCATCTAATTCATCGTAATCGATATGTCCGTCCTGAAAAGCACAAGCATCTACTACATCATGAATGCCATCAAATATTTCATTCCACTCTCTTTCATGCTCTTCTACAGAAACAGCATCTGCTTTCGTTATCTTATCTCCACTTACCATTACCGCTTTCTTCCCATCAATCCATGGAGATATAAAAGTAGGTAAACCACCAGAGACATCTTTACATTGCTTACCCATGGAATAAAATGCATCAATGGCTCCTTTGGTCTTACGACTAATCTCACCGCTAATGTACCATCCACCAAAACTTTTATAGCGTTCACCATACTGATGCCAAACCTCATCAATAACATATTTATTATCTTCAATTTCCCAACTTAAATCACCAGTGTCCCAATAACGTCCGGAATCATACAAACCGAAATAAAATTTCATATCATATTTAGCTGCCAAACTCAAAAACATATCTACTAAATCAATGGAAGGCATATAACACCCTTTCTTCAGTAAATACTTGGAAGGATAAGTAATAAATTTCCGATATCCAGAACGTATCAGGATAACTGCATCAATACCAATCCCTTTCATATGTTGAAAGTCCAAATCCCATTCTTTCATTCCCCAATTTTGATGAGGAATATCATGCGAAATTTCATCTAGAAAAGTTCCGGTTATTTTCAACCCATTATTCTTTGGAACAATCAAGGTATCTCCCAAGTCAGTTCCTGATATAGGAAATAGGCACCCCTCTTTGTTTGATGCAGTACTCAAAAAGGAAGGAGCTGCAAACAGTGAAGCTCCGGCTAATACTGACTTTTTCAAGAAATCTCTTCGGTCATTTGTTTTCATTTGTTGTAGGTCTTTCTTAGTATTCTTCTATTTAATCTGCCACAAATATAGATATATTTATTAATTAGACAATATTTAATAAAAGATTTTATTATATTAAACTCAGTAATTAACCTTTTTAATTAATATAAGATAAATAAATAATAAAATAAAGGGGAATATATTATAAAACCACATGCAAATAAGAGTAGTTACCAAATAATTTTAATATCTTTGGCAAGGATACACAAAGCAACCATTATGAAGCAAGAATTATTAAAAGAAATAGAAATGGGGAGCAAAAATGCTCTGCTAAAAAAGAAAATCATTACACATTATATATATAATGGTAGTTCCACTATTACTGATTTATCCAAAGAGCTGGATTTAAGTGTGCCTACAGTAACCAAATTTATCAGCGAAATGTGCGATGATGGCTATATTAATGATTACGGAAAGCTAGAAACTAGTGGAGGACGTCATCCCAGCCTCTATGGACTCAATCCTAAATCCGGTTACTTTATAGGAGTAGACATCAAAAAGTTTGCCATTAACATTGGACTTATTAATTTCAAGGGTGATATGGTAGAACTGAAAATGAATATCCCATATAAGTTTGAAAATACCCAGGAAGCCTTGGAGAAACTATGTAAACTCATCAGTAATTTTACAAAGAAAGCAGGAATCAATCCAGAAAAGGTATTAAACATTTGTATCAATATATCAGGGCGAGTTAATCCTGAATCAGGTTACATCTTCAGCATGTTTAACTTTTCCGAACTTCCGTTAGCAGAAGTATTAGCCAAGAAAATCGGATATTCCGTTTGTATAGATAATGACACTCGTGCCATGACTTATGGAGAATATATGCAAGGATGTGTCAAAGGAGAAAAGAATATCATCTTTGTAAATATAAGTTGGGGACTTGGCATTGGAATCATTATAGATGGAAAAGTTTATACCGGTAAATCTGGATTTTCTGGAGAATTCGGACATGTCAATGTATTCGACAATGAGATTCTATGCCACTGTGGCAAAAAAGGATGCTTGGAAACAGAAGCATCCGGTTCTGCTTTGCATCGTATTTTGTTGGAACGTATCAACAACGGAGAATGTTCCATATTATCCAGTCGTATAGCCACTAAAGAAGACCCACTCACACTGGACGAAATTATTGCAGCAGTAAACCAAGAAGATTTACTCTGTATTGAAATTGTGGAAGAAATTGGCCAAAAGTTAGGAAAACAAATTGCAGGATTAATCAATCTATTCAATCCTGAACTGGTAATTATAGGAGGAACACTGTCATTGACTGGGGATTACATTACACAGCCTATAAAAACCGCTGTGAGAAAATATTCTCTGAATCTAGTAAACAAAGATTCGGTTATTATAACTTCCAAACTAAAAGACAAGGCGGGTATTGTAGGGGCATGTATGCTTGCACGAAGCAGGATGTTTGAGAGCTAAAGTTCCAACATCCGCTTCATAAAAGCCTTTATTCCTTCTGCATCAGAAGTCTGAGGAGCCCACGAAGCCAAATCCTCTGAGGGTAGAGGCTGATATGGGCCTTTTTTAATTTCAAAAATAACGGTACCTGACTCCAAGGCAATAATACTATGCCATGTATTAGAAGGAATTTCCAGACCATATTTACCTTCCGAAGGATTGAGGCATACCTTATCTGTTACATTACCGGCATCATCATAAAAAAATGCCAGCAGACTCCCACGCAAAACCAGATAAGTTTCTTCCTTATCTGTATGACGGTGAGGAGGAAGATAAGTTCCCGGTTCCAAAGCATTCAGCAACCGATGAATAGGAGCATCCATAGACGCATGAAAATTATAATTCATACGTAAACGGGAGTTCTCCTTAGCTTGTGAAGTAACGGTATCCAGCAGCTCTTCTGTTATCAGCTTCATCATAACTTCAGCAATTGGGCAAACTTGGCAGGAAGTTCTGCTTTGCCCGCTTCAATAGACAAACTTTTTCCTTCATTATCTACTAATATAGCAGCCTCCTGCGAGGAAGCCAATGAGGTAACTTCCGACACATTACCGGCAACAAACAAACATCCGGAAAAAAGAGGAGTAATCACCTTTCGGGTATGCCCTTTCCATTTTACAAACACAGCCTGCATCGGGCAATATGTGGTATATCCCGCAGCATTCAAACGCTGCATCAACTTATGTTCAGACTTGGGTGCTGTGTACAATGCATGCCAGCACATCATATCATTATCCGTCATCATATTGTTTGCTTTTTCCATCCCTTTAATAAATCTTTTACAAATAATATCCATCCCACACTGCCGACACCTGCCAAGAACATGAAGCCGATCAAAATCATCAATTTATTGGGCTTTGCAGGCTTCAAAGGTACCGTAGCCGGCTGGACAACCGTATATACCGGTGTAATCTCCTGCACCTTAGCTCTTGCCATCTGCAATTGTTGAGACACTTGTGTATATACTTGATAGGCTAAATTCATTTCATTCTGTAAACGCTCTTGCTCTGCGCGATAACTCAGCAATATTATATTCTGGTTTGCATCTACAAAATTTGCGTATTTCTTCTGGGCAGACTCATAACTGGCCTTTGCTTCTCCATAAAGTTTTTCGGTAAATGCCAAATCATGACGAGCCTTATTAGTCCGATAATCTGTAATGTAGTTCTGCAGGCAATGCATCACGGTATCCGTCAGCGAAGCAGATATCAAAGGATCCTGCATAGTAACAGACAAGGTTGTCACACCTGTCTTTTTGTCTACGGAAACAGAGATACGTTTACTTAAAGCATCTGCAATGGCAGACTCATCTCTAGTAAGACGAAAAGGATCCAGCTTTGCATCCCCCTCTTCCGGTTCATCCTTAAACAAAGACAATGTCCATCCTAACACCTTAAAAGGAGCGGAGAAAATTGCACTCCACCAAGGAGAACGCTGTTCCTCTTTCAAATAAGCATACAGAGTTGTGTCTACTTTTGCTTTCTGATCCTTGACTTTAACATCGAACAGTTCAATCAGAAAAGGAGTAGAACTTACAATATCAGGATAAAGTTCGGGTGACAAAGCATCTTCACCAGAAGAAGTACCCAAATTGATACCCGCCATGGCTGCAAGGGCTCCCATACTTCCGCCACCAGATTTACCACCACTCTCCGGAGCCAACGTCACACTTGTAGAATACTCCTTAGGAATACTAAATGCAACAACCAGTCCAACAAGGGCAGCGATACCACACGCCTTAAAAACCAATTTGCGACTAGCCCATACTTTCTGGGCCAGTTCTATCAAATCTATTTCTTGTTCCTCAGGTTGTGGAGAGGTTATGTTTTGTATTTTTTCTTCGCTCATAATTCAAATTACTTAAAGAGATTAACCATAGTCGCAATCATCGCTGCAATAGAAGCTGTCGTACTTCCCATTCCCAGAATTTCAGTGGTAGTCATCTTCCTTTTCTGTTCTTTACTTGGAACAATTATTTCACAACCTGGTTCAATGGCTTTCTTGTTTCCTGCTCTTAAACGAGAAACTGTACCATTCATGTATATTACATAGGCCTTGCGTTTCTTGGCGACATTACCAAAACCACCAGCCTGGTTGATGTAATATTTCAAGCTTTCACCCTTTTTATATAAAACTGTATTCGGATACATTACAGCACCGTTGATTTTCACTGTACTTACGTACTCCGGAACAAATAATACATCTCCCTCGCGAAGCACCATATCAGCATCTGAACCAGGATTTTTCAAGGCCTCTCCCAGATTTATACCTACAGAATAGGTATCGGACAAATCCAATCTTTTTACAGATATGGAATCTCCGCCTCCCGCTTGCGCCATACGCAGAGCATCTTCCTTACGGCGGAATTCTTCTTCGATCATCCTACGTATAAGACGCGCTCCTTTTATATAAGCATCGGGAGTTACTCCACCAGCCTTAGCTATCAAGTCACTCAAACGTTCATTCTTTTTCGATAGTGCATAATTACCGCTAAAAAGGACTTCTCCACCCACCATAACATTCTGTTGTTTAAAATAGGACGGACTCTTACGAACATAAATTTCATCAAAAGGCTCAAGATGGAAATCCTGGCTTCCTTCTCCCACCAATAAGCCATCTTTCAAATCAAAAGAGAAATTCTGGCCTACTGTAGTACTGAAAGATGTACTCTTCGGATCTTTCATGCGCCGTGCAACTTCAACCTTTGTTGTAGCCGCCGCCTCCAACAAGCCACCAGCCTGCAACACCAAATCCTCTACTGTCATTTTATCAGAATAGAGATATGTACCCGGATTGGCAACTTCACCATGGATGGTAAGTGTAGCTTCTTCCTTCAAGTCATGAATACTTGGAATATATAAAATGTCATTCTTCTGCAAAGGAATATCTGCAGCTGTCCCGTTCAGCAAACCTTTCACATCTACTTGTATAATCTCATGCGACAAGTCTTCAAGCTCACGATCGATTATAGCACGGTTTAAGAATGCATCTCCGCGAAGTCCTTCCGCTTTCTTAATCAGCTGCTTCACTGTATTCATCATACCGTCCAACTGGTACAAACCTTCACGATATACAGCACCGCGGACTTCCACACGATTCTCAAAACGCTGTAAAACGGAATCAACCGTTATCTTATCACCGTCATCTACGCGGAATACGGAATAATCCATCTCATCCACATTATAAATTTGATGCTCACGTCCACTTTTACGGATTATACGTAATGCTTTCTTATAAGCATCACCCGTAAAACCACCTGAATACTTCAATAATGTACCTACGGTTTCAGTGGATTTCATTTCATAAAACATCGGACGTTTTACCTTACCTAATATCTGTACCAGGGACTGGTAAGGATCCACAAGAATTACATCACCATCCTGCAGACGGATGTCATCTTTCATTTTTCCTTTCATAAGTAAATCGTAAACATCCAAATCCGCTATTGTATTTCCATTGCGAATCACTTTAATACTGCGCAAACTACCAATCGGATTCACACCACCTGCACGATATAAAGCATGAAATACGGAAGCAAATGATGAGAGGGTATAAGTTCCGGGCACCACAACTTCACCCATAACGTTTACTTGAATAGAACGTATTTCTCCTAATGTCAATTTAACTTGGGTAGACGGAACATTTCCGGTTACTCCAGAATATATTCTGGCAAATTCTTGTTTCAAATAATTATTGGCTTCCTTTACTGTTTTGCCACTCAGATAAACCGGTCCTAAATTATTCACAAGAATACTTCCTTCCGGAGAGATTGTTTGTCGAATCGTTGTTTCAGAAGCTCCCCACACATCAATAATCACCTCGTCACCAGGTCCCAGACGATAATTCTCGGGAGTAGCAACATTCACATTGGGTTCGAAAGTCAAATTATCGTTAGTAAAAATATTATGACCATAAATTTGCGAAGTCGGATCCTCTGTTTCCTTCTCTTGAGACAAGGAACGATTATCCATCATTTGTAAAGAATCCCCTGCAACATCCGTTTGTCTGGCAGAATAAGTTTCCGAGGTTGTACGCAGCCCTTTGACTACGCCACTCATTTCACCACGTTGACGAGAACGCTTCTCATCTTGGGTATTGCTCTGCGGACTTCCAGATTTAGAGTTTTCATACTTTTTCTGAATTCTTTCAACTTGTTCCTTTGTCACTCCCCGCCGCATTAATTCAGTAGTAATCTGCTTTTGATTTTTGCCCATCTGCTGAGCGCTTTTTACATACTGAACAACCTGATCATCTGACATCTGCTGAGCAAAAGCTACCCCTGACAAAGTAAATACCAAAAAGAATAGTGTTATTAATCTACGCATAAGATATTCTGATTAATCTTTTGAGTTCTTGTAATAAATATAAATCGGGCACAAAGGTAATATATTATTTTTATAATATACATTTATTCCACCTCTAAGTTTCAGAAAAAGCATTAAAAAGCTGTCACTTTCACGTCTTTTCATTGGGTAGAAGAAAGCGGGAAAATTGGCACTATTTTTTTCATTAGTCCAATCAAAATAGCCTTTTTTTCAGTATAACTATATTGCACCAAGGCCAGCACTTCTTCCCGCACATGTTCATAATCATCAACAGATGGCTTTTCACGCTTTATCTTTTCACTGATTACAGAATCCAAAAGTCCATCCCCAGGCCCTCCCACAATGTACACTTCTCCCCCATCCCCCATGACTCCCACTTCCAGGGTGAGCATACAAGCTTCAGACATGGTAATCAAACAATGAGTATTCGTCGGATACACCTCACCCAAACGTACTATGAACATATCAGTTTCCCCTTTGTCGCGTTTCAACCTGCAATCAGATGACTGCACATATATTTCCGCCACACGCTTACTATATTCCATAGCATTTTCCGGATGACGTGCATTAGCAGCAGATATCATAACCATACGGGACACTCTATACTTTACCGCCAGGTCTGCAATATTCACTGTCCCCGATATATTCGTTTGAATTGCCTCCGACACAAAATCATCCATCAGTTGTACATGCTTATAAGCAGCAGAATGAAAAACAAGTTGAGGACGTGTTTCTTCAAATATAGCCTCCATACGCGTACGGTTAGCAACATCTGCAACCAATACACGGACCTCCAGATTCTTCCAATGATCAGACAATTCCAACTGTACATCATACAATGGGGATTCTGCCTGATCTACCAGAATCAACTGATAAGGATTCAGTGTAGCCAACTGGCGGACGATTTCCCTTCCTACAGCTCCCGCCGCTCCCGTAACCATTACTCTACGCCCCTCGATATGGGCCGTAATTTTACGCACGTCAACTTGTACCGGTTCTCTACGGAGCCAATCTTCTATTTGAATGTCCTTTATCAGTCCATCGTCCATACAATCGCTTAAGGGAGGAACGGTCATTACATGAATATCATGAGAGAACAGTTTATCCAGCATTCCGGAATTTTCCAAATCCGACACCTTGCTTGGAGAGATAATGATTGTATCCACTTTCTTTTTCTTTAGACGGTCAAACAGCTGCTCATCATTGGGATATACCCTGCATCCCATCGTATGTTTACCTATCATATCAGGTTCGTCCGAAATAAAGCCACGCAGGCGATAATGATTATTACGACTAACTCTCAAGGATTTTGCAACATTGACTCCAGTCCCATGGAATCCATAAATAAAAACATTCACGCAATGACGTGCATCAAAAGCAATAGCTTCATAAAGCATCTTCACAGCAATACGCATACAAGCCATCAGAGAGAAGGTGAACATATATGCCATAAACAGAATGCTGTTCGGCAAAGTTTCTCCAAGCCCCGAAACAGACCAACAGTAATTCCCTAAAAACAGTACAGCATAGCTTATCGTAAGACTCCAAAACACACGATAAATATCCACAAAAGAGGAAAAACGGATAACACCCACATAAGTACGGAGAATATGAAAGAAACAGACATTACACAAGACAGCCAAAATGGTCAGCCATACATACAAAGAAATTTCATAAGATACGGACGAAAGCCTATATTGCAAAAAACATGCAGAAAGCATGGAAATCACAACGATAATTACATCTACCAACAACACCGTCCATTTGGACGCTATGCGTGAAGAAAGATATTTATAATAGATTCTTAAATTCATAATCAGTATCAGACTTATTTGCTATAGGACCTACGACAAAGATGCTTCTTTTCGTTTTATTATCCAATTTTTATGGCAATAAAGTTCAGGACATTCAAATAGAAAATTATCCCACTAAAATATTTCTAAAAAAAACAGAGATTCTTTTTGCCTTTTCAAATAAAGATGTACCTTTGCACCCCGTAAACAAAAGCTTATTGCCGCTATAGCTCAGTTGGTAGAGCAACGCATTCGTAACGCGTAGGTCGCCAGTTCAAGTCTGGCTAGCGGCTCGATATTCAAGCACTGATTATCTGGAATAATCAGTGCTTTTTCTTTTCAAGAATCGTTAGAATAAAAAACGCTCTTCTACGAATATATTTGCATAAAACACAATGCCCTTCCAAACAGTTTAATCCATAGCCGCATAATTATCCCAAAGCAAGTAAAGCTAGTTTAAAACAGCACCATCTGATTACAATGATAACTTGAAACATATAGGCACATTATTAAAAACATAATACACCTTATATTATACATAGTAATTCCCAATATTTGCGGCAACTTTTCAATAACCCGATTTTTCAATCTTAAATAAAGGATTGAGGTGATTGAAGAACACAAGCCAAAATCAAAAGGCTACCATAGGTTTCTATAACATACTATAAAAAAATGAAAAGAATCAAGTTATTTACAGCGGCTTTGCTGCTGGCGGCTATATCCGCAGGAAATGGTGTGGGCGCTTTCCGATTCAAGAAAGAAAGACACGCGTCCGGTAGAATCACCCCAATTCTTCAGTGGAAACGCCAACCCGCTGTTGGATTTCATTTTTGTGGCCGACCCGACATCGGTGGAATACAACGGAAGGCTCTATGTGTATGGAACCAATGACACCCAGCAACTGGACAGTGTGGGAAAAGACGGCAAAAACACATACCAATACATCCCATTCACTGGTCATGCTGTCCACCGATGACATGGTAAATTGGACTTATCACGGACTGATTGACGTAAAGGCCCTCTCGCCATGGGGTATAGCCTCATGGGCGCCATCCATCGTATCGCGGGTGGAATCGGACGGTAAGACGTATGCTGGTGAGCCAGTTCACCCAAGGATTAGGCCACTGCAGGGCTCCTTTCGACCCGGGTGCCGTGATAGATGACGAAGGTACAGGATGGTTGTCATTCGGTGGAGGCGGAAAGGGGGAAGTCGGCACCGACTACATGCCCGCATTGTCCGCTTGGGCAAAGACCTGATTAGTCTGGACAGCGAGATAGTAGAGACAAAAACTCCCTATCGTACATGACTTCGCACACGCCGCTCGACACCGACAACTGGCAGTATGTGGACAACTATTTCAAGAATCCCGGAGACTATTCATATGATAAGCACTACGCATTCGACCATCACTACAGATTCTCTCTGAAAAAAGCATGCTCCGACTATGTAGTTTCCAATAAAAAATGTATCTTGCGGAGATTTATTAAATACGATATGAACATGAAACCCTATCTAATCCCCTTCTTTGCAACTGTTGCACTGACCGCAACCGCTCAACAAAAAAACGAGATTACCAGCGTCCTCGAAATACTGGATGTAACCAACGGTAACCGGACCGTCGTAAAAGAATTTCCCTACCGGATTGAAGCTCCCAATTGGACGCCCGACGGGCAATGGCTGCTATACAACAGCGAAGGAAAGCTTTACCGCCTTTCCCCCACCTCGCCTGCCGAACCGGAACTGATAAACACCGGATTTGCCCAAAACTGCAACAACGACCACGTCCTCTCGACCGACGGACAGCAGATAGCCATCAGCCACGGGACGAAAGAAGACTATAAATCGCGCATTTATACACTTCCCATCACGGGCGGCACTCCCCGTTTAATAACACCTATGGCTCCCAGCTACCTCCACGGTTGGAGCCCCGACGGCAAAGAGCTTGCCTATTGCGCCGAACGAAACGGCAACTATGACGTCTATACCATCCCGGCGGAAGGAGGTGAAGAAACCCGCCTGACCACTGCCGAAGGTCTGGATGACGGACCGGAATATTCCCCCTGCGGACAATACATCTGGTTCAATTCCGTACGCACCGGACTCATGCAAGTCTGGCGCATGAAGGCAGACGGCTCCGAACAGACCCAGATGACCTTTGACGAAACCCGCAACTCCTGGTTCCCCCACATCTCCCCTGACGGAAAATCCGTTGTATTCATTACCTACTACAAAGGTGACCTGGAACCGGGAGAGCACCTGGCAAACAAGAACGTAGAGCTGCGCCTAATGCTCGCAAACGGTGGAGAGCCCAAGACATTGTTAAAGCTTTTCGGTGGACAAGGCACCATCAATGTCAACTCATGGGCACCGGACAGCAAACGCATAGCCTTTGTCAGCTATCGAATTAACTGATATGACTTGATGGTTTTCACTCCATTTTTTACTAACTTTGCTCGACTAAAGATGCAGTAAAACAAAATGGAAAAGAAGAAAATCATTATCGGAACATTCGTCGCACTGATTCTTATTGGAGCAGCTTGTGCAGGAACAGTATACTACTATCTGTTTGCCCCGCAATTCCATCCGAAAAAGACAGTCTATATCTATATAGACCGCGACGACACCGCCGACTCCATATATAATAAGGTGGAACAACAAGGCCATCCTCGAAGCTTCACCGGCTTCCGCTGGATGGCCCAATACAAGAAATATTCCGAAAATATACACACCGGACGCTACGCCATCCGGCCGGGGGAAAACGTATATCACGTATTCAGCCGTCTGTACCGCGGATATCAAGAACCTACGAACCTCACCGTCGGCAGCGTACGCACACTGGACCGGCTGGCACGCAGCGTAGGCAAACAGCTCATGATAGACTCCGCCGAAATAGCCGGATTGATGAACGACTCCGCATTCCAACAAAAACTGGGATACAACAAAGAGACCCTGCCCTGCCTCTTCATCCCCGAAACCTACCAAGTCTATTGGGACATGAGTGCAGAAGAGTTCTTCGAAAGAATGCAAAAAGAGCACCAGAAGTTCTGGAACCAGGAACGCTTAGACAAAGCCACCGCCATCGGAATGACCCTGACGGAAGTCTGCACCCTCGCCTCCATCGTCGAGGAAGAGACAAACAACAATCCCGAAAAACCAATGGTGGCAGGGCTCTACATCAACCGCCTGCACACCGGCATGCCCCTGCAAGCCGACCCTACCATCAAATTTGCCTTGCAGGACTTCGGCTTGCGGAGAATTACGAATGCCCATCTGGCAGTAGAATCCCCCTACAATACCTATCTCAACACCGGACTACCTCCCGGTCCCATACGCATCCCCTCACCCATCGGGCTGGATGCTGTGCTGAATTATACGAAACACAACTACCTCTATATGTGTGCCAAAGAGGACTTCTCAGGCACCCATAACTTTACATCCAATTATGCCGAGCACATGAAAAATGCAAGAAAATATTGGAATGCATTAAACGAAAGAAAGATTTTTAAGTAATTTGCTGATAAAATAAAAGCAAAATCCTATATTTGCGTCAAATATTAATCCATGACTAACACTTAAATATTCAGATATGAGCAAGCAACTCTTACTTGGCGATGAAGCCATTGCACAAGCTGCATTAGATGCCGGACTTTCGGGTGTATATGCCTATCCCGGCACTCCTTCTACGGAAATCACCGAATATATTCAGATGGCACCGATTACTGCCGAAAAGAACATCCATAACCGCTGGTGCTCTAACGAGAAAACTGCGATGGAGGCTGCCCTGGGCATGTCCTTTGCAGGCAAGCGTTCACTGGTGTGCATGAAGCACGTGGGTATGAACGTAGCTGCCGACTGTTTCATCAATTCCGCCATTACCGGAGTAAAAGGCGGTCTGATAGTCATTGCTGCCGACGACCCCAGTATGCACTCTTCACAGAATGAGCAGGACAGCCGTTTCTATGGCGACTTCTCCCTCATCCCGATGTACGAACCAAGCAACCAGCAAGAAGCATACGACATGGCGTACAACGGATTCAGCTTCTCCGAACAGACCGGCGAACCCATCCTGATGCGCATGGTTACGCGCCTGGCACACTCCCGTTCCGGCGTAGAGCGCAAGGAGCAGCAACCGCAGAATGAGATTTCCTTCAGCGACGACCCGCGTCAGTTCATCCTCCTGCCGGGTAATGCACGCAAACGTTACAAAGCATTGCTGCAACGCCAGGACGAATTTATCAAAGCTTCTGAAAACTCCGCTTACAACAAATATACCGACGGCCCCAACAAAAAGCTGGGTATCGTGGCATGCGGCATCGGCTACAACTACCTGATGGAGAACTATCCCGAAGGTTGCGAATATCCGGTACTGAAAATCGGACAATACCCGTTGCCCAAGAAACAGCTGATGCAGCTGGTAGAAGCATGTGACGAGATTCTGGTACTGGAAGACGGACAACCGTTCGTAGAAAAACAACTGAAAGGCTATCTGGGCATCGGCATCAAAGTAAAAGGCCGTTTGGACGGCACTCTTTCACAAGACGGAGAGCTGAACCCGGACAGCGTGGCACGTGCCGTAGGCAAGGAGAACAAGGCTGAATTCAGCGTTCCTTCTCTGGTAGAGATGCGCCCGCCCGCTTTGTGCGAGGGTTGCGGCCATCGCGACATGTACACGGTGCTGACCCAAGTATTGAAAGAAGAATATCCCACTTATAAGGTGTTCAGCGACATTGGTTGCTACACGCTGGGAGCCAATGCCCCATTCAACGCCATTAACTCTTGTGTGGATATGGGCGCCTCCATCACCATGGCGAAGGGTGCTTCAGATGCCGGCCTGCATCCTGCCGTAGCCGTCATCGGCGACTCCACCTTCACCCACTCGGGCATGACGGGACTGCTGGATTGCGTCAACGAAAACGCCGACGTCACCATCGTCATCTCCGACAACGAAACCACCGCCATGACCGGAGGACAAGATTCTGCCGGCACCGGACGTCTGGAAGCCATCTGCGCCGGCATCGGTGTAGCTCCCGAACACATCCGCGTCGTAGTGCCCTTGAAGAAAAACTACGAAGAGATGAAGCAAATCATCCGGGAAGAAATCGAGCACCACGGCGTATCCGTCATCATCCCCCGCAGAGAATGTATCCAAACATTAGCACGCAAAAAAAGAAACAAGTAAAGCCATGAAAAAAGACATCATACTTTCCGGCGTAGGAGGACAAGGTATCCTCTCCATCGCCACCGTAATCGGCAAAGCAGCCCTCAAGGACGGACTCTACATGAAGCAGGCAGAAGTACACGGCATGAGCCAGCGAGGCGGCGACGTGCAGTCCAACCTGCGCATCAGCGACCAACCCATCGCTTCGGACCTCATTCCCACAGGAAAATGCGACCTCATCATCTCCCTGGAACCGATGGAAGCACTGCGCTACCTCCCCTACCTCAGCCCCGAAGGTTGGCTGGTGACCAATGAAGCCCCCTTCATCAACATTCCCAACTATCCGGCAGAAGAAGACATCAAGGCCGAAATCAACAAGCTGCCGCATAAAATCATGCTGAACGTAAACGAAGTGGCAAAAGAAGTCGGCTCTCCCCGCGTAGCGAACATCGTACTGCTGGGCGCCACCATCCCCTTCCTCGGCATCGACTACGCAAAGGTGCAAGACAGCATCCGCGAAATCTTCCAACGCAAGGGCGACGCCATTGTAGAGCTGAACCTCAAAGCGTTGGCTGCCGGCAAAGAGATTGCTGAAAAACTGATGTAAACTATAATTGACTCTAAATTTCAACATACCATGAATAACAAATACTGGGAAGAAGAGATTGAAACGATGCCCCGTGAGCAGTTGC
Organism: Bacteroides sp. AR20; assembly: GCF_964250605.1. Lineage (NCBI taxonomy): Bacteria > Pseudomonadati > Bacteroidota > Bacteroidia > Bacteroidales > Bacteroidaceae > Bacteroides > Bacteroides sp. AR20. Next base: position 8,647 of record NZ_CAXUGK010000027.1, on the reverse strand, counting down.
GCGAACTGCAACTGCAACGGTTAAAAAAGACTGTCAGCATTGCCGCCAACTCTCCTTATTATAAAAAGGTATTCCAAGAGCATGGCATCACTGCCGACAGCATCCGGTCTATAGAAGACATACGTAAGATACCGTTTACTACCAAGGCCGATATGCGCGCCAATTATCCTTTTGGATTAGTAGCAGGCGATATGCGTGAGAACGGAGTACGTATCCATTCTTCCAGTGGCACTACGGGCACGCCGACGGTCATCGTACACTCCCAACACGATTTGGACTCTTGGGCTAACTTAGTGGCACGCTGCCTCTATATGGTAGGTATCCGTAAGACGGATGTTTTCCAAAACAGCTCCGGTTACGGCATGTTCACCGGAGGACTGGGCTTTCAGTATGGAGCCGAACGTCTGGGTGCGCTGACTGTTCCTGCCGCTGCCGGAAACAGCAAGCGTCAGATAAAGTTCATCACCGACTTCAAGACCACTGCCCTGCATGCCATTCCCAGCTATGCCATCCGCTTGGCAGAGGTATTCCAGGAAGAAGGGATGGACCCCGCCGGCACAAGTCTGAAAACGCTTGTTATCGGTGCCGAACCCCACACAGACGAGCAACGCAGAAAGATTGAACGCATGCTTGGCGTCAAAGCCTATAACAGCTTTGGTATGACTGAAATGAACGGTCCCGGCGTAGCCTTCGAGTGCACCGAACAAGACGGCATGCACTTCTGGGAAGATTGCTACCTGGTCGAAATCATTAACCCGGAAACCGGCGAACCCGTACCGGAAGGTGAAATCGGCGAACTGGTACTGACAACGCTGGACAGAGAGATGATGCCCCTCATCCGCTACCGTACACGCGACCTTACCCGCATCCTGCCCGGCAAGTGCCCTTGCGGACGTACCCACATCCGTATAGACCGCATCAAAGGCCGTAGCGACGATATGTTCATCATCAAGGGAGTCAATATCTTCCCCATGCAGGTGGAAAAGGTGCTGGTACAATTCCCCGAATTGGGCAGCAATTACCTCATCACGCTCGAAACGGTCAATAACCAGGATGAGATGATTGTGGAAGTTGAACTTAGCGACCTCTCTACTGACAATTATATCGAGCTGCAAAAGATTAGCAAAGCCATTACCCGCCAGCTGAAAGACGAGATTCTGGTAACTCCGAAGTTACGGTTGGTAAAGAAAGGTTCCTTGCCGCAGAGCGAAGGAAAAGCCGTCAGGGTAAAAGACTTACGGGACAACAAATAAACTTAAAAAAACTCTTTTCAAAACAGACCATCTGTTCACCCGATACAGATGGTCTGTCTTGTATAAACACATCATCTATCTTCCCTTGACACATCATCTGTTTCAGCATCACGTATCATCGTTTCACAATCACCCACATCCGCATAAAACGAAAGAGGAACGGTTATCCAAACAGATTACCGTTCCTCTTTTATAGAAAGCCGCACCGATGATGTGATGAAACTCCGTATGACATGATTTGAGTGCTCCTCCTCTTTGTAATCCACCGACTCAAGAGTTACCCCGAAGGGCGTGGCCCGCCATTGAGAAGCGAAGCTTGTCTCGGTATTTCATAAAAATTGATGAGTTTCCCGATCCAATCAATGCGGCTATTTTTTCTATAACAAAGGTAATGAGTTTCTATGAAAGAAACAAGTAAAAGCAGTAAATTGTTTCAAGTCCTTTTCAAGTTTTAACCCCTCCCCGGAGTATCAGAAAACAAAAAGTGCTGACTACCAAAAGAGTAATCAGCACCTCGTAATTTATCTGCTAACTGTTTTTATGCAGCCTTTGCTTTAGCAACGATAGCCTTGAAAGCTTCCGGATGGTTCATCGCTAAATCAGCCAACACTTTGCGGTTGATTTCAATACCAGCTTTGTGCAAAGCGCCCATCAGCTTAGAGTAAGACATACCTTCCAGACGAGCGGCAGCGTTGATACGCTGAATCCACAAAGCACGGAAGTTTCTCTTCTTGTTCTTACGGTCACGGAACGCATAGGTCAAACCTTTTTCCCAAGTATTCTTGGCAACAGTCCAAACGTTCTTTCTTGCACCAAAGTAACCTCTGGTCAATTTCAAAATTTTCTTTCTTCTTGCTTTAGAAGCAACATGATTTACTGATCTTGGCATAGTTTTACTTGTTTTTGAATGTTAGCGCCGTTACTTCACGCAGCGGACTTAAAGCTAATGCATTCGGTTAATAACTTTAATACTTTTGTACGCTTTTCAATTACTTCATTGCTAAGAGCTCTTTCACCTGGCTTACATCTGTTGTACTAACAAGTGTAGAGTAGCACAAGTTTCTTTTCTGCTTCTTAGTTTTCTTAGTCAGGATGTGACTATGAAAAGCGTGCTTTCTTTTGATTTTACCTGTTCCGGTAAGAGTAAATCTCTTTTTAGAACCGGAGTTAGTCTTCATCTTTGGCATCTTTTTTAAACTTTTTAATTATTAAATTATATGGCAACGCACTATACCTATGGCGTTACTCACTTCTTTATTCTTCTTCGGTTTCAGCCGACGCAGCCTTTGGCGCATCTTCTGCAGGCTTGGGAGCCGCGCTCTTCTTAGGTGCCGCCACTTTCTTCGGAGAGAGTTGGATTGTCATTCTCTTTCCTTCCAAAACCGGCATCTGGTCTACCTTCGCATAGTCTTCCAAATCATTGGCAAAACGGAGCAGCAACACTTCACCTTGCTCTTTGAACAAGATAGAACGGCCTTTAAAGAATACGTAGGCTTTCACCTTATCGCCATCTTCCAAAAAGCCTTTGGCATGCTTCAACTTGAAGTTATAATCATGGTCATCAGTCTGAGGTCCAAAACGTATTTCCTTCACGTTCACCTTCACCTGCTTTGCCTTTTGTTCTTTCTGACGCTTCTTTAACTGATAAAGAAATTTAGAATAATCAATAATACGACAAACAGGGGGTTGTGCATTTGGAGAAATCTCCACGAGATCCGCTTCATGTTCTTCAGCAAGTCTTAAAGCCTGCGCTATCGGATACACTTTTGGTTCTACTTCATCGCCCACTATGCGGACTTCTTTGGCCCGGATTTGTTCGTTAATCCGATGTTGCCCTTTTAAGCTGTCATTCTTCATTAAATAACGTTTACTTCCAGTTTGTTTCTTATTTACTATTCCCAAATTAATGTTTTTGTTAAGTAAAAGCGAACTTTAGAACATCTAATATATGCTATGCTTCTACAATTGGGCGCAAAGTTACCATTTATTTATCATATTCTGAACTTCTTCGTTCATTTTTTTGGCAAATTCTTCAAATTTCATGGTTCCTTTATCACCTTCTCCCTGCTTGCGGACAGCAACTTCCTTGTTTTCAGCCTCCTTTTCACCTACAACCAGCATGTACGGAATACGCTTCATCTCATTGTCACGAATCTTACGACCAATCTTTTCATTACGTTCATCCACAATGGCACGGATGTCATATCGCTTCAAATATTGTTTCACTTCATGCGCATAGTCGTTGAACTTCTCGCTGATAGGCAGGATGGCAACCTGGTCAGGAGTCAGCCACAACGGGAACTTACCGGCCGTATGCTCAATAAGCACAGCCACGAAGCGTTCCATGGAGCCGAACGGAGCACGGTGAACCATTACGGGACGGTGCTTCTGATTGTCAGCACCGGTATATTCCAGCTGGAAACGTTCCGGCAGGTTGTAGTCCACCTGGATGGTACCCAGCTGCCAACGGCGACCGATGGCATCCTTCACCATGAAGTCCAGTTTAGGACCATAGAAAGCGGCTTCTCCATATTCTATTTTTGCCTTCAGCCCCTTTTCTTCACAAGCTTCGATGATGGCGCGTTCTGCTTTTTCCCAGTTCTCGTCGCTACCGATGTATTTTTCGCGGTTCACCTTGTCACGCAAGGAAATCTGTGCCTCGAAGTTCTCGAAGTCCATAGATTCGAACACGATGGAGATAATGTCCATGACACGGAGGAACTCATCCTTCACCTGGTCCGGACGGCAGAAGATATGCGCATCATCCTGCGTAAAGCTACGTACACGTGTCAGACCGTGCAACTCGCCACTCTGCTCGTAACGGCAAACCGTACCGAACTCTGCCAAACGCAAAGGCAGGTCTTTGTAAGAACGGGGTGAGTTCTTGTAAATCATACAGTGGTGAGGGCAGTTCATCGGTTTCAAGAAGTACTCTTCCCCTTCTTCCGGCGTATGTATGGGCTGGAAGGAGTCCTTACCATATTTTGCATAATGGCCGGAAGTGATGTAAAGCAATTTGTTGCCGATGGGTGGACACATTACTTCCTGATAATCGTAACGGGCCTGGATGCGACGTAAGAAGTCCTGCAAGCGGATACGCAGTGCAGTACCTTTGGGCAGCCACATCGGGAGTCCCTTACCTACAGTGTCGGAGAACATGAACAAGTCCATCTCCTTACCGATTTTACGGTGATCGCGCTTCTTTGCCTCTTCCAGCAGAACAAGATACTCATCCAGCATCTTCTTCTTCGGGAAGGTGATACCATAGATACGGGTCATCATCTTACGGTCTTCTTGTCCACGCCAATAAGCACCGGCAACGGAAGTCAGCTTAATAGCCTTGATAGGAGCTGTGGTCATCAAGTGAGGGCCACGGCACAAGTCGGTAAATGCACCCTGCGTATAAGTTGTGATGTGGCCGTCTTCCAATTCGGAAATCAGCTCGCATTTATAAGTTTCTCCACGGTCACCAAACATCTTCAAAGCATCTGCCTTGGCAATGTCTTGTCTGACAACCGCTTCTTTCTTAGCCACCAGTTCAGCCATCTTTTTCTCAATGGCCGGCAGGTCAGCTTCCTTGATAGTCGTTTCACCCGGGTCCACATCATAGTAGAAACCGTTTTCGATAGCAGGACCTATACCGAACTGGATGCCCGGATAGAGTTCCTGCAAAGCTTCGGCCAGCAGGTGGGCACTGGTATGCCAAAAGGCATGCTTACCCTGCTCATCCTCCCATTTATAAAGAACCACTTCAGCGTCTTGCATGATAGGACGCCCCAAATCATAAATTTCTCCGTTCACGCCACAAGCCAGCACATCTTGTGCCAATCGAGAACTGATGCTTTCTGCAATCTGCAGTCCCGTTACTCCTTCGTTATATTCACGAACAGAGCCGTCTGGAAATGTTATCTTTATCATAGTTTATATGTATATTTCATTTTTCAGAACGCAAAAATAGCTAATTCTTTTTGATATTCTATTTTTTAACAAAAAAATGTTATTCACGTGTATCTGTAAACCTCTTTATGATATTATAGGCCGACACAATACCCAACTCTCCTGCTTTACTCAAATCGGCAATACCTTGTTTGTTATTTCCCAGGAAGATGTGCGTCAATCCACGGTTAAAGTATGCTTCAGCAAAATCGGGGCTCAGCTCAATCGCCTTGTCATAATCCGCCAAGGCGGCACGATAATCCTTCAGCAACGAAGACACATTGCCACGGTTATAATAGCCATAGACAAAATCAGGAGCCAATTGGATAACGTGGTCCAGGTCATTCTTCACAACTTCATAATCGATGGCCATCACTTCTGGCTTCTTCATTTCCGTTGTACCCGAAGTGGCGCCTTCACTCATTGTGGCTTCGGCCTTTTTATATTCCAGTTGCTTATAACGCACCAAAGCACGCATAAAGTATGCCGGAAAGAAAGTGTCGTCCAACAAGATACTCTTTGTAAAGTCATCTATGGAACTGGCAAAATCCTGAACCAGATAGAAGTCCAGACCTCTCATGAAACGTTTCTTGGCGTTCTTCTCGTCAGCCACCACATCAGACGTATGAGCGTCTATCAAAGCAAAGTGGAAGCGTACTTGTTCCTCCGTCAGCGGAGCTTCCATATTGGTGATGCGCAGTGGCTTCGGGAACAGTTTCGAATGGTTCAGTTCCTCAATATACTTATGATAATGTACGATACGCTTCACATCGCTCAGTTTCTCATAATAAGTCAAAGCATACATCGGCTCGAGCTTGATGGTCACATTCCGGTCTTGTACACGTCCGCGATAATCGCTCTTATAACGCTGGTCAACTTCCGAATCGTCCGCTATTACAATTTTCCGATAATTTTCCATATTCTTGTCGGATTTCTTACGGGTCTTCCCGCCATCTCCATTGGAGTTCCCCGAAGAATTATCCGCAACATCCTTACTGTCGCCACCTTCCTTTTTGTCACCGGAAGAAACACCGTTACGCTTGTCTATCTGCATCTTCATGATTTTGAACTCATCCTGCTCGGCTCCTTTACAGTCGCCAATCTTTTTACGGGCTTCGGCACGCTGATAATAGCCGGCCATAAAGTTAGGATATTCTGCAATCACTTTGGAATAGTCACTGATAGCTCCCCGGTAATCCCCCGTCTGCGCACGTAACAAACCACGATTGAAAATGGCCATCATATTATCCGGTTCCATCTTCAACACAAAATCAAAATCCTCTATCGCCCGGTTGTCATCGCCTACCTGGGCACGCAGCAGACCGCGGTTGTAGTGCCCGAGAAAATTATTCGGATCAATATCCAAAGCCAAATCATAGTCACTCATGGCGCCTCTCAAATTATTCTGATGGAAACGCGCCAAGGCACGGTTGATATAGTTACCGGCATTCTTTGCACTCAGATGGATAGACTGGTCCAAATCAGCTTCAGCCTCTTTATACTTTCCCTGCTGGAGACGTACAATGGCTCTTGCCCCCCATCCGTCCGGGTCATAACGGTCCATATCAATAGCTTTGTCAAAATCACGCAAAGCTTGTATCGTATCGTTCTGTTTCAGGGAGACTTCCCCGCGCATCAGATAGGCACGCGTATATTTGGGGGCAATTGTCAGAAGCGTACCCAAATCTTCCTTAGCCGCCTCATAATCTTCTTTCTGAATATGGCAAAGGGAAAGATTATGCCAAAGCACCACATTCTCCGGATCGTATTTGATAGCGGTTTTATAATCTTCAATCGCCTCGTCAAACTTGTTCTGACGGATACGTGCCAATCCTCTGATCTGGTAAGCACCTACCACAAAAGGATTTCTTTGAATCGCAGCATCACAATCACTCTCCGCTCCCTGATAGTCATCCAAATTGATTTTTGCCAGTCCACGGAAGAAATAAGGCTCATATAAATAAGGTTTCGCGTTGATTACCTGATTAAAATATTGGATAGAAAGCACGTAATCCTCAAAATACAATGCATTCCGAGCAATGGTCATCACCCGTTCCGTATTGATTTGCGCATACAACAATGTGGGTAACAGCAAAATAGCTGTCAGTATTTTTCTTATCATCTTGTTTTATAAATGCTTGTAAACGAAACAAAAGTAACGCTTTTCGTTTACTTGTCAGGATTAGCGGAACACTTTTTATATTTTTTGAGCCTTTTATACCATATTATATGGTTGACTTATTTCTTTACGGTTTTCACCTTATAAGTGCAGTGTGCCTTGCCCTTCAACATGGCATTCAGTTTTCCTTTAATCATCTGCTTGCGCAACGGAGACAAATGGTCGATGAACATCTTTCCTTCCAGATGGTCGAACTCGTGCTGCATCACGCGTGCCAGGTAGCCTTCGATAATCTCATCGTGCGGTTCCAGATTCTCGTCCAGGTACTGCACACGTATTTTGTTGCCACGCTTCACCGACTCATGAATACCGGGAAGGCTCAAGCACCCCTCGTCCATAGAAACCTCCTCACCGGACACCTCCAAAATATGGGCATTGATATACGCCTTGCGGAAATCTTTATATTCTGGCATATCTTCGGAAAGTACATCCAAATCGATTACCACCACGCGGATGGGAAGCCCAATCTGCGGTGCTGCAAGTCCTACGCCTTCGGCATGGTCCATCGTTTCAAACATATTCTCAATAAGCTCTTTCAAATTCGGATAGTCCGGGGCAATATCCTCTGCTACCTTTCTCAATACGGGCTGACCGTACACATAAATGGGTAAAATCATTTCCTTTACTACAAATTACTAATTACAAATTATTTTCTATACATTATAAAAAGGAGAAACGTTTGTTCTCCAAATAAGTTTGCAGAATAATAGTTGCACTGATTTCATCCACCAGTGCTTTATTTTGGCGGTCTTTCTTTTTCAATCCAGCCTCAAGCATCGTCCGATGAGCCAGAACAGAAGTAAAACGCTCGTCTACATATTCAACCGGCATGTCAGGCAGTTTCTTCTTCAGCGAACGGACAAAAGGTTCGATATTCTTCATGTTTTCCGAAGCCTCATTATTCATCTGCTTAGGAAGGCCTACCAAGATACGCTCTACCGGCTCCTTAGCCACATAATCAAGAAGAAACTGCAACAATTGGTGTGTAGGCACAGTTGTCAGTCCATTCGCAATCATCTGCAATGTATCACTCACGGCTATTCCCGTACGTTTCCGACCGTAGTCTATGGCTATTATTCTACTCATAATGGGTTACAAAATTACGATTAAAATTTGAATTCCTCCGTTAATCTTACATATATAATACAGAAAAAAGGGATGTCTGATAGTATCAAACATCCCTCCGCTGATTTTTTCATTAATTATTTCAAATGAATTTTGTATGTCAGCCCTCCCGTGAAATATTTCATCCTCTGCATTTCGACCTGCACATGCAGAT
>NZ_CAXUGK010000026.1:0-62778 GCF_964250605.1 Bacteroides sp. AR20 | reverse complement strand
GATAGAGCTTTTTTCTTATATAGACTTGCTAAATTATATGCTTAAATATAAAATACCTCAGATTGTTACGTTGACCCAGAACATCAACTATATGCCATTGCTGTAAAAACAAAGAACCTCCGCAAGAAAACTTGCGGAGGTTCTTTGTGATCGCGACAGGATTCAAACCTGTAACCGGCTGATCCGTAGTCAGCTACTCTATTCAGTTGAGCTACGCGACCCTTAAAAAAATTATGAAAACTTGTGACCGCGACAGGATTCAAACCTGTAACCGGCTGATCCGTAGTCAGCTACTCTATTCAGTTGAGCTACGCGGCCTCTTTGTTTAACGGGTGCAAAGATACGTACTTTTTCCGAATTAGCAAACGATATACAAACTTTTTTTGAAGAAATTTATTCGACAAAGCGATAATTAAACAACTGCCAGCCGATGGTCATCCCCACATTCCACTCCCTTCTCGGTGAGCTATAATGATTTACATAAGCAGAGATGGCTCCGAAGGGCAAATGACAAATAACAGAAACTTCTCCCATATACTCAAAGCGGGAGAATGCTTTTCCATAATATGCTTTATTCAATGCATTCTTTTTTATCGGAAAAATCGGTGTAAAGCCATAAAATTCTGTCCGGAACTGGAACATGTCGTTCAAAACATATATGGGTTTGATACCGGCAGCCACATACTGGTTGGCACGAAAAGCTTCATTGTACATCAGTTTACTATGCGGAGTCGGTGCAAATTCTCCTGCCTGCATCATGGTTGCCGTATAATTCTCAGAGAAATTCTTCGATGAATACAGTGCTTCTGCCATCCATCCCAGGGTGAATTTCGGCCCCATCGTGTGATATGCCTCTTTCATATAAGAGATTTGTAACCATGATTGCCGCTCTTGCGGAGAAGGACTGTACCCTTCTTGCGGATTCCCCGGTTCAAATCTTTCCCTCCCGGTAAATACCTGGGCTATCAGTTTCTCCAGATAACCTTTTGTCGCGTATTGCCGCGTATTTAGGGTGCTCCCATAGAAACCGATGGAACCTCCCAAAAGTTTGTAGGTACTTCTGTCCGAACGGTCCTTATCGAAATCTATTACACTGGATTGAAAGTAGTTATCTTCCAGTTGGCCATATCCCAGACTGAACTCCGCACGCTTATTGGCCAAAAACGGCAAGGCAACCATCAACTTCACAAAACGTTCGTCCTTTGAATTGAATGAAGGTTTGTCATTCCTGGAAAACAGCTTGTCCTTCTTGTAGTAATCGAAGGTACTGATTGAAGCAATAAAACGAAAGGACGTAGATATGTGGGTAGGCAAATCAATCTTACCCATCAACTGGGCATTATTATAAATCTTACCCAACTGACCGTCAAAAGTGATTTCCTTGGAATAATAATTCAAGTTCTGATATCCTATTCCCAAATAGATTTGATTTGAGCTCGTGGTAGAGACACTGCCCCCCAGACGCACGGAAAAATTATCCTCCATCTTCACCTTCAAATGCAGCTCATACAAATCGGATTCCGAATCATACACAGCATGAGGAACTATTTCCGAAATCATATTATCTGCCAGCAAACGAAAATACCCGCGCTTCAAGTCTTCATAAGTAAAGACTTCATGCTCTTCATCATGGAACTCTTTTTTGATGTAGGCTTGCTGTTGGGCATTCGCCCCTTCAATAATGATATCCCGAAAACGGAATTGAGGCAGGTTACTCCGGAAGACAAGACGCCTCAAACGCACATTATCAGCATTCACCCTACGATGAACACGGCTTTTGATGGAATCCATCATATTAAGGGTACGATTGTAGCCTATATCGTGCAATTCCTGCAGACGGTCAAAATCCAGCAAGTTGACATCATCATATTTGAAGGTCATGACTATACCCAACGAGTCCGGAATGGAGTAATCGGTCTTCTGCATAATCATATTCTCCAATTGGCTCATCAGGTCATTCTCCTTCGGCTTACCGGGATTGGCCGCTACCACACTGCCAATAATGACATCCGGATGAAAATCCTCCCGCATCACATCCGTAGGGAAATTATTGTAAATGCCGCCATCATAAGCAAGCGTACTGTCTATTTCTATCGGTTTGAAGACAAATGGAAAGCTCATGGAAGCACGTACCGCATCTCCCAAATCCCCTTTACTCAATACCAATGGCTTTTTATTGTACACATCGGATGCTATACAGCGAAAAGGAACAAACAGTTTGTTGAAATTACCGCCACATGCAGCCGTAGCACGTGCAAACAATTCCACAAATACCAGGTTCATCTGTATGGGGTTGACCATGCTTGTGGGAAGTATCTGGGGCTTTATATGCAGCGAGTCCCTAAAAGCAAAACGGATATTAAAAAATTCCGGTGAAGGACGATTCTTCTTAAAATAATACTCGTATTTAGGCTCCACTTTGCCCGAATACCAACGCTTAAAGTCGGGAGAGCGCAACAGCGCCTCCATATCGTCCGGGGAATACCCCATAGCATACAGAGAACCGATGATAGCTCCCATAGAGGTTCCGGTTATATAATCAATGGGGATATTATTCTCTTCCAAAGCCCGGATAATGCCTATATGAGTCATGCCTTTTGCTCCACCGCCACTCAGTACAAGCCCCACTTTCTGAGCTTGTAAAATAAAGCCACATAGAAGAAACGAAAAAAACAATAAAACTCTTTTCATAACTATGCTATTCCGAGTAAGATAAATGTTCATTGCCCCAAATATAAACAATAGTTTCTAAAAATGCCGTATTCAACGAAGAAAATCACACCCTAATTGGTGAAAATGAATAAAAAAAGGGTATTGCGACTCCGAAGAATCACAATACCCTTGCATATATTAAATGCAAATTTAAAGGGGCTTATTTTATTAGGTCAATGCTTCTCTTGACAAAGTTGTTCAAAGCTTCACCTTTCAACATACCATTCTGCAGCAGTGCCAAATCTATCAGTTGACGGACAACCTTATTCTTGGCAGCATAATCGGCGAAGATGCCTTCTTTCTGTGTTTTCAGTTCGTCCCACTTCTTATCCAACTCATTCACTTTATCCTTTTCGGCAGTCGGTATATCCTCATCTTTCTTGCCTTCCTGCTTCTTTTTCAGGTCAGTACGCTGCTTGTTCACTTCATCCATCTCTGCCTGAACCGGAGCAACGGCAGCAGCACATTCCTTATCTTCATCTGCCAGAACTTCTTTTACCAGCTTATGGTCTGAATTCAATACCAGGTTAAACATATCCGGCATTTCGCCATAGAAGCTCATTCCAGCCTGGATATTCGCCATTTCCTTCATACGGCGCATGTACTCGCTCTGAGTTATCATGATAGGAGTGGCATTTTCGCCCAAAGCCTGCGCCGTGATGTTGAACTCCGTCTTATCCATCTTGGGCAACTGGCTCTTGAAGATGGAAGAAAGAACTTCCTGCTTGCCGGCTTCCAACGCTTCGTTCTTCTTGTCTTCCTTGACAATCAGATTATCAATAATATCGCTGTCTACACGAGTGAAGCGAACCTTTTCGAACTTCTGTTCCAACATGCTCACCACCGCAATGTCCAGCTGTCCATCCATCAACAGCACATTGTATCCTTTATTCGTAGCGGCCTCTATGTAGCTGTATTGTTCATCTTTATTGTTGGCATACAGATAAATCAGATTTCCATCCTTATCCGTCTGGTTATCTTTAATCAACGTCTTATACTCTTCGAAAGTATAATATTTGCTGTCTGTATCGGTGAAAAGGGCAAAATCCTTGGCTCTATCATAGAAATCTTCCTGCGTAAGCATTCCGTAGTTGATGAAGATTTTCAAGTCATTCCACTTTTCCTCAAACTGTTTACGGTCATTCTTGAAGATAGACTGCAAACGGTCTGACACCTTCTTCGTGATATATGTAGAAATCTTCTTCACGTTGGCATCGCTCTGCAAATAAGAACGGGAAACGTTCAATGGAATGTCCGGTGAATCGAGCACACCATGCAGCAGGGTCAAGAAGTCGGGAACAATACCTTCCACCGAATCCGTCACATATACCTGGTTGCAATAGAGCTGAATCTTATTCTTGTTCAACTCGATGTTGCTCTTCACTTTGGGGAAGTACAGAATACCGGTAAGGTGGAACGGATAATCCACATTCAGATGAATCCAGAATAAAGGTTCGTCGGACATAGGATAAAGGTCACGGTAGAACTTCTTATAATCTTCATCTTTCAATTCGCTGGGTTTCAGCGTCCACAACGGGTTGGAATCATTGATGATATTATCCTCGGCAGTTTCAACCTGCTTGCCGTCTTTCCATTCTTTCTTCTTGCCGAATGCAACCGGGATAGGGAGGAAGCTGCAATACTTCTTCAACAAAGAGGAAATGCGCGCTTCTTCAAGGAATTCCTTGCAGTCATCGTCTATGTAAAGAACGATATCCGTACCACGTTCTGCCTTATCAGTGTCTTCAATCGTAAACTCCGGACTGCCATCGCATGTCCACTTTACAGCCTGGGCGCCTTCCCGATAGGATTTAGTGATGATTTCGACTTTCTTGGCAACCATAAAAGCCGAATAGAAACCCAATCCAAAATGGCCGATGATGGCGTTGGCATCGTTTTTATATTTCTCAAGGAAGTCATTGGCGCCAGAGAAAGCTATCTGGTTAATATACTTGTCTATTTCTTCAGCCGTAAGACCTATACCATGGTCGGACACCGTAATGGTATCTTTTCCCAGCGAGACATGTACGGTTAAATCGCCAACTTCACCCTTGAACTCACCGATAGAGGAGAGTGTTTTCAGCTTCTGTGTAGCATCAACCGCGTTAGAAACCAACTCACGGAGAAAAATTTCATGATCACTATACAAGAACTTTTTAATGACGGGGAAGATATTCTCAGTAGTTACCCCAATATTACCTTTTTGCATACTACATTTATATTTTTTAGATTTATATTTTTAATTATTCCGGCAGATATAGCACAAAAAAAATGCCAGCCCATAAGGACTGACATTTTGACGGTTTTTATAAAGAACAGCTTATGCCTTCCTGATGCTCAGCTCGTCTTTTTCTTTGTCTACTGATACGTTTACCGTATCACCCGGCTGTAACTCCTCCGCCACTATCAGCTCGGAAAGTCCATCCTCCAAGTGGTTCTGAATGGCGCGCTTCAATGGGCGCGCACCAAACTGTACATCGTACCCTTTCGAAGCAAGGAATGTCTTTGCATCATCCTCCACAACCAGCTTGTAACCAATTGCTTCAACCCGTTCGTACAAACCTTTCAGCTCAATGTCCACAATCTTTGTGATGGCCTCCAAAGAGAGCTGGTCGAAAGTAATGATTTCATCCAAACGATTCAAGAATTCGGGAGCAAAGGTCTTGTTCAGAGCCTTTTGTATCACGCTGCGCGAATGTTCATTGTCATCCGTGCGGTTTTGCGCCGCAAAACCTACGCCACGGCCAAATTCCTTCAACTGCCGCGTACCGATATTGGAGGTCATAATGATAACCGTATTCTTGAAATCGATGGTTCTGCCATAATTGTCAGTCAAACGACCTTCATCCAGTACCTGGAGCAAGATGTTGAACACGTCCGGATGGGCTTTCTCAATCTCATCCAGCAAGACAATGGAATACGGCTTGCGACGCACCTTTTCAGTCAACTGGCCGCCTTCCTCATAGCCCACATATCCCGGAGCGGCACCAATCATACGAGATACGGTGTATTTCTCCATATACTCGCTCATATCGATACGTATCAAGGCATCGGCAGAGCCAAACATATATTTTGCCAATTGCTTTGCCAAATGCGTCTTACCCACACCAGTAGGGCCAAGGAACATAAAGGTTCCGATGGGATGGTTCGGGTCTTTCAACCCTACACGGCTACGCAAGATTGCTTTGGTAAGTTTCTCTATCGCAGCATCTTGAGCTATCACCTTCGCCTGTAGTTCTTCCTTCATTCCGGCCAGTTTAAGTCCTTCTGCCTGCGCCATGCGCTGTACGGGTACACCGGACATCATTGAAATAACATTGGCTATTTCCTCTTCACCTACCGTTTGGCGGTCATCCTTCAAACGGGCTTCCCACTCAACCTTCATCTCCTCCAAGCGGACAGAAAGTTCCTTCTCACGGTCGCGGTAGCTGGCAGCCAGCTCAAAATTCTGTGACTTTACAGCTTCAGCCTTCAGGCTACGTGCCTCTTCAATCAGCTTTTCCTGTTCCTCAATTTCTTTCGGAACATTAATATTCGTCAAATGCACACGCGAACCCGCCTCGTCCAAAGCATCAATAGCTTTATCCGGGAAGTTGCGGTCGGTTATATAGCGTGCTGACAACTTGACACATGCTTCCAGGGCTTCATCCGTGTAGCTCACGTTATGATGGTCTTCATACTTCTCCTTGATATTCTTCAATATCTGAAGCGTTTCTTCAGCTGTGGTAGGCTCTACAATCACCTTTTGGAAACGACGTTCCAAAGCACCGTCTTTCTCGATATTCTTTCTGTATTCATCGAGAGTGGTAGCTCCAATACACTGGATTTCACCACGCGCTAAAGCTGGTTTCAGCATATTGGCAGCATCCATGGAACCGGCAGCAGCACCGGCACCTACAATCGTATGGATTTCATCGATGAAAAGGATGACATTCGGATTTTTCTGCAACTCGTTGATGATAGAGCGGATACGTTCCTCAAACTGACCACGGTATTTTGTTCCCGCCACCACAGAGGCCATATCAAGCATCACCACGCGCTTTTCAAACAAAATGCGCGAAACTTTCTTTTGCACAATACGCAATGCCAAACCCTCTACGATGGCAGATTTTCCGACTCCTGGTTCACCGATAAGCACTGGATTGTTCTTCTTACGGCGGCTCAAGATTTGCGCCAGACGTTCAATCTCGCGTTCGCGACCCACAACCGGGTCCAGCTTGCCTTCTTCGGCAGCCCGCGTCATGTCTACGCCGAAATTGTCCAGCACAGGAGTATCATTGGACGGCTTTCTGGATGCAGCCTGTGCAGCCGAAGCCGAACCAGCCCCCCCAGTACGGGAGGAGCGAGACATATTCATATCTTCTTCATCCTCTTCATCATCCTCGGTGAATCCCATTCCCGCATTCGGATTGGTCGATTTCATCGAAAGCTGTTCAAATACAGCCTGATAATCCACCCGGTGTTCTTCCAAAACAGTTGCAGCAAGATTGTCGCCATCTTTCAAAATAGCCAGCAATACATGTTCCGTATCGGCAGTTGCACTTTTCAGCAAACGCGCTTCAAGCATACACATCTTCAATATCTTAGCCGTCATCGGGGACAAGGGCACTTCAGCGTCCGGCAAGAGAGTATCGTCCTCGGCATCCTTTAGGAAACCCTCCAGACGACTTTTTACTCGTTTTAAATCTATATCAAGTTTCAACAATATTTCAATAGCTTTTCCTCCGCCATCACGCAGCATGCCGAGCAGAAGGTGTTCCGGACCAATATAGCGATTTCTCAATCGATTGGCTTCTTCCTTGCTATAAGTAATTATGTCTGAAACTCTTTGTGAAAATTGATTGTTCATATTTTATAATTCTCCTCAATTAAAAAGGTTATCCACGACAAAGATACGCATTTATTAATTCAGCGTATCATATTTAACTGATTTAATAGTATACAAATCCCGTGCCATAAATTTCAAATCTGTTTTTCCACTTTACACCTTATATATTAATAGCAATTTGGTGAGGAAGGGAGGGAGTACTTCCATATTTATGTTGCAGGCAACAAAGTTTATGGAGGAAAACTTTTGTATATCGTAAAAAAGCAGTACTTTAGCGTGGTTTTTCACGAACCCGAAAATGTATAATTAATAATCTTTTTAAATGCTTGAACAAGACAGAATTATAAAGATTAACATCGAGGAGGAAATGAAGTCATCGTACATTGACTACTCTATGTCGGTCATTGTTTCACGTGCCCTTCCGGATGTTAGAGATGGTTTTAAACCCGTTCACCGAAGAATTCTTTTCGGAATGATGGGATTAGGAAATACCTCCGACAAACCTTATAAAAAATCAGCCAGAGTTGTAGGTGAAGTATTAGGTAAATATCACCCTCATGGCGACTCGTCCGTTTACGGAGCTCTTGTACGTATGGCTCAGCCTTGGGCAATGCGTTACATGTTGGTAGATGGACAAGGTAACTACGGTTCAGTAGACGGTGACAGTGCTGCTGCCATGCGTTATACAGAGTGTCGTTTGCGAAAAATTGGTGAAGACATGATGACAGACCTTGAGAAAGAGACTGTTGACATGCAGAACAATTTCGATGACTCTTTGCAAGAGCCTACCGTCATGCCGGCCCGTATTCCGAATCTTTTGGTAAATGGTGCATCTGGTATTGCCGTAGGTATGGCTACCAATATGCCGACCCATAATCTATCTGAGGTTATTGACGCTTGTATTGCATACATCGAAAACAATGACATCGATATAGAAGAGCTGATGACGTATGTCAAAGCTCCTGATTTCCCGACCGGAGGCTATATATACGGTATGAGCGGTGTTCGCGAAGCCTATCTCACGGGACGCGGACGTGTCATAATGCGTGCTAGAGCCGAAATTGAGACTGGTTCGACGCACGATAAAATCGTTGTGACAGAAATTCCCTATGGTGTCAACAAAGCTGAATTGATTAAGAATATAGCCGATTTGGCCAACGAAAAGAAAATTGAAGGTATTGCCAATGCTAATGACGAATCCGACCGTGAAGGTATGCGTATCGTTATTGATGTAAAACGTGATGCAAATGCCAGCGTTGTACTCAACAAGCTCTACAAGATGACAATGCTGCAGACATCTTTTGGTGTGAACAATGTTGCATTGGTACATGGCCGTCCACGTCTGCTGAATCTGAAGGATTTGATAAAATACTTCGTTGAGCACAGACACGACGTAGTCATCCGCCGTACTCAGTATGATTTGCGCAAGGCCAAAGAACGTGCACATATTCTGGAAGGATTAATCATTGCATCTGATAATATCGACGAAGTAATCAAGATTATCCGTGCTGCTAAAACCCCGAATGATGCTATATCAGGTTTGATGGAGCGATTCCAACTCAGTGAAATTCAGTCACGTGCCATTGTTGAAATGCGTTTGCGTCAGCTCACAGGATTGATGCAAGACCAGCTGCACGCCGAATATGAGGAAATTCAGAAGCAGATTGCTTATTTGGAAGAAATCCTTGTCAATGACGAACTCTGCCGCAAAGTCATTAAAGATGAACTGATTGAAGTAAAAGAGAAGTATGGTGACGAACGTCGCTCGGAAATTGTCTATTCATCAGAAGAATTCAATCCGGAAGACTTCTATGCAGATGATGAAATGATTATCACCATCTCGCACATGGGATACATCAAACGCACACCGCTGAGCGAATTCCGTGCGCAAAACCGTGGTGGGGTAGGCTCCAAAGGTACCGAAACCCGCGATGCAGACTTTGTAGAGCATATTTATCCTGCAACCATGCATAATACCATGATGTTCTTTACACAGAAAGGTAAGTGTTACTGGCTGAAGGTATACGAAATCCCCGAAGGTACTAAGAATTCGAAAGGTCGTGCCATCCAGAATTTGTTGAATATCGACTCTGACGATGCTGTAAACGCCTATTTGCGCGTGAAGAACTTGAACGACCAAGAATTTATCAACAGCCATTATGTATTGTTCTGTACTAAGAATGGTGTCATTAAGAAAACATTGCTTGAGCAGTATTCACGTCCTCGCCAAAATGGTGTAAATGCTATCACTATCCGTGAAGACGACCGTGTAATCGAAGTGCGTATGACAAACGGCGACAATGAAATCATCATTGCCAACCGTAACGGACGTGCCATTCGTTTCCATGAAAGTGCTGTGCGCGTTATGGGACGTACTGCCACCGGTGTACGTGGTATGACATTGGATGAAGACGGTCAAGACGAAGTAGTAGGTATGATATGCATCAAAGATCCTGAAGCGGAAACAATTATGGTTGTATCGGAACAAGGATATGGCAAACGTTCGGATATTGAAGATTATCGCAAGACCAATCGTGGAGGTAAAGGTGTGAAAACAATGAATATCACCGATAAAACGGGTAAATTAGTAACTATCAAGTCTGTTACAGATGAAAATGACTTGATGATTATTAATAAATCTGGTATTACCATCCGTCTGAAAGTCGCCGATGTTCGTATCATGGGACGTGCTACACAAGGTGTGCGTCTAATCAACCTTGAGAAACGTAATGACGAAATCGGCTCTGTATGTAAAGTCACTTCAGAAAATGAAGAGGAACTTATAGAGGAGGGGGAAGAAAATACCCTTGAAAGCCCTCAGAACGAGGTAAACAATGAAAATGAAGAATAGACATAATATTAATTTAAATTTTCTACAATCATGAAAAGAGTATTATTTTCAATGGTTTTACTACTTGTCGCAAGCTTTACTTTCGCCCAAGAAAAGAACGTAAAAGAGGCTAAAAGTATTGCTAACGGAGTAAATCCTGACTTTGCCAAAGCAGAGGAACTGATAAATCAGGCTTTAACCAATCCCGAAACAAAGGACAATGCCGAAACGTGGGATGTAGCAGGTCTTATCCAAAGAAAAAGAAGTGAGAAAGAAATGGAAAATGCCTATCTGAGAAAACCTTATGACACTCTTCAGGTATATAATAGCGCATTGAACATGTGTAAATTCTACTTCAAATGTGACGAATTGGCACAAATTCCCAATGAAAAGGGCAAAATCAAGAATAAATATAGAAAATCTAATTCTGCTACAATTTTAGCAGAACGCGGTAATCTAATCAATGGCGGTATCCAATTCTTTAATTTGGCCTCACAGAAAGAAGGCGATGCAGCCAATGAAGACAATAAAAAAGCATTAGATTTCTTTGCAACATACATTGATATTGCTATCAACCCGATGTTTGAAAAGGAAAATCTATTACAAACAGATACAGTATTACCCCAAATAGCATATTATGCAAGTTTAGCAGCTGCTAAGATGGAAGATTATCCTAGTATTTTGAAGTATGCTCCTTATGCGCAAGATGATAAAGAAGTTGGGAAATACGCAATGGAATTTATCTCTACTGCATTGAAAGCTGAAGGTGATACTGTTAAATGGATTGCTTCTTTAAAAGAAGGTATCCAGAAATATCCTGAACATTCATTCTTCTTCGGTCACTTGATTGATTATTATAGCAATAACAACAAATATGACGAAGCTATGCAGTTTGCTGATGATATGTTGGCTAAAGATCCTAACAATACATTCTATTTGTATGTAAAAGGCTACCTTTATCACAATATGAAGGACTATGATAAAGCTATTGAATTCTATAAAAAAACTATAGAAGTAGATCCTAATTATGCAGAAGCATACTCTAATTTAGGCTTGATTTACTGCTTACAAGCACAAGATTTCTCAGAAAAAGCAACTACAGATATTAATGATCCGAAGTATAAAGAAGACCAGGCTACTCTGAAGACTTTCTATGAAAAGGCAAAACCTTATTATGAAAAGGCAAGAGAACTGAAACCTGATCAAAAAGATTTGTGGTTAAATGGTCTGTATAGAGTGTATTATAATTTGCAAATGGGCCCTGAATTCGAAGAAATTGAAAAGTTGATGTAATACTTTCATAATAATAAAAGCCTAATTAAATTATTAATTAGGCTTTTATTATTGTTATATCATTAAGTAAAGAATGTTATTTCTTAAGTGAGGGAGAGAAGAAATTAAAATTAGATTAAATTATTCCAGCGCTATATTAAACATAATGCTTATATTGAACAGAAACCATATTATCCATATTCAACACCTAATTCGGTCTTCCATAAATTACCAACAATGGTGTATCAGAATGGAAAATCATCTTTCTGGCAATGCCAGGGTTAAATAAGCGCGAAAATATATTTCTTTTATAAGAAGTTAATGTTATAATATCAATATGATTACTTTTGATATAACTGTCTAAACTACTAAGCAGATTATCGTTCTTTACCACATCATAGTATATTTCCAATTGTGGATATTGTTTTTGAAAATATTCCTTAATACCAGCCAGTTTTATTTCATTCCATGTATTCTGAACATCTGAAAGATGTATCAGAGACACTGAAAACTTAAATGATTTCAGATTATTTATTAGCGAATCAAAAGCTATTAAATCACGTTGATCAAAATTAGTAATGAATGCAATACGCTTAGCTTCAGAAAATTGCTTGAATGGAGTATTTTCAGGAATGGCCAATACCGGTACACGGCTACGTTCAATCACTTCAGCCGTTACACTGCCGATCAAATCAATATCCTTCTGACTTTTACCACGAGTTCCCATTATGATAATGCGTGGCCGATATTCCTTGGTATAGCGGAGTACCTCTTCTTCAGGAATACCTTCACGCAAAACACAAGTATATTTAATATCTGGAAACTCGCCGGAAGCTACCTTCTCTTTTACTTTATCAGATAATGCATTCAAATCAGCATGAACTTTTTGTAAGATACTCCTTACATTCTCCTCATCACTTAGCTGATAGTTAAATACGTCTCCGTATGGCAAAGAAGTTGCATATATAGGAGTAAAATAAACATGTAGCAAAACAACTTCTGCACCTATATTCTGAGCGAAATTGAAACCGAACTCGCAAGCCTTCAAAGAATAATTGGAAAAATCCACTGGAATCAGCACTTTATTACTAACCTTCTCCAGTTTAGGTGACTTCCCCCCCACTACCTCTTCAGATAACCACGCAGAGCTTTCAGTAATTTTCAGAGCATGAGGTAAGTCACTCTCCTTAATACGTACACGTACGCCAGAAGAAACAACCGGTTGTATCTGGTTTACATTGTGAATATAAGTCTCAATACCTTCATTTTCAAGAACATTTTTCAATATTTGAGCTTTCGCGTACGTTAAGATTGCCAAAGTAACTAATTTATCTTCCATATATCATTGATTTTGAGATTAAAACAAACAAGAAATCCCAATTGTTGTCAGCAATTGGGATTCTATCTAACTTTCTCTTCTTAAGCTCGAACAGCTTCTTCAGTCTTACCTGCCATTTCATCTAAAATTTTTAAAGCTCGCTCTAAAACAGTAGTATCATCAATCATAACCAATCCACCATCTGGTCCAGGTTCCAAGTGAATCCCAACACTTTTCCCCTCCTTAAAATTGTGTCCACCGAAAAAATTTCTTACAGTGTCAACATTCAGTCCAAGTTCATCGGCTATTCTATGCATACTACCACTAGGCAATGAGTCTTTAATCTTACGTAATTCATTAAATGTTATTGTTCTCATATTCATAAATTTAATGGTTAATACTCTGTACTTTTTATTATCACGCTATAAACTTAAGGAAAAAAAAGGATAAAACAAACTATTTCTTTATCTTTTTTCAAAAAGAATATTGCCTCTCCAAAAAATAATCATTTTCAAGTATGCAGAATTATAAGTACAGAGAAAAAGCTCCTAAAAATAGACAGAAACAGCTCGTATAAAGCAGAATTATCGGGTTTATACGAGCTGTTTTTAGAATACAGGGAAAATTTAAATACCTTCTATGGCAGAAGCTGGAACCCACCCTACTTTACCATCTTCCAAACGAATTTCTTTCCATTCACGCATAGAGTTGTCTTTTATCTCAACTTTACGTCCCTCATGAAGAATGAACAGACTTGTACCACTTTCACTGGGAGTACTACGCACTGTGACACTAGGTGCCAACACTATAGCTTCGTTACGTTCCATCAGTTCGCCTTTTTGCTGAGCAGCAAACACATTACTCAATATAACAAGAACCTGGAATACTATTCCTGCAATAAATCCCACTTTCTTTCCCGTAATCTGTTTTGAAAAGAAAAAGAGATAGAACGAAACGAGTAATAGTACAAAGAACACAATCCCCAACTTAGCCCATGCGTCTACGCTAAGACAATTAATCAACGATTTAGTCCAAGATACAAAGAAAACCTCAGGAATTGGGATTACCTTATCGATTGTCTTAGAACGTGCTATCTCCAAATTTGCACGAATATCAGCATTACCAGGTTCCAACAACAAGGCACGCTCATAATTCAATATAGCTCTTGCTATATCATCTGCCTTATAATAACTGTTGCCAAGATTATAATAGACCTCTGCAGCCTCTCCCTTCTTTAACAGATTCTCATATATTTGAATGGCAGAAGCATAATCATTCCGTATATAAGCGCTGTCACCTTCAGCCTTTGTCACATTGCTTTCTTGCCTTGCAGCAGAGAATTCCGCATGTGAACCGACGGATGTAGAGTCACTAGCAGTCTGTAATGTATCTACAGATGCAGAATTCTGCCCATAGGCAGTAATTGCCATCACTAGACTAAGAGTAAAAAACAATATTTTATTCATTACCATTTCCTCCTGATTAATGTTTTATCGAGTTTTCCATTTTACTGATAACTTCCAAAGAAGCTGAATATACCTTATCCATAGCCTGGTTATCATCACCCGGAGCAAAGCGGGCAAACTCACAGTTATTCAATGCATCGAGGAATTCCTTTATCAACGCATCATTCACACCATAATTACGAAGTTCCTCTTCGATATTATCCTTAGACAAACGGGATACCGGAATGTTCAGTTTATCACTGATATACCCCCAAAGAGCCTTCAAAACCTCATCATAAAACGCATCTTTCTTATTCTCAACCAATAATTTACCAGCTTGCTTCATACGTTTCACCGCCACTTTATTGGCTTTCTTGGTACGCATCTTTGCTACATTTGCATTGGCTGCTATTTGCTTACGATAGATGATAAAGAATGTAATGAATGCAATACCCGGTATCAAATAAAGTAACCAATACGTCAACGAACCGAAGAAGAAATCACCTTTGGGAGACAGAGTAACATTATTCTGCTTGATAAAACGAATATCCTCGTTCAATACTTTCAACTCTTCCTTGCTTGTAAAGTTTGCAATAGTCTGAGCAGCATTGCCTGCTCCCTTTTCCACATGCAATTCATACTCTTCCGTAGTCAACGTTTTATACGAACGGGAATTAATATCAAAATAACTGAACTTTACGGCAGGAATCTTATAAGTTCCCGCATTACGAGGAATTGCCAGATACTCAATGACCTTGCTACCGGAGAGGCCCGAATTTGTCAGACGGAATTTATTGTCCACCTTCGGATCATATACTTCAAAATCCTCGGGGAATTTAACCTCCGGATTAGAGAGCAATTTCAGATTACCGGTACCAGAAATGACAAGTTTGACAGTAACAGCATCATTGGTCTTGACATTTGTACTATTGATAGAAGAAGTTATATTGAACTCTCCCACTCCTCCCGAAAAATCGGCTGGCTTACCTGCCGGCAAGGGCTTTACGTCAATTGTCAGTTGCGGAGTCAAAATTGTCTTTTTAACTTCTACGTAATTGCTTCCTCCATTGAAAAATGCCTCGAACGGATCAGCAACTTGTGTAGCCTTTGCAATGGAAGCATCAAAGCGTGCTGCATCAATTGTCAGCTTACCGGCTTGTTGCGGGAACAACACAAACTGACGATAGATTGTAGACTGATAATTTCTACCTTTATAATGCTCCAATCCCCATCTTCTGTCATTAGGCAATTCTACTTCCTGAGAATGGAATCCTTTGAAGTCAGGCAATTTCACATTATCAAACATACGTAAGTCCACCAAGGTATATATCTTGTATGTCAGCAGAAAAGCCTCTTGTTCATACACCGTCATCTTACTGGCAGTAGCTGTAATAAACAAATCACTATTCGATACAGATGTCCCGGAAGAAGCGCGGCTGGCAGTGCCCTCACTCTGTTTGCCACCATTTCCAGAAGCTCCATTAGCAGCCTGATCTGCCGGAAGAACCCTTACTTGTACAGAATTCGAAACCATTTGGTTACCATCAGCAGTGATAGTGGCTCCTGGAATAGTAAAATCACCTTCTGCAGTCGCCATTAAAATATAAGTGAATGTAATACTGCTGGTTGAAGTCGTCTGCCCATTAATCATCTGCACGCTACTCTGTTGCGAGCGGCTGGGCCCCATCAACACATCAAATCCCTTCATAGAAGGAGCACGAAAGTCCCTTACCTTTTGTGTAGTCACCGTATACGACAGTCTGAACTGGTCTCCTACCGCCACAGCGTCAGGAGCGGACGCAGTAAACGATACCTTGCCATCGGCAAAGGCATTCATACTGACTGCAATCAGTGCTATCCATAAGAAAACTATTTTTCTCATATATTATTCCTATTATGTTTGTTACCAATCTTTTTCCAGACGACCTCCTTGAAGTACCTGCTGCTTTTTCACTTTATCCTGCACATCCTTCTCGTCTTGCATGACAGAGTTTAACAGCTGCTCGGCATTTTCCTTAGACATCTCATTATCTTTCTTTTCCGGCTGAGAAGGTTGTTGTTGCTGGTCTTGATTCTGTTGCTGGTCTTTCTGCTGATCCTGCTGTTTATCCTGCTCCTTCTGTTGGTCCTGTTTATCCTGATCTTGATTCTGATCCTGGTTCTGCTGCTGGTCTTGCAATTGTTTCTGTGCCAAAGCAAGGTTATAGCGCGTTTCATCATCTTTCGGATTATTGCGTAACGACTCCTTATAGGCTTCTACCGCCTTTGCATAATCCTTCTGAGAATGAAAGATGACTCCCATATTATGATAAATCTGTGCTAAGTTCGATTTGTCCTTTTCTATCTTGGTAGCTCCCACATATTGCTCCATCGCTTCCTGCAGCTTGTTCTGCTGGGTCAATGTATTTCCCAGGTTGAACATGGAAACCGTTGACTTCGGGTTTACCTCCAAAGCCTTCCGATAGTTCACTTCTGCATCCACATATACGCTATCCTTAAAAAAACGGTTTCCCTTACGGATATAATCGCGTTCCGCCTTCTGTGCAGAAGCTGAAGCTGCCACTAACAGCAGCAAAACTATTCCAATATATTTTTTCTGTAACATACGCATCATTTCTTATTAGAGAATAAATGAATGTTGCGGAACAGAGGATTCTTGCGCTCCAATATCAACATCTCAGTCAGTAACAACAGCAGAATAATCCATGCCACTGCCTGAAACTGTTCATTGAATTCCGTGTACACCTGTGTTTCCACATCTGCCTTTGCCATCTTGTTGATTTCCTGACTAATCGCTTTCTGTGCACCATTGGTATTGTCTACGCGCACATAAATACCATTTCCTGCCTGAGCAATTTCCTGACACATCTGCTCATTCAAGCGAGTAACGATTACATTACCTTCACGGTCACGACGATAATCATTAGTACCCTCTATTGGAATGGGGGCACCCTCGGGCATACCTACCCCTAATACATTGACCTGGATACCTTTCTCTGCAGCAGCCTTAGCAGCTTCTACGGCACCACCTTCATGGTTTTCACCGTCGGTGATGACAATAACAGTACGTCCCACTCCTTCTTGAGGTGTAAAACTCCGGGCAGCCAGATTTATTGCAGCTCCAATTGCCGTACCTTGCTTGGAAATCAGCGAAGGATCGATGGACTCCAAAAACATCTTGGCAGAAATATAATCACTCGTAATAGGCAACTGGGTAAATGCGTCACCTGCAAAAACAATCATACCGACCTTGTCATTCTGCATCTTATCTACCAACTGCGCCACCAGCCGTTTTGCCTTCTGCAAGCGGCTTGGCTGTACGTCTTGTGCCAGCATGGAATTGGATATATCCAACGCAATCATCACTTCCACTCCCTGGCGTTTTACCGTCTCCAGTTTGGAACCAAACTGCGGACGTGCCAGCAGTACCGTGAACAACCCGATAGCCGCAAAAACCAACCAAAACTTCACATCCGGACGGTATTTGGAAACATCCGGCATTAGCTGTGCCATCAGTATAGGGTCACCAAATTTACGAATGGCTTTCCTCCTCCGATAATTGGAGTACAAGTAGAAGGCCGCCAATAAAGGCAGCAGCAGCAACAAGTACAAATATGCAGGTTCTTCAAATCGAAACATCTTTTTATTTACAATTTAGCAATTTACAATTTACAATTTGGCTACGCAATGACTGATACACTAAAAGACATTCTCCGTTTTTACGGTATCTTCTTCAATATAGAGTTGCGTAACAGTACCTCCAGTAATACGCACAAGAAAGCAGCCAACGCAAACCAGCGGTACTCTTCCTGGCGCTTGCTGTATTCTTTTACATTCAATTTTGTTTTCTCCAACTTGTCTATCTCCTCATACACTTCCTTCAACTTCGAGTTGCTGGTGGCACGGAAATAGTTACCTTCCGTTGTTCCAGCAATCTGTGTCAAAGTCTTTTCATCAATTTCGACGGGCATATTGACATATTGCACTGTTCCACCTACCGGATAAGGATAAGGAGCCATACCATTGGTTCCTACCCCAATAGTATAAACGCGAATGCCAAAGCTCTTGGCTATTTCAGCAGCTGTCAAAGGAGAAATATCACCTTTATTATTGACACCGTCCGTCAGCAGAATAATGACTTTCGACTTTGCCTTGCTATCCTTCAAACGGGTAACGGCATTGGCAATCCCCATACCGATTGCCGTTCCGTCTTCAATCAGCCCGCACTTCATATCTTTAAGCAAGTTCAACAATACGGCATGGTCTACTGTCAATGGACATTGCGTAAAGCTTTCTCCAGCAAACAAAGTTATACCTATATTATCATTCGGACGTCCGTTAATAAACTCTGCCGCTACATCCTTCGCCGCTTCCAACCGGTTAGGTTTCAGGTCTTCGGCCAGCATACTGGTAGAAACGTCCATGGCAAGCATGATATCAATACCCTCAATCTCACTGTTCTGCCAGCTATCGGTGGTTTGCGGACGTGCCAAAACAAGAATAATCAGTATCAAGGCAATTATCCGCAATACAAACGGTACATGCAGCAAGTAGTTCTTATAGCTTTTAGGGGTATGGGCATACACACGGGCATCCGAAATCTGAAGCGTAGCTTCACTATTCTTCCGCTTCATAATATACCATACTATATAAGGTATAAGCAACAGCAGCAAAAATAAATATTCAATATTGGCAAAAACCATATTTATGTACGATTTAACGATTTACAATTCAGCTTCGCTCCAAACATCCCTCATTTTTCACTCATGTATATCCGATTGAAGTCACTTTTTCAGTATTAAGCAAAATAATTATACAACTCCAATCCAATATATATCAAGGAACTGACAAGGGCTACAGCCAACACTACAATACCCGCTCCCAGCAAAATCTTGGTACGCAAAGAACGTTTCTCGATAATGGTAATCTCCGTAGGCTGCGGTTTAGCATTCTCCTCTTCTTTCTCCTTGGTTTCATTAATAAAGTCAATGGCATTAATCAGGTTAGCGTCATTTTCGTTCACCAATGGATTATGCTTGGCAAATTTCACCAAATCAGCAGTCTGGAACAATTCACGCAAATCTGATAGAGCTTCCTTATCTTTCATTTCCAGCAACTTATCTATGATTTCCGTAGAAGTCATTTCCAAAGCATTGAAACCAAAACGGTCTTTTATATATGTACGAAGAGCATCAGTCAATTCCGTATAATATTCCTTCGGCTCCCCTTTCTGCCATACCTTCTCATTCTTGATACGTTCTATCTCCTGCATAGCCAACTGATGGGGAGGCAACTTAGGTTCTACCTTCACCTTACGGATAATAGGCTTATTGTCGAAGAAACGCATTATCAGATAGACAAGCAATATCCCTATCGGGATAATCAGCGCACCACAAGCCATAAGACCATACCAGTCTTCCCAAGCAAAAGGCGCTTGCATCACTGTTTTGGGACCGAAAAACTGTTCCGGATTCTCCGGATCTAACGGGACATTCACCGAATATACTTTCAATGCCAACGCTTTGGAGCGATACTTCTCATTATCCACCGTCACTTCCATAGGCGGCAGATAATAAAGAGCCGAATCAAAAGAGGTAACTGTATACTCTTGAGTTATCAATGCACGCCGGCCATCATTCAGCAATTGCGTATCCGGTTTGGCCACATCAATAATTTCAACCCCATTCACCAGCGTATCGGTATATACCGGGAATATGGCACGCTTATCGGCATCTAGAGATACTTGAAGTTTTATCTTTGCCTGCTCTCCAATAAGAATCTGCAAAGAGTCAATCGTAGCATCTACCGTTACCGACTGGGCTACTACCCTTCCCGACCATGCTATTAATAACGCTATCAGAAATAAATATCTTTTCATTTTCCGATTAATTTCGTTTCGCAAACAAATTCATCAATGCCTTGACATAATCCTGGTCGGTACGTACCGACACATTGTCGACATTACTCTTGGTAAACGTTTCATTCAATTCCGCCTGCTTGTTCACCCACCAATCATGATGGGCACGGCGCACGGCACGCGAGGAGGTGTCAATCCACTGCTCATGTCCCGTCTCGGCATCCCTAATCTTCATCAGTCCCACGGGAGGCAATTCTTCCACACGACGGTCGTACACCTGAACGGCAACCAGGTCATGCTTACGATTGGCAATGGTCATGGCGTTCTTGAAACTTTCCTGGTCGATGAAGTCGGACAAGACAAATGCCGTGCAACGGCGTTTCATTACGTTTGTCAGATACTCCAAGCCCAGACGAATGCTCGTCCTCCGGCTTTCCGCATGAAAATCTATCAGTTCGCGGATGATGTAAAGTATATGCTTACGTCCCTTCTTGGGCGGAATAAACTTCTCAATCCGGTCCGAAAAGAAGATGACACCAATCTTGTCATTATTCTGAATGGCAGAGAATGCCAGTGTGGCGGCAATTTCCGTCACCATATCCTTCTTCATCTGCTTTACCGTACCGAATTCCAAACTACCGGAAACATCTACCAACAACATCACTGTCAATTCGCGCTCCTCCTCAAACACCTTGACGTAAGGCTTGTTGAAGCGGGCGGTCACATTCCAGTCAATGTCGCGTATGTCGTCGCCAAACTGATACTCGCGCACTTCGGAGAATGCCATACCTCTACCCTTGAAGGCAGAGTGATACTGCCCGGCAAAGATATTGTTGGACAGTCCGCGCGTCTTTATCTCAATCTGACGGACTTTCTTCAAAAGTTCTGTTGTTTCCATTGATTTATTTTAATAATCTCATTTAAGCACACAAGCGCAATTTAGTTTATAACAGAAACTTCCCTATGAAAAGGGGTGAAGTTTTCGGTACTCAACCCTAAGGTTTACGACGCTAAACCTCAGGTATTGGATTGTAAACCTCAAGTTTACGAAAACCTCTATTATGCGTTAGGGCACTTCAACCTTGTTCAGTATCTTGCTGACGATTTCATCAGATGTCATATTGCTGGCTTCCGCCTCGTAAGTCAAGCCGATACGGTGGCGAAGTACGTCGTGTGCCACAGCGCGCACATCCTCCGGAATGACATAACCGCGACGCTTGATGAACGCGTAGCTACGGGCAGCCAGGGCCAAGTTGATGGAGGCACGGGGCGAACCGCCGAAACCAATCATGTCTTTCAGCTCTTTCAAATCGTATTTTTCCGGATAACGAGTAGCAAATACAATATCGACAATATATTTTTCGATTTTCTCATCCAGATATACCTGGCGAACCACCTTGCGGGCTTCGATAATCTCGTCAGCCTTCAAGATTGGCTTCACGTTGAACTTCTCTCCATTGATATTCTGGCGAATAATCAGTTTCTCCTCTTCCTGCTTCGGATAGTCAATTACAACTTTCAGCATGAAACGGTCCACTTGCGCTTCGGGCAGCGGATAAGTACCTTCCTGCTCAATAGGATTCTGCGTGGCAAGCACCAAAAATGGTTTGGGCAACCCGAAAGTTTCATTGCCGATAGTAACTTGACGTTCCTGCATGGCTTCCAGCAAAGCACTCTGTACTTTGGCGGGAGCACGGTTGATTTCATCAGCCAAAACAAAATTTGCGAAGACCGGACCTTTTTTTACTTGGAACGTTTCATCTTTCTGGCTGTAAACCATTGTACCTATTACGTCGGCAGGCAACAAGTCAGGCGTAAACTGAATGCGGCTGTATTGCGCATCAATCAACGAAGCAAGCGTCTTGATAGCTAAAGTCTTTGCCAAACCGGGCACACCTTCCAACAACACGTGTCCATCGGACAACAAACCAATTAACAACGACTCTACCAGATGCTTTTGTCCTACAATGACCTGGTCCATACCTGTGGTAAGATTGGTAACGAAAGCACTTTGTCTTTCAATCCGCTCATTCAGTTCGCGGATGTCAATTGTTTCAGCCATAAATCATTCTATTTTTTTAATGTTTAATTTCCTCATTTATCCGGTTTTGAACCGGTAATTATTTTTTTCGCTCCCAAAAGTACGGGAATAAATTAACCATACCAACTAATTTTTATTAAAAAACTATGCGAAACCTTTAGATTAAACTACTTTCATAGAGTTTAGTATTTAACAAAAAAAGAAGCAGTAATTTTTTACTGCTTCTTGGCCAATTTTGGTATCTTGATAGTAGTACCATAAGGCACATTATCCGGATTCTTGATTACGCCGGGATTATGCTTCACGATATAAGGCCAAAGAGCTTTTGTTCCATAAAAACGAAACGCTACCCTAGTCAGCGTTTCCCCTTCCTTGATGGTATAAGTGGTTTCTGTTCCCACAATCGTATACCCCACAGAATCCGGTTCAAACGGTACAACTGTCTTTTTTTGCTCTTTTTTAGGAGTGGGAGACTGTACTTGTACATTTTCCTTTGGAGTTTTTTTAAGCGTAGGAGTTGTTGCAGCAACAGTTTCTGCCACAGTATCTATCCGGGCAGGAGCTACAACATCTTTTGAAACAATACTGTCTGTCAAGGCAATATTGTCTTGACCGGCAGGAACCTCCACCTTTTCAGTAACAGATTCCCTCACATCCGGGTCTGCAACTTCTTCTACAAGAGGCTTTGCAGTAAGTGCGTCAAGCAAGTCCGGATAATACATGAAAGCTAC
This sequence comes from Bacteroides sp. AR20, assembly GCF_964250605.1. NCBI lineage: Bacteria > Pseudomonadati > Bacteroidota > Bacteroidia > Bacteroidales > Bacteroidaceae > Bacteroides > Bacteroides sp. AR20. The sequence goes on along the minus strand of NZ_CAXUGK010000026.1, from coordinate 39,744 downwards.
GGCACCACCACACAGCAACACTACAAAAACAACGATGCCTATAAAATATTTCATAGTCGAAGAATCTGCCATATCTTTTATCACTGGCTCAGACGGTTCCGGCTCAACAGCAACTATATTTTCAGGCATTGCTTCAGGTTCCGTTTTTTCCGGTTTCTCCTCTTCAACTGCCGGTTCGGGCTCAATTAACGGCTCTTCTATTACAGTTTCCACCAAAGGTTCTTCTATCGTGGCTTCTTCCACTAAGGCAACCTTCTCCTCCACCTCTTGTTCCGGAGTTTTGATTTCAGTATCTTCATCATCTTCACTGTCATTTTCCTGCAGGGTGTCCTCAAGCACCGTAGCGTCATTCAAAACTACAGTTTCAAAATGCGAAAATGGTCTATTGATAATATCTTTCAAAGCCGGTTCCGGTGTAAACGACACTTTTGTATGCCCTTGTATCTCAAACCTTTCCCCCGTATTCACATTAACGCTTTCACGACTCCCGACATCTATCAGCTTGAAAGTCCCCAAACCTCGTATCTTCACATATTTGTCCTTCTCCAAAGACTCCTCAATCAGCTGGAAGAATTCTTTCACAAAACTATCCGCATTCTTCTTGCTCATGCCATGCCTTTCAGCCAGCGTGTCAATCAGGTCTTGTATGTTCAGTTTCTCGTTCATAATACGGGAGATTTTTTAAAAGCCGGTTACTTAAACTTATCCTTTAACAATGTACTCGGCTTATAGGTCAACACCAATTTGGGAGGCACCAGCATACGTTGCTTTGTAGTCGGATTCACAGATATACGCTCTGCCTTCTTTTTCACTTCGAATGTACCGAACCCTTGTATAGAGATAATATTCCCCTCCTCCAACTGCCGTGTCATATCTGCCAGCAATGAAGCAACCAGCTCAGAAGTATCTTTCAATGTGTACCCTAACCTCCGCGACAATTCAGAAGTAAACTCTTTGTTATTCAAAATGTAAGCCTTTAAATTGAACTACGGTGCTATATTAGCAAATCTTCTTCACATATGCAAGAAGATAAGGAAAAATCTTTAAATTATTCGTCCAAAAAGGTCGAAATCATCGGAATTTACTATCTCTACGTGGTAAAAGTTACCTATATGCAACGCCCTGTCTCCACGCTCAATCAAAACCTCAGGATCCACTTCGGGAGAATCAAATTCTGTACGTCCAATATAATATTCGCCTTCCAGCCGGTCAATGATTACTTTCATCTGCCTGCCTACTTTCTCCGCACTCAACTCCCCTGAAATGCCTTGTTGAATAGACATTAACTCATCCAAGCGCGCTTGTTTCACTTCCTGGGGAATAGAATCCTCATATTCAGCAGCGGCATACGTCCCTTCTTCTTCCGAATACGCAAAAGCCCCCATTCTATCGAAACGCACTTTACGGACAAACTCTTTCAGCTCCTCAAAATCGGCTTCAGTTTCTCCTGGATGCCCCACCATCAGTGTAGTACGGAGATGAATACCGGGAACCTCCTCACGGAATTGTTCTATCAGCTTATACGTCTCATCCTTCGTCACATGGCGACGCATCTTTTGCAGCATATTGTCACTGATATGTTGCAGGGCAATATCCATATATTTGCATACATTGTCACGCTCGCGCATCACACGGAATAAATCAGCCGGAAAATGTGCCGGATAGGCATAATGCAAGCGTATCCACTCCACTCCGGGAATATCCGAAATCCGCTCAACAAGCTCGGGCAACATTTGCTTCTTATATAAATCTACTCCGTAATAGGTCAACTCCTGGGCTATAACCTGGAATTCCTTTACACCCCGTGCAACCAAATACTTCACCTCGTCAAGTATCTCCTCCATCGGGCGCGACACATGCCGTCCCGTAATGATGGGAATAGCGCAATAAGAACATTTACGGTCACACCCTTCGGATATCTTCAAATAGGCATAATGCTTGGGAGTGGTCAATGTGCGCTCTATGTGCAGCTCGTCATGATAGGCCTTTCCCAAATCCTGCAACAACTCTCTCCAATTGAATTTACCATAGAATTTATCCACCTGGGGAATTTCAACGGCCAATTCCTTCAGATAACGTTCTGAAAGGCAACCCATTACATAAAGCTTCTCCAAGTTTCCTTCCTCCTTGGCCTGCGCAAATTCCAGAATCATATTAATGGATTCCTCCTTGGCGTCACCGATGAAACCGCAAGTATTGATTACGGCAATCTGTCCCTTCGGTCTTTCCGCATCATGTGTCACATGGAATCCCACTTCCTCCAACTGACGCATCAAATGTTCCGAATCCACCAGGTTTTTAGAACATCCTAAAGTGATGATATCTATAGTCTTCCGTTTCATGCATTCTCCCCGAACAGTGAATCAACAAATTCCTTTTTACGGAACACCTGCAAATCTTCCATTCCTTCACCCAATCCAATATATTTAACCGGAATTTTAAACTGGTCTGAAATGCCGATGACTACGCCACCCTTGGCTGTTCCGTCCAACTTTGTAACAGCCATTGCCGTAACCTCCGTTGCCAGAGTGAACTGCTTGGCTTGTTCGAATGCATTCTGTCCGGTTGAGCCATCCAACACAAGCAACACCTCATTCGGAGCATCAGGAACAACCTTCTTCATCACATTCTTGATTTTCGTCAGTTCATTCATCAAACCGACTTTATTATGAAGGCGTCCTGCTGTATCTATAATTACCACATCGGCATTATTGGCAGTTGCGGAACTCAGTGTGTCAAAAGCGACAGAAGCCGGGTCAGCACCCATTTTCTGCTTTACAACAGGTACACCTACCCGTTCACCCCATATCACCAACTGCTCCACAGCAGCAGCACGGAAAGTATCGGCAGCACCCAGATAAACAGACTTTCCGGCTTTCTTGAATTGATAAGCCAGTTTGCCAATCGTAGTAGTCTTCCCTACACCATTGACGCCCACTACCATAATGACGTATGGTTTCTTCGCAATCGGTGCTTCAAAGTCATCCACATCCTCCGAATTATTCTCTGTAAGCAACGCTGCGATTTCATCACGTAAAATATGATTCAGCTCAGTGGCATTCATATATTTGTCGGCTGCTGCACGCTTTTCGATACGTTCAATAATTTTCAGTGTCGTTTCCACGCCCACATCCGAAGTTATCAACACCTCTTCCAGATTATCCAATACTTCATCATCAACTTTTGACTTTCCTGCCACGGCACGCGCAATCTTGCCAAACACACTTTCTTTGGTCTTAGATAATCCTTTATCTAATGTTTCCTTTTTTTCCTTGGAGAAAAAACTAAAAAATCCCATACACTAATTATTTTTATGCAACCTGTTTTCGCATTCCCTGCAAAGATAGTGCAAACCGGATGCAGAATAAAATGAACCCGTTCATTTTTTATGCCGAGGTGCAGCCTATCTTCGCATTTTCAGCAAAGATATAACAAAACTGACGAATATTAAAAACTTCGTCCTCTTTTTAAAAAGAAATCCCCTTACCGGAAATACCGACAAGGGGACCTTTATAAGTCATCAGCGCTTTACAGCCACTGTATTTATCTTATTTCTTAAAGAAGTTCTGAACATCTTCATTACGGACCATCTGTTCATCAAAAATGTAAGCACCAGTCTTAGGAGACTTCACCATTTTGATAACCTTTGTATAAGAACGTCCTTCTTTGCTTCCTTCGTGCAAGGTTGCTACCGCTTTCTTTGCCATAAGTTATAGATTTATTATTTAATTTCTTTATGTACTGTCACTCTCTTCAGAATCGGGTTGTATTTCTTCAACTCCAATCTCTCTGTGGTATTCTTTCTGTTCTTCGTCGTAATATAACGAGAAGTACCCGGCATACCGCTATCCTTGTGTTCTGTGCATTCCAGAATCACCTGTACTCTGTTACCTTTTGCTTTCTTTGCCATAATCAGTATTCTCCTCTACTTTAGCCAATAACTTTAATGCTTTTCCAATCACAATAACCTTTAGCTACCGCATCTTTCAAAGCAGCGTCCAGTCCTTTCTTATTAATAATGCGCAAACCATTAGCGCAAATGCTAAGGCTGATCCAGCAATCCTGCTCTACATAGTAGAACTTCTTGTTAAACAAGTTCAAATCAAAGGTTCTCTTTGTTCTTCTCTTTGAGTGTGAAACATTGTTGCCAATCATGGCCTTCTTTCCGGTAATTTGACAAATCTTTGACATTTCTATCTTAATTTTATAGTTTTCTTTTTTGCCTATTTCAAACAGAGCGCAAAGTAAGCACTTTTATCGTTACCAAACAAGTTTTTCTTAAAATAATTCACTGTATGATAGCATTTTTTCCTCATTTCAGCTTCTCACAAAGCAACAAAAGGGCATTTTGAATTGCTTTTTCCACATTTCCCTTTCTTCCCTCGTCTCCCTCCTGCTTCATGGTAACGATTTCATTTTTATAGGCAGCGGCTATCCACACCGTACCCACCGGTTTTTCCGGAGTCCCACCTCCAGGACCTGCAATACCGGAAGTAGCCACTGCACAATCTGTTTTCAGCGTTTTCATCGCACCTTTCACCATTTCTGTAACAGTTTCGCGACTTACTGCTCCATGTTTTTCCAAAGTTTCGGCAGATACATGCAGCAAAGACATCTTTATTTCATTGGAATACGCCACTATACTACCATTAAAGTATTCCGAACTGCCGGGAACGGAAGTAATCAGAGCGGCAATCCCTCCACCCGTACAACTTTCTGCGGTGGAAAGGGACAATTTCTTTGCTTTCAGCAGCTCTCCTACCTTTTCTTCCAACTTCATACCTTATTATATATTATCCTAAAGTTACGCGTGAATAAGCAGGTGCTTCCATCGGACAAAAATCCTTATCCATATACTTGAAGTATCCGGTAATGGCAATCATGGCAGCGTTATCCGTTGTGTAGCTGAACTTCGGAATAAATATTTTCCAACCATACTTCCCGGCATGCTCACGGAAAGCATTACGCAATCCGTTATTGGCAGAAACGCCTCCTGCAACAGCCACTTCCTTTATTTTATATTGTTTGGCAGCTTTGCGCAACTTATCCATCAAGATATCTACAACGGTAGCTTCCAGTGATGCCGCCAAATCCGTCTTGTGATGTTCGATGAAATCGGGGTCGTCCTTCATCCAGTCGCGCAGAGAGTAAAGAAACGAGGTCTTAAGTCCGCTGAAACTATAATCCAACCCTGGAATATGCGGTTTGCTGAACGAGAAGGCTTTAGGATTACCTTGCCGAGCCAGTTTGTCAATAATCGGACCACCCGGATATCCCAATCCCATTACCTTCGAGCATTTGTCAATGGCTTCACCGGCGGCATCATCAATGGTCTGCCCCAAAATTTCCATATCGTTATAGGCTTTCACCAAGATAATCTGTGAGTTTCCACCGGAAACCAGCAAGCAGAGGAAAGGAAATTCCGGCTGCACATTATCTTCACCTTCTGCTTTAATGAAATGAGCTAACACATGACCAGTCAAATGATTAACATCAATCATAGGAATACCTAATGAACGGGCAAACCCTTTGGCGAAAGATACCCCCACCAACAACGACCCCATCAATCCCGGTCCACGCGTAAAGGCCACAGCACTCAATTCCTCTTTGGTTACTCCGGCGCGTTTCAATGCCTCATGCACTACCGGAACTATATTTTGTTGGTGCGCGCGGGAAGCCAGTTCAGGCACTACCCCGCCGTATGCTTCATGCACAGCTTGGCTGGCCACCACATTCGAAAGCAGATAACCATCTTTGATGACAGCTGCAGAAGTGTCATCACAAGAAGATTCTATTCCCAAGATTATTGTACTCATAATGTTTATTTACGTTTAAACGCTGCAAAAGTAGTGATAAAAGTACGATTCATAACGTATTATTTCATATTTTTGTTGGCTGATTATAAAAATTAACCGCCTATCAGAAAGCTAAAAAAAACAGTACGCTGGGTACTCGGTATTGTATTGGGATTGTATATCGGTACCATATTGTTGCTAAACATTCCATCCGTTCAGCGACAAATGTCTGTATTTGTTGCCAATGAACTGGCTTCCATACTGGACAGCAAGATTTCCATTGGGCGAATAAACATAGGATTGCTGAACCGCATCATCATCGACGACCTGCTCCTGGACGACCAGTCTGGCAAGGAAATGCTGAAGGTGACCCGTCTTTCTGCCAAATTCGATATTCTCCCCCTATTCAGCGGCAAAATATCCATCAGTAACATACAATTGTTCGGCTTTAACATCAATCTGAACAAGCAGACTCCCAAGGATAAACCTAATTTTCAGTTTGTACTCGACGCATTCGCATCCAAAGATACGGTTCAAAAGAAAAACAACCTGGATCTCCGTATCAATTCCTTACTGATACGCCGCGGAAAGGTTTCATATGATGTGCTGTCCGAGAAAGAGACTCCGGGAAAGTTCAATCCACAGCATCTCCGCTTGCGTAACATTATTGCAAACATCTCCCTAAAAGCATTGCAAAATGATTCTATCAATGCTGCCATCAAGCGTCTGAGCATCGAAGAAGAACATTCCGGATTTGAATTGAAGAAACTAAGCCTAAAGGTTATCGGTAATGACCAACGGATGAAAATCGAAAATTTCGCCATCGACCTCCCCAACACCTCTTTGGCAATGGATACTATACACATGGATTATGACAGTCTGGGGGCGTTTGACAATCTTGCCCAAGATGTCCGTTTCTCATTCCATTTGCTGCCCTCTCAAATCGCCTTGCAGGATTTATCGGCTTTTGTTCCGGCTTTTGGTTCTTTTAAGGAAAAATTGCAAGTAGAGGTACAGACGGACGGCACTGTCAATCAACTGAATTGCCCGCACCTTTCCGTCTCTGTCGGAAATCATTTTTATCTGAGGGGAGACGTATCACTACAAGACCTTTCCCATCCGAAAAATGCTTATATATTCGGCAATTTGTCCAATTTGTACGCAGACCCGGAAGGAATAGCCTTCTTTGTCCGGAATTTCAGCAAGAACTATAATGGAGTACCTCCCGTCCTGCAACACTTAGGAACGGTTTCCTTCCGTGGAGAAGTCTCGGGCTACTTCACAGACCTCGTAACTTACGGACAAGTACGTACTGACATCGGAACCATCCAAACCGACGTAAAACTAAGTTCTAACAAAGATAAAGGTTATTTTTCCTATTCCGGTGCAGTGAAAACCAAAGACTTTGAGCTGGGCAAGATGCTGGGCAACAAGAAACTGGGTAAAGTAACTTTCAATCTGGATGTCAACAGCAGCCATTACGAAAACCAATACCCGTCCGTACTGCTGAAAGGGCTGGTTGCCTCTATTGATTACAGCGACTACAATTACGAAAATATCACCCTAGATGGAGAATACAAGCAGGGAGGCTTCACGGGAAAAGTCGCCTTGGATGACACCAATGGTTCTGTTATTTTGAACGGTACCATCAATACCGCCAGTCGGGTACCGACTTTCAACTTTCAGGCAAGCATCGACAAATTTCGTCCTCATGCCCTACATCTGACACCCAACTATGAAGATACGGAAATATCAGTCAAAGTCAAGGCAGACTTCACCGGCGGTTCCATTGACGAGATGAACGGTGAAATCAACATTGATAGCTTATTGTTCGCAGCTCCGGAAACACAATACTTCCTGGACAACCTGAAGATATCCGCCATAAGAGAAAGCGAAAACCAGAAACGGCTGACCATCCAATCCAACTTTCTCCAAGGTAGCATAGAAGGCGATTATTCTTATCGTACCCTGCCTGCCAGTGTACTGAATATCATGCGTCGTTATATCCCCGCCTTGATTCTGCCAGACAAGAAACCCATAGAGACGGAGAACAATTTCCATTTCGACATGCACATTTACAATACGGAACTGCTCTCCACCGTCTTTCAGATTCCGGTAAAAGTATATACCCATTCCACCATTAAAGGATACTTCAATGACAAGGCACAGCGACTCCGTGTAGAAGGCTATTTTCCCCGTCTCCGCTATGAAAACAAATTCATCGAATCCGGAATGTTCCTTTGCGAGAATCCCGGTGACCAGTTCCATACACGCCTACGCTTCAGCAACCGCAAATCAAGCGGCGCTGTCAATATAGCTTTAGAAGCGCAAGCCCAGAACAACAGCATACAGACCACGCTGAACTGGGGTAACAGCAGCACTGTAACCTACAGCGGGAAACTCGCCGCCGTCGCCCACTTCATCCGTGAACAGAAAGAAGCGAATGAAAACAAGAGGAAACTTCCCCCCTTAAAAACCGTCATTAATGTCCAGCCCACCAACGTGATACTGAACGATACGCTATGGGATATACATCCCTCCCAAGTGGTACTCGACTCCGGCAAAGTGTATGTCAATGATTTCTACTTCAGCCATAAAGACCGGCACTTGCGTATCAATGGTATCGTTTCACCACAACCCGAAGATACAGTACGTCTGGATTTGAAGGAAATCAACATCGGTTATGTGTTCGACATTGCAGACCTCGGAGTCAATTTCAAAGGAGAAGCCACCGGTCCGGCTTTCGCCAGCGGAGTACTGGAAAACCCCGTCATGAGCACCGACTTGTTTATCCGCAACCTCGGATTGAACGAAGGCTTGCTGGGTGATGCCAACATACACGGAGAATGGCACCACGACGTGAAGGGCATCTATCTGGATGCCCATATCAGGGAGAAAGATATCGCCAAAAGCCATGTGTATGGCTATGTCTATCCCTTGAAGCCCACCAGTTCATTGGATCTCCAAATTGAAGCGGGCGGTACCAACTTGAAGTTTATACATCATTATATGAGCAGCATCACGCCCGAATTCAACGGACGTGCCACCGGCCATGTACATTTCTATGGCAAATTCAAGGCTCTCACCATGGAAGGGCGTGTATTCGGCGATGCTTCCATGAAGGTAGACGTGCTCAACACCACTTTCTCCGTCAAAGACAGCATCTACATCGAGCCCGGCGGGTTGACCTTCCGCAACAACCGCATTTTCGACACGCAAGGGCATCAAGGCAGCATGAGCGGCTATCTGCACTATCAGCATTTCAAGAACCTGGAGTACCGTTTCAATTTCAATGTCAACGACATGCTGGTGATGAATACCAAAGAATCACCGGACTATCCCTTCTACGGCACCGTCTACGGTACGGGAAATGCCACTATTGCCGGTAATGCCCAAGATGGCGTTAACATTGACATTGCAATGACTACCAATCGCAACACCACCTTTACCTATATAAAGGATAACGTATCTACAGCAGTCAGCAACCAGTTCATCAAGTTTGTGGACAAAACGCCACGCCGTGCCGTACAAGACTCTGTCCGCCTTTCCGACTACGAGATTGCCCAAAAGGAAATCGAGGAAGAGAAAGAGAGCGACACTGACATCCGGTTGAATCTCTTGGTAGACGCCACTCCCGACGCTACCATGAAGATTATCATGGACCCTATCGCCGGCGACTATATCAGTGGACGGGGAACCGGAAATATCCGTACTGAGTTTTTCAATAAAGGAGATGTAAAGATGTTCGGCAGTTACCGGATAAGCCAGGGAGTCTATAAATTCAGTCTGCAAGAGGTTATCCGAAAGGACTTTATTATCAGGGATGGGAGTACCATTACATTCAACGGTTCGCCGCTGGATGCCACTCTGGACATAAAAGCAGGCTATACGGTCAACTCAGCATCCTTAAATGACCTGATGCCCAACGAGGCAACCTCCGGCTACATCAGCCAGACAAATGTAAAAGTGAACTGTATGATGGACCTTACCGGACAATTGACTTCACCCGATGTAAAATTTGACATCGAGCTACCCAACGAACGCGATGAAGTGCAGGCCATTGTCCGTAACTATATTCCTACTGACGAGCAAATGAACATGCAGATACTCTATCTGTTGGCTATCGGCAAGTTCTATACCCCGGAAAACTTGGGAGCCACCCAGAATTCGAATATGATGTCCAGTGTTGTTTCATCCACCCTTTCCGGACAGTTGAATAACGCTTTATCGAACATTCTCGATGTTAATAACTGGAACTTCGGCACCAATTTCAGTACCGGTGAAAGAGGCTGGACAGACATGGAGTTCGAGACCATGCTTTCGGGGCAATTATTGAATAACCGACTACTTATCAATGGTAATTTTGGTTATCGTGACAATCCGATGGCAAATACTAATTTTGTGGGAGACTTTGAAGCGGAATGGCTCGTCAACCGTTCCGGAGATATCCGCCTGAAAGCGTACAACGAAACGAACGACCGCTACTACACCCGGACAAATCTGACAACACAAGGTATTGGTATTATCTTCAAAAAGGATTTCAACAAATGGAGTGAGCTCCTTTTCTGGAACAGATGGAAACTCAACCGGCTGAGAAAGGAACAAGAAATAAAACAAGATACCCTATCCTCTGATAAAATAAACACAGAACAGCAGATGCCCGAGGCACAATCAAAACGGAAAAGGGAGCAAAAATAAGATTGACGTTCTTACTGTCCACATTGAAGGTTTTAGAATAAGCAAATAGGCTCAAATACAGTATTTTAACATGGCTACACCCTTTATACCTAAAGGTGTAGCCATCACTCTACGATGGTATAGGCATTCAAGGCAAAGGGTGTAGCCATAAAAATACATCAGAAAGGTAATGGCCCGTCCGACCCCACACCTCCAAACGGGTTGTCCGTCTGTGGCGGAAAATCAGCAGCCGATGGAGGTGGCGGTGTTGCCGTACTTCCGATAGGCGCATTCATACGTGAACCGAATGTAGCTCCTCCACCCTCCGTCGGAGGTGGAATAACCATATCATCCTCGGGATTCTGGAAACGGGTGTACTGTCCGATAAACCTCAGACGCACATCCCCCACGGCACCGTTACGGTGCTTTGCTATGATGATTTCCGCCATACCGCGCAAGTCACTGCCATCGGCAGAAGTATAAATCTTGTAATATTCGGGACGGTGGATGAAGCAAACCATATCGGCATCCTGCTCGATGGCACCGGATTCACGAAGGTCACTCAACTGGGGACGCTTGCCTTCCTCGCCTTCACGGTTCTCCACACCACGGTTCAACTGCGACAGAGCGATGATAGGAATGTTCAGCTCCTTGGCCAAACCTTTCAATGAGCGCGAAATGGTACTAACTTCTTCCTGACGGCTACCGAAAGACATTCCGCTTGCATTCATCAGCTGAAGGTAGTCGATGATGATAATCTTTACTCCGTGCTCACGTACCAAACGCCGTGCCTTCGTACGGAGTTCGAATACCGACAAAGAAGGCGTATCGTCCACATAAAGCGGAGCATCCAGCAAGTCACGCAGTTTGTAATCCAACTGCTGCCATTCATAGTCCGCCAACTGACCACTCTTGATTTTCTCACTCGGAATCTCGCACACGTTGGATATCAAACGGTTCACCAGCTGCACGTTACTCATTTCAAGCGAGAACAGCGCTACGGGATTGCGGAAATTCACGGCAATGTTTTTCGCCATGGAAAGTACGAACGCCGTTTTACCCATGGCAGGACGGGCTGCAATAATGATGAGGTCGGACTTCTGCCATCCGGAAGTCATCTTGTCCAGCTTGGTATACCCACTTTCCAAGCCACTCAAACCATCGGTACGGGCAGCAGCTTTCTGAATCAAATCATAGGCTTCGGCAATGACAGGATTAATTTGTGTATAATCCTTCTTCATGTTCTGCTGGGAAATCTCGAACAGTTTTCCTTCGGCCTCCTGCATCAAATCGTCCACATCCAGCGTCTCGTCGAAAGCCTTGCTCTGGATATTACTGGTAAAAGTAATCAATTCACGTGCCAAAGCTTTCTGCGCAATGATACGTGCATGATATTCGATGTGTGCAGAAGATGCCACCTTACTGCTAAGTTGGGTAATATAGAACGGGCCGCCCACTTCCTCCAATTCTCCCCGCTTTGAAAGCTGCTCCTTCACGGTGAGGATATCGACCGGCTTCTGATTCACGGCCAAATCGGTAATAGCGGAATATATCAGCTGATGTCTATGCTCATAGAATGACTCCGGACGAAGAATTTCACTTACCAGCGAATAAGCGTCCTTCTCAATCATCAAGGCTCCCAAGACTGCTTCTTCCAGCTCCGGCGCTTGCGGCTGGATACGTCCGTAGTCTGTTACGGGCTGTGGTGCCTTTCCTTTCGGAGTACGGGATGTTCTTCTTTGTTCTGCCACTTTAAGAATTAATAATTGAAAATTAAAAATTAAATGAACTTCCCTTTTAGAAAGGGGAAGCAAAGATAATGCAAACCGAATACATAACTTTCATGCTTGCATGAAAAAGTTATGTTGAGGTGCAGCCTATCTTCGCTCGTATGGCAAAGATAAGCGAATTTATTTATAAGCGGTAAATAAATCATTGCTAAGTTTTCAATCTACTATGAACAGAAATCACTAACTTTGTCTTCGGAAGCTGCACTTCATAGCTTCCCCTTTTAATTTTAAATTATTAATTCTTAATTTTCAACGCCATGCTGACTTTTCCAAATGCCAAAATAAACCTGGGACTGAATATCACAGAGAAGCGTCCGGACGGATACCATAATCTGGAAACCATTTTCTATCCGGTTCCCATAGAAGATGCTTTGGAAATAAATATCTTGAACGAAGGAAACCGAAAGTTCCGTCTGCATCAGGCAGGTCTGGAAATTGAGGGAGAAGCAGAGAGCAACCTGGTAGTGAAAGCCTACAAGTTGCTGGACGACCAATTCAACCTTCCTCCGGTAGACATCCATCTCTTCAAGCATATTCCCTCGGGAGCCGGACTGGGTGGCGGTTCGGCCGATGCAGCCTTCATGCTGAAGCTTCTGAATAATAAGTTTGAACTCGGACTGCCGGATGACACTCTGGAAGAGTATGCCGCCAAGCTAGGTGCCGATTGTGCCTTCTTCATCAGAAACCGTCCGACTTACGCAGAAGGTATCGGAAACATATTTTCTCCCCTTCCCCTCTCACTGAAAGGATATCGGATATGGTTGGTGAAGCCGGACATTTTCGTCTCTACACGGGATGCCTTTGCAAAAATAAAACCGCATCATCCGGAAATGTCTCTGAAAGAAATTGCCCAACTTCCCGTTGAAGAATGGAACGGACGAATGGTCAATGACTTTGAAGAAAGCGTATTCCCCCAATTTCCCACTATCGGAGAAATCAAGGAAGAGATGTATCGGCAAGGAGCTGTATATGCCTCCATGAGTGGTTCGGGGTCATCTGTTTACGGATTATTCAAGGAAGATGCCGTATTGCCGGAAGTGGATTTCGGAGAAAAAGCTTTTGTATACAAAGGCCGGTTCACTGATGTTTAAAAATGCGTCAACCAATATACTGATTTCCGGAAACAAAAACACAACAAGGTTGTTCTTACAGAAAACTCAAAACAACCTTGATTATGAAAAAGTTCAAATTCGGTATTCTGGCAGGACTACTTGTCTTGCTGTCAGTGTCCGCTTTTGCGGAAGGACGTCTTCCCGTAAATATACAAACAGCTTTTCAAAAGCTCTATCCTCAAGCAACGGATGTGGAATGGGAGCAAATGGCCGGTTGCTACGTGGCAGAATTTATTGCAGATAGTCAGGAAGTTGATGTCTGGTTCAATAAACAAGCGGAGTGGGTCATGACTGAAACAGATGTAGAGTCACTGGAAAAAGTGCCGGCTCCCGTGGCAGAAGCATTCATGAGCAGTAGAATGGCCGGCATGAAGTTAAGGGACGTAAGAATCATCACCTTTCCCAAACATCCCACAGTGATTATAATTGAGGTGGAACAATACAATTCCGATGAAGAATTCCAACTGTTCTATGCTCCGGATGGAAAACTATTACAAAGCCTCGATGTAACAGAACTTGGAGGAGAGATCTATCCCGGACTCTTTTTCAATGATTAATACTGACGATTGGTGATTTGTCGATGGTATCCATTCATCAACAAATCACCAATCATTCATCACCAATCATTAATATACCTCTACCCTATCAGCAATACGCTTCGCTTTGTCGCGCAACGTGTCAAGATCACTGTCAAGAGGTGCATAACACAGCACTACACCCATACGGCGGTTTACGCGGGTAGTAGGCTTGCCAAAAATACGCAGATAAGTATCCTCTTCTTTTGTAACCTCTTCCATGCCACGATAATTGGGACGTTCCTGACTGGCTATCGGAGAGAGGATGACAGCACTGGCTCCTATACGCTCCTGCTTGATGCCAGGGATAGGCAGACCAAGCACCGCACGACAGTGCAATTCAAACTCATTCAGATTCTGGGTTCCGGCCAGGGTTACCATACCCGTATCGTGCGGACGTGGAGAAAGTTCGGAGAAATAGACACCGTTCTCATGGCTGAGAAAGAATTCCACTCCCCACAATCCGGCACCGGTCAAGGCACGGGTCACTTTCTCTGCCATATCCTGCGCCTCCCTTAGATGGGCAGGGTCAATATGGGCAGGCTGGAAACTTTCACGATAGTCCCCACCCTTCTGTACATGGCCGATAGGCGGGCAGAACAAGGTCGGGCCATTCTTCTGCGTTACGGTGAGCAATGTTATCTCACTGTCGAACTTGATGAATTCCTCAATGATAAGTTCTTTTATGTCTCCACGGCTACCATTACAGCCATATTCCCAAGCATGCTCCAATTCGTCGGCACTCTTTACGAGAGACTGGCCTTTGCCGGAAGAGGACATCAGCGGTTTCACCACGCATGGGAAACCTATCTTTTCAGCTGCAATTTTCAGTTCATCCAGAGATTTGGCATAAAAATATTTAGCTGTTTTCAGTCCCAACTCTTTAGCTGCAAGGTCGCGTATAGCCTTACGGTTCATAGTAAAGTTCACAGCGCGTGCACTGGGCACCACTTGAATGCCTTCTTTCTCGAAATCGTACAGACGTTCCGTACGGATAGCCTCGATTTCCGGAACAATGATATCCGGCTGGTGTTTGCGTACCACGCGTTCCAAAGCATCTCCATCAAGCATGCTGAATACTTCACATTCATCTGCCACTTGCATGGCAGGCGCTCCGGCATACGAATCGCAGGCGATAATATACTGACCTTTGCGTTGGGCGGAAATTACAAACTCCTTGCCCAGTTCACCAGAACCCAACAATAAAATCTTTTTCATCCTATCTATTTATTTACTATTTGACAATTTTCAATTTACTATTCAACACTATACAATCAGACGATTTACTATTCACCATCCGCTACCCGATTACAGCACAGCCAATAGTAAATAGTAAATCGTCTAATAGTAAATTCCTTTATTGGTGCTGTTCTCTCAACAAATCATTCACCGTCTTTACCGGATTGAATGTAGTCAGAGGCACTTCTACAAATACAGTATTCCAATCACTCATGGCGCCGTTCCACAAACCGGGAAGTTCAAGCGCCTTCAGGTCCTTGCCGTTCTTGGACTTATAGGAGATGAACCCCGTGGCTTTATCCACATACTTCACAAGATTGAACTTATGTCCTTTATAGTCACGTACAGCGCAAACCAAATCCACCGGATTGAAATGGGTACCCTTTTCAAACATTTCCTTCTTTTCCGGATCGTCCATATCAATCTGCGAACTTTCCAGAATCTGCAGAGAGATAGTGCCGTCACTGTTGTATGCCAAGAACGGACCTCCACCTGGTTCGCCTACGTTCTTCACCATACCGCAGACGCGCATCGGACGGTTCAGTTTTTCTTTCAGGTATATCACCAGTTCGGCATCTTCCAGATTCTTCGTCTCCGGGTTCTTGCAATAGAGTTGCTTCTGCAGGAATTGCAGGATTTCAAGAATTTGTTCGTGTGTATATTTCCCGCTTTCAAGCAACTGCAAATAGGCAAATACCTTCTGCTGCAAAGCTACCAGTACACCGGCAATCAGCTTTTTATATAATACGGTGTCACCCTTCAGTTTGTCGGGTACCACATTGTCGATATTCTTTATGAAGATAATATCCGCATCAAGGTCGTTCAAGTTTTCAATTAATGCACCATGACCGCCCGGACGGAACAAAAGTTTGCCATTGTCACGGAACGGTTTGTTTTCCATATCGGCGGCAATGGTATCGGTGCTCGGCTTCTGTTCCGAAAAAGAGATGTTATAATCCACCCCATACTTCTTTGCATAAGCGGCAGCCTTTTCGTCTACCAAAGCCTTGAACAAGGCACGATGTTCGGGCGAAACCGTGAAATGCACATTCACCTTACCGTTCTTATTGGCAGCATACAATGCTCCTTCTACCAAGTGCTCTTCCAGCGGCGTGCGGCTACCGTCTTCATACTTATGGAACTTAAGCAATCCTTTGGGCAGAGCACCATAGTTCAGTCCGGCCCCTTCGAGTAAGGCAGCAACAACCGCCTTGTAGTTTCCAGCGGCAACCAAAGTCGGTATATCCTTTCCGGCAGTCCTCTGGCAAGCGGTATTCAAGTCATCATAGAAGGCAAACTTCTCTATTTTCTCAAAGAAAGTCTTTTCAAAGTTTGTCTGGGGAGTGTCATAGTCTGCCCCGAGAAATTCAAACAAGTTCTTGAACATACGGCTGGCAGCACCCGAAGCAGGCACAAACTTCACCACCACTTTATCGGTTTGTGTATATGCCTCCCAGGCATCCAGGTATTTCTTCTGTTCATCCGTATTCGGAGCCAGTATACCCTTTTCTACAGAAGCGGCGGCAGACAGCTTCAAGTATGGAAAACCTTTTTCGAAACAAGCCAACTGTTCGGCTATTTGTTCTTCGGAGATGCCTTTATTTTCGAGCAACTCTTTGTCTTGCGGTGTTATCATAATATCTTGTTTTATTAATTCATGCCCAAAAATACAAAAAAAGCAGAACTGCCGTCAAGAAAATGAAGAAAAAACTTACCTTTGAAGCATAAAATACGGACGATTATGGAAACTGATGAATTTTTCACTATCAAAGAGAAAGATTTACTCTTCTCGCTCTACCGCAAACTGTTGCAACTTTCCGGAGAAACCCTCCAGAAGGGGGACTGCAAAAAGCTGAAAACACATCTTGTCAATACTATACAGAACAACCGTATCCAGCGTGATATATTCGGTTTGAATCCCGTCATCAAAGATATGCAGACGGCTGTCATTGTAGCGGAAGAAATCGGAATGAAGCGTGCTTCTATCCTGGGGCTCATGCTGCACGACTCCGTGCGCTGCGGCACTTGCACCGCTCTGGAAGTGGAGCAAATCTATGGCGAGGATGTGGCAGGCATCATCCGGGGATTGATACGTGTAAACGAACTTTATTCCAAAAGCCCTACCATCGAGTCCGAGAATTTCCGCAACTTGTTGCTGACTTTCGCCGAAGACATGCGTGTCATTCTCATCATGATTGCCGACCGCGTAAACATCATGCGGCAGATAAAGGATTGCAAGAACGATGAAGCCCGTCGGCAGGTAGCCAACGAAGCGGCTTATCTCTATGCGCCCCTTGCCCATAAGCTGGGTCTGTACAAATTGAAGTCGGAACTGGAAGACCTCTCATTGAAATATACAGAAAAGGAAGTTTACTACCATATCAAGGAAAAACTGAATGAGACCAAGGCATCGCGTGACAAGTACATTGCCGCCTTCATTGCACCGGTACAGAAGAAGCTCGAAGAAGCCGGACTGAAGTTCCATATCAAAGGACGCACCAAGTCCATCCACTCCATCTACCAGAAAATGAAGAAGCAGAAATGCCCCTTCGAAGGCGTGTATGACCTGTTCGCCATCCGCGTCATCCTGGACTCTTGCCTGGAAAAGGAGAAACTGGAATGTTGGCAGGCCTACTCCATCGTAACAGATATGTACCAGCCTAACCCGAAAAGGCTACGCGACTGGCTGTCCGTACCTAAAAGCAACGGATATGAATCACTGCACATCACCGTGATGGGCCCCGAAGGCAAATGGGTGGAAGTACAAATACGTACCGAACGCATGGATGATATTGCCGAACGAGGCCTGGCCGCCCATTGGCGATACAAAGGAGTGAAAGGTGAATCTGGTCTTGACGAATGGCTGACTTCCGTACGCGAAGCCTTAGAGAGCTCGGACAGCAACGGACTGGAAACGATGGACCAGTTCAAACTGGATTTGTACGAAGACGAGGTATTTGTATTTACCCCCAAAGGTGATTTGTTCAAACTTGCCAAAGGCTCCACCGTGCTCGATTTTGCGTTCCACATCCATAGCAAACTGGGCTGCAAATGTATCGGTGCAAAAGTGAACGGCAAGAATGTACAGCTGAAGCAAATGCTGCATAGCGGTGACCAGGTGGAGATAATGACATCGAATACGCAGACGCCCAAGCAGGACTGGCTGAACATCGTAACCACCTCCAAGGCACGCACCAAAATACGCCAGGCATTGAAGGAAATGGCTGCACGCCAGCACGCCTTCGCTAAGGAAACCCTGGAACGCAAGTTCAAGAACCGGAAGATAGAGTATGATGAAGGAACCATGATGCGCCTCATCAAGCGCCTCGGTTTCAAGATAGTGACCGACTTCTATCAAGCCATAGCCGATGAAGAACTGGATGTCAACGAGATTATAGACAAATACCAGGAACAGCAAAGACGGGAAAATGATACGCGCGACGATATTGTCTACCGCAGTGCTGAAGGCTATAACCTTCAACAAGGCATACCGGAAGAGATAGGTACCAAAGAAGATGTACTGGTCATTGATCAAAATCTGAAAGGATTGGATTTCAAGTTGGCACGCTGCTGCAATCCCATCTATGGAGATGATGTATTCGGCTTTGTCAGTGTGACGGGAGGTATCAAGATACACCGTTGCGATTGTCCCAATGCCAGTGATTTGCACTCACGTTTCGGCTACCGTATCGTGAAGGCACGCTGGGCCGGAAAGTCACAAGGTACACAGTACCCCATCACCCTGCGCGTAGTGGGACACGATGACATCGGCATCGTGACCAACATCACTTCCATCATTTCCAAAGAAACGGGTATTACTTTGAGAAGCATCGGCATTGACTCGCATGACGGGCTGTTCTCCGGAACACTGACCATCATGGTGAGCGATACGGGACATCTGGAAGCACTTGTCAAGAAACTGAGAACAGTAAAGGGAGTGAAACAGGTTTCAAGGAATTAAGCAACAACTATAATCCATGAAGTACGACTTTAAAAAGCAGTTGCGCAGTTTCGGATATGCTTGGAAAGGTATCCGGTGTTGCATAGGAAAAGAACAGAACCTGAGCTTCCATCTGATAGCTACGGCTGTGGTAGTCATTGCAGGATTCGTTTTAGGCATTACCCGCATGGAGTGGATGATAATCATTCTCTGCATCGGAGTGGTGATAGCAGCCGAACTGTTCAATACCGCCATTGAGAAGCTGGTCGACCTGGTGTCTCCCCAACAGCATCCCGTGGCAGGGCAAGTAAAAGACATAGCCGCCGGAGCAGTACTGGTATGTGCTGCAACGGCGGCCATTATAGGATTGATTGTATTTATCCCTTACCTCACCCGCTTCTTCTTATAATAAGGATAGGTCAGAAGTACAAAGAAAAATACGGCAAGCATAGCAGCAACAGACGCCACATGGTATATCTGCGCTTTGTCCATCAGGTGGCAAGCCACAGCCATGCCCACCAGCAGCCCTGCCTCCATAGACAAATGACAAGTGGTGTTTGCCGTTCCACGCTGGCAATGGTGCGACAGCTTGACGAACATCTTCATGAACGGGACTGTAATGAACACCAATACAGCCAATGCCGCCAATGACCAGTAATCGCCCACAAACATCAGTGGCAGCAACGCTCCCGGTACAAAAGCAATCAACAGCATATTGATGGCAGGTACCCATGCACGCGGCAATAAGAAGCGGTCCATATTGCACAACGACACGCCTATCGGAGCACGGAAAGCCACATATACCCTCGATGCGAAAAATATGCTGGCCAGTCCGGCCGCTACAGACAGATAGGTCACCATACGGAAACCATACATCCTATACATTCCAATACCCAACACAACACCCACCAGCATGCCCAAGCGTGCAGCCCATGCATATACCATGTTTCCTGCGCTGCGGCGCGCGGAAGTCGTTATGTCGATGGCCACCGTAATGCCCGCTGTGGTTGCCAGCCCGAAACATGCTCCCTGCACAGCGGCAAGCAGCAGAAATTTCGTATAACCATCCACAAAGGCATATCCCAGAACAGCCGCCAGCATAATGAGTGCGGAGTAAAGGAGCACGTGTTTCCTTTTATATTCATCGACCAGATAGGCATGGAAAGGACCGACAGCAAACATGGCCACCGCAAAGACCAGAAACATGCTGCCCGCCTGCCCGACGGAAACACCCAACTGCTCTCCCATCACAAAAGGAAGCAAAGGGAAAAGCATATAGACGGATATGAACAGCAACAGATTTGCCGTACACATCCGCCAAAAATTGAGTGTCATGAGTTTGTTAGTACTGTTCTTTCTCATTCGGGAAGTCTAAATTCTTCACATCGGATACATAACGGCTGATGGCATCCGTCATCACTGTATGCAGGTCGGCATAGCGACGCAGGAAACGGGGACGAAAACCGTTATTCATACCCAGCATATCCTGAACCACCAACACCTGGCCGTCTACATCGCCACCGGCACCTATGCCGATAACGGGTATAGTCAGCTCGCTTGCCACGCGGGCAGCCAATGTGGCAGGAATCTTCTCCAATACCAGTCCGAAGCATCCGGCTTCTTCCAGCAAATGCGCATCGCGTACCAGTTTCTCGGCTTCGGCATCATCCTTGGCACGGACCGTATATGTTCCATACTTATTGATGGATTGGGGCATCAGTCCGAGATGTCCCATGATGGGAATACCGGCGCTGAGGATACGCTTCACCGTACCGATGATTTCCTCGCCTCCCTCCAGTTTGAGGGCGTCGGCATGGCTTTCTTTCATAATACGGATAGCGGAAGCCAATCCCTCCAGTTCGTTGCCCTGATAAGAGCCGAAAGGCATGTCGACAATGACCATGGCACGCTTCACACCGCGAACCACGGATTTGCCATGATAAATCATCTGGTCGAGCGTGATGGGAAGCGTGGTGACATTGCCTGCCATTACATTGGAAGCGGAATCTCCCACCAGAATCACGTCTACCCCGGCACCGTCCACAATCTGCGCCATAGTATAGTCATAAGATGTCAACATTGATATCTTTTCGCCTCTTTGCTTCATTTCAACAAGGCGATGTGTAGTCACTTTACGAGTGTCGTCTGAAATATAACCCATGATAGTATTTACAATTTGGCAATTTACAATTACTCAATTTAATTTTCGGCGCAAAGGTAATCCTTTTTCTGATTACTTGTACAATTGAGTTAATTTATCGTAAGTGAATCCCTGAAAGTCATCCAATACATAATGACACAACGGAGCTATGTCTTCACGGGAATTGGTGGTTGCCAACCCTATAACGGTAGCTCCTGAAGCCATGCCGGCTTTCAGCCCGTTGAAAGAATCCTCGAATACATATGTGGTGTCGGGAGTTGTGCCGAAAACCTCCATACCCAACAGAAAACAATCCGGTGCAGGCTTGGAAGCCGTAAACATCTCGGCCGTAAGGATACGGTCGAAAAGAGTCTTTATTTCGGGATGAACCCGATAGACAGCTGCCATCTTCGCTTCGTTGGAGCTGGTCACTACGGCAGTCTTCACCCCATTCCGGTGTAGGTCGGCAATGAAGTCAAGCACTCCGGGAATAAAGTCGAATGACATTTCCTGTTCAAAGCGGTTCAGCCGTTCGGTAATTTCGGCCTGTTCCTTCGCCATGCCCGGAAAAAAGGTATCATAAATATAGACCAGCGTCTGGCCCTTCACCCTGCCTTCAATATCATCCATACCCAAATACTGCTTTCCCATTTCATGCCAGAAGTGACTGTACTGTGTTTCCGTGTCTACCACCACGCCGTCAAAATCAAAAAGTACGGCGGTTGCTTTTGTTGTGTCCATAAACTTTCTTTTACCTAAATCTGTTAATACCAAAACATTATAGCGTACAAAGGTGGGAATAATCTGCGAATCAAACAAATATTTTATACCTTTGTGCTCCTTAATTGACTCATATCAAATGAACAACGCGCATATATTAGGAACCGAACGTATTGGCAAACTGCTTGTGCAGTACTCCATTCCGGCCATTATAGGCATGACGATTACTTCGTTGTACAACATCATCGACAGCATTTTCATCGGTCATGGCGTAGGTCCTATGGGCATTGCCGGACTTGCCATAACTTTCCCTCTGATGAATCTGGTCGTGGCTTTCTGTACGATGGTATCGGCAGGTGGCTCCACCATTTCGTCCATCCGGTTGGGACAGAAAGACCTGGACGGAGCAACGGAAGTATTGGGAAACACACTGATGTTCTGCCTGGTCAACGCATTCATATTCGGCAGTGTTTCATTCATCTTTCTGGATGACATCCTGCGCTTCTTCGGTGCCAGCAATGATACGTTGCCATATGCCCGCGACTTTATGCAGGTGATATTACTGGGTACCCCCGTCACTTATACCATGATTGGCCTAAACAATATCATGCGTGCCACGGGATATCCCAAGAAAGCGATGCTCACGTCTATGGTAACGGTAGTCTGCAACATAATCCTCGCTCCCATTTTCATCTTCCAATTTGACTGGGGAATACGGGGAGCTGCAACGGCAACGGTCATCTCGCAGTTCATCGGCATGGTGTGGGTAGTGAGCCATTTCCTGCAAAAGACAAGTGTGGTACGTCTGCAACGGGGGTTCTGGAAGATGAAGAAACGTATCATCAGTAGTATATTATCCATCGGTATGTCACCGTTCCTGATGAACGTCACGGCATGTGTCATTGTGATTATCGTAAACAACAGCCTCCAACAGTACGGAGGCGATATGGCCATCGGGGCATATGGCATTATCAACCGACTGCTGGTACTCTATGTAATGATTGTATTGGGGCTGACGATGGGAATGCAACCGATTGTAGGCTATAACTTCGGTGCGCAAAAGCACGACCGTGTGAAGGCTACCCTGCGCCTGACCATCATTGCCGGAGTATGTATCACCAGTACCGGCTTCCTTATCTGCGAATTGTTCCCCCATGCCATATCTGCCATCTTTACCAGTGATGAAGAGTTGATAGATATTGCTTCCAGAGGCGTACGCATTGCCGTAGCCATATTCCCGCTGGTAGGCGCACAGATTGTCATTGGCAATTTCTTCCAAAGCATCGGGAAAGCGAAAATCAGCATCTTCTTATCGCTGACACGCCAATTACTGTATCTGTTGCCGGGACTACTGATATTCCCGCATTACTTTGGGCTGGACGGCATCTGGATATGTATGCCGGTATCGGACTTCTTTGCTTTTGTAACGGCAGCGGTGGCATTGTGGATATATGTAAAAAGATTACCCACAGGAATTACCGAAAAAGCGAGGTGAAAGTGATTTATTCTACTGCAAATATGCATTTTATGTTATAACAAACAAATTGTTCGAAAATATATCATTCATTCAGCCCAAACACATCATCTATTCGCCCCAAACAGATGGTCTGTCTACCCCAAACGCATGATGTATGTTGCGGCAACTTTATTCGCTCTTGATGCTCTTTACCGGATTTTCATTGGCAATGCACCATGCCTTCAATACCACGGTAGCAACGATAAACAACAGCAACAGACAACCTACAAGAATATATCCGCCTATAGGGAATGGCACAACATCAGAGAACTGGCTCGCCCAAAGCTTTCCGGCCCGGCATGCTCCCCCAATACCTATGGCGACAGACGGAATGGCCAGCCAAAGCACATCTCTTGACAATAACAGCAAAATACTTTCCGTCTCCGCTCCATTCACTTTACGAATGGCAATCTCTTTTGAACGCAGGCGGATTTCATCATTCACATAGCCTATCAGTCCCATCAGAATGATAAAGAGTATGGTCAATGAAACCAGCAGGGTGACATCACGAAATACCCGTACAGACTCGGCATAACTGCGCATTTCCTGCTCCACCGAACGGAATACGAGGCTTTTCTGAGGATAAATCCGATGCATCTCTTCATTGAGGCGGGCGAGATTTTCATCCAATGGCTCTTTGAGGCGAACATGCAGGGTGGCAGCTGTCTTCCCCGTCCATTCCACCATCACCGGCAAATTATCGTTGGGCATATCGGCAAAACTGAAACTGTCTAACAGCCCGACAACAGTGCCATAATCATTCACCCGCTTGCCTATGGGGCTGTCTGTCCAATTCATCTTCTCACAAAAGACACTGTTGACAAGCAACTGACCTTCTCCCGTCAAGTTATGCCCCTCTTTCAGTCTCAGACCAATGAAAGGAAGAAAATCACTGTCGAACCAAGTATTACGAGGATAGAAAAGCTCGTTACCCTGATTGTCAAGAATTGGCTGGTTAGAACCGAACCACAATATAGGGCGTTCTGCCGAAGCAACCCCTTCCACATAAGGCAAACTGCCGACAAGACTACGCAGGCTATTGCCATCCACTTCCCGCTGGGTGGTATATACCACACGTTCAAGACGCCAACCACGGTCACGCGTCGTTACATAACTGTACTGTGAAACGACCATCAGCATCATCCCCAGAATGAATGCCGCTCCGATGAACTGAACAAAAAGCAGTACCCGTTTCCAGCCACGACGCCCGGAAGTGTAGCGGCGGAACACTTGTGTCACCGGAATACGAGCGAAAAGCATGGCAGGCAGGCAACCACCTAAAATAAACAGTAACAGTATCACCGACAATGGTGCCCAAAGATTCTGCCAGTCAAAAAGAGCACTGAGAGGTACAGCTGCCAATTCTTCCATTTTTTCGTGGAAAATATACACCAGCAGTCCAATGAGCAGCAAGGCAAGCCCTACTACTATAGCAGTCTCTACCATGAACATGGAAAAGATGCTACTTCCCGAAGCACCGCTGCATTTGTGTACACCGATGGCCTTGGCACGCTGTGTCAGCGAAGCCACGGAAACGAGTACATAATTCAATGCGGTCGTAAAAAGCAGCACGATACCCAGGAAGAACATAATCCAAATCATCTTCCGTACTTGAGGAGTCTCGACATGCAGATTATGGATAGGGACAATACGTACGCTCAATTCTAAACCACTTTCCGGTGGAATATGACGGGCAATAGCTATGGACATACGCTCATTCAGCCAATCAGCATCCTGCGGGCTGCGCAGCCTGAGATAACCGTCGTAGTTTCCGCCGCTTTGCCAACCTAGGTTCCACTTCAGATGCCGCCCTATAGTAGGAAAGGAAATGATTGCCTCTGGACGCCTCTCCAAAGAAGTGTTCAACGGAATATCGGCAAAGATACCCTTCACGAGCAGTGTAGTCTGATATCCCCAAAAATCATAACGCAGTGTTTTCCCTATCGGATTTTCGTCACCGAAGGCCTCCTTTGCTGACTTGGCAGAAAGGAATACGACATCCGGACCCGCCAAATCCTGTGGATTGCCTTCTATCATCTCCAAACCGAGTACAGAAAAATAAAGTGTATCTGCCATCACCGTGGACATATCTAATTGGCGCTCACCCAACTGGAAACTATTATCAAAAAGAGAACAGCTCACTGTGCTACTTTCCACTTGTTCCGGAAACTCTTCGGCAATGGCAGCCGGAATCGGAATGATGGTAAAGCGACTTTCGTTACCTTCCAACACTCCATTTTTCAACCAACCCGTCTTCACAATATAAAGGTTATCCGAATCATGATAAAAGTTATCAAAACTCAACTCGAATGCAATCCGTGCAAATAGAAATACAGACATCAGCAGTCCCAATGCCAAAGATACAATCTTAATGGCATTGGAACCTTGCTTGTGCAACAAGCTTTGTAATGTATAATAAATGTGCCGCCTCATAATTTCCTGAAGTTATTCTTTATTCACTCTTGATACTGTCTACCGGATTCTCATTGGCAATCCGCCATGCCTTGAATACTACACAACCGATGATGAGCAATAGTACAATGCATGCAATAAGCAAGAATCCGCAGATACCAAAATCCACTCCCTCCACAAACTGCTCTATCCAGACACCGCCTATATACCAGGCTCCCAGCCCTCCAAGAAAAACGGCCGGCAAGGATATCCAGAATATATCCTTCGAGAAAAGCCGGAGAATGGATGACGCTTCCGCACCATTCACTTTACGGATGGCAATTTCCTTGCTGCGGCGTTGTATCTCGTCATTGATGTAGCCAATCAACCCCATTAACGTAACAAAAAGGATGGTTATGGCAGCCAGTAAAGCTGCATTACGGAAATCCGTGACGGTACTGTTCTGGTCGTCAATGACCTTTTGGAACGAGGAAAATACAATGTCACGGGTGGGAAACAGCTTTTCCATGTCTTCGTTCAAACGCTTGAGGTTATCGTCAAAAGGCTCTTTCAGACGTAATTGGATGTTTCCGGAAAATCGGTCAAGATAAGTTGCATACATAGGTTGCACCGCCACATAAGCGGCATTGGATGTAGCAAAGTCTTTCAGTACACCTACAATATTGCCCGCTATGCGATCGCCGTTGCGCACTTGCCTGCCTATCGGTTTATCTTCCCAATGCATCATTTTCAAAAATGTTTCATTGACCAATATCTGCCCAGGGGCATCCATATTCTTGCCTTCCGCAAATTCCAACTTCATAAACGGGGCATAGTCCTTGCCAAATTCCACCCAACGCATGCTCATCCACTGCCCGTTATCAGTCGTAACCCCTTCTCCGCTCAATCCGTCTGTAAGAAGATTACCGCTACAAGCTCCATCTTCCACATAAGGCAAAGAAAGCATCACACTACGATTTGCATCGCTTTCCGCATCCGAGTCAAAGGATACGCCCGAAGCATAAGCCACCCGGTGGTAATCGAATCCACGTTCTTTATTGGTGATGTAATGGCTCTGCATAAGCACCAGCCCCAACAAGCCGAAAATAAAAGAGGTACCGGCAAACTGCACAAACAAGAGCGGACGTTTCCAGCCTTTCTTGCCTTCGGTGTACCGGCGGAAAACCTGCGTCACCGGAATGCGGGCAAAAAGCTGCCCGGGCAACATGCCGCCTATCATAAACAAAATGACTATCACTGAAAGCGGTGCCCAAATGTTTTTCCCAAGAGAAAAGACCGGCAAGACTAACGTCGAGCATGTCCTCCAACGGCTCACGGAAATTAAATAGAAGCAGCGCTACGAGCAGCAAGGAAGAAAGCATGATGACTCCGGTCTCCCATAAGAACATACCGAAAATAGTTCCCGTATTTGCCCCACTACATTTATGTACGCCTATAGCTTTGGCACGACGGTTCATGGCTGAGATGGAAATAAGCACATAATTCATCGCCACAATAAAAAGTATGGCGGTTCCCAGCGTCAACAGAATCCATACCATACGCATGGTACTGATACCAAATTCCATACGGTAGTCCTTTATCGGAACCAGACTGATAAACACATCATCGCTCTTGCGCACCTGCTCGGCAAGTTTCTCTATTCGGGTGTTCACATCGTCCAATTGCACCCCCGGGCGCAGACGGACAAAGGACATATAGCTGTCTCCACCTCCCCACCCCCAGTATCCCCAATGATGCTTGAAGGAGGTAGCCAGAGACATCACGACACCACTTCCATAGAAACTGGAGTTTTCGGGAAAATCTTCAAAAATGCCCTTCACGGTCATTGGCATCTGTTTGTTATAGACCACCGTCTGCCCGATGGGATTCTTATCGGCAAACATGCTGCCGGCCAGCTCCCTGCTGATGAAGACCACCTCCGGATTATTCAGCTCGCGAGGGTCTCCACTGACAACATCAATGCCCATAGTGGCAAAGAAACAAGAATCGGCCGTCATGGCATTGGTCTGGAAACGGCGTTCATTGGCAAACCAAGCCGAATTGCTCCACCATTGCTGGGTGACGGTAACACTCTCCACCTCGTCAGGCAGGTTTTCGGCAATGGTACCAGCCACCGGTCCAAGAGTTATATGCGAAGGATGATACTCGTTGTTGTAATACCATACTGTTTTGACAAGACACAAACGTTCATGGTCCTTGTAGCAGGTATCATAATTGAGCTCGAATGCCTGACGGGAAAAAATGAGGATACTGACTGCCAACCCCAGTCCCAAGGAAATAATCTTGATGAGGTTGGAGCCTTTTCCTCGTATCAGTGTCTGAAGAGTGTAATATAGTTGTCTCATGGAAGTTGTTTTAAAAGTCTGTTACAAATCCTGCGCTGCCACACTTGCCACCACACTACCGTCGAAAAGATGTATCGTGCGGTGTGCAAACGAGGCGTCGTGCTGGCTGTGGGTCACCATAATAATCGTAGTACCCTCTTTATTCAGCTCTGTCAACAGATTCATCACCTCAGCTCCGTTCTTGGAGTCCAAGTTACCGGTAGGCTCATCGGCGAGTATCAGCTTGGGATTGGTTACGACCGCACGGGCTATCGCCACACGCTGCTGCTGACCGCCGGAAAGCTGTTGCGGGAAGTGTTTGGCACGGTGGCTGATGTTCATTCTTTTCAGTATATCCTCTACCATACGCTTACGTTCACCCGCCTTTACGCCAAGATACGTAAGGGGAAGTTCCACATTCTCGTAGACGTTCAGTTCGTCTATCAGGTTGAAGCTCTGGAACACGAATCCCAGTTTCCCCTTACGTACGCGTGTACGTTCCTTTTCTTTCAAGTCCGCCACTTCCTGGCCGAGTAGCTTGTAACTGCCCTCAGTAGGATTGTCCAGCAGTCCCAGAATATTCAGCAAGGTGGATTTGCCGCAACCGGACGGCCCCATAATGGCTACAAACTCTCCCTCCTTTACATCGAGGTTTACGTGATTCAATGCTACCGTCTCTACTTCCGAAGTACGGAATACTTTGCTGATGTTGTTAATCTCAATCATGATATTTAATGTTTTAATATTGTTTTATTCGCTCTTAATACTATTCACCGGATTCTCGTTCGCTATCCGCCAGGACTTCCAAAGTACGCAGGCTACGATAATCACCAAATTGGCCATCACTACCAGTACGTATACTGCCCAACTGATGTGAATACGCTCCGCAAACTGTTCCATCCACATTCCGTTGACATACCATGCTACCACCGTACCGATGACAACTGCCGGAGCCGCCACCACAAGTACATCTCTCGACAGCATTTCCAAGATGCCGGAAGCCTCTGCCCCGTTCACTTTACGGATGGCAATCTCCTTACTGCGGCGGCGTACCTCGTCGGTGGTATACCCAATCAGTCCCATCAGCATGATGAAGAACATGGTCACTGCCGCCATCAAAGTGGCATTACGGAATACACGGACAGAATTATAACTATTCTCTATTCTTTTCTCATAGCCGGTAAAGTCAATGGTCTGGTCATGGAAAGCCTCGGCTACATCGTGGTTCAACTTCTGCAGATTTTCGGTAAAGGGTTCTTTCAAACGAACATGTACCGTTCCATAAAAATTCTTGTTCCCACGGGCTATGAAAGGCATCTTCTCGGTTCTGAAACTCTCTATCTGGAAATCCTTCAACTGCCCTACGACCTTGAATGTATTCCCTTCGGTATATACCGTACGGCCTACGACGTCGTCTCCCCAACGCATCATCTCGGCAAAGGTCTCGTTCACCACGACTTCCTCTTTATCGCGCGCCATACGTCCCGTCTTCATAGTCATGCCCATCAAAGCAGGAAAATCCTCGCGCATGAAATAAGAAGAACGGCAAGAGAAAAGTGCCTGCCCGCTCTCACTATGAATCATCGAACCGCTATATCCGCTAATGGGTGTGCTGTTGGCGCTGGACACCGCTTCCACGTAGGGCAATCCCTTGAAGAACTGATAAGCCGCGTCACGCGTCGCTTCATTATCCCAGTAGGCATTACCTATGGCTATCTGCTTGGGATTATACCCCATATCCTTTTTCAGTACATACTGATATTGCGACATCACCACACACATCAATCCACTGATGAATGCCACGCCTGCAAACTGCACAAACAGCAACGGACGCTTCCAGCCCTTTTTCCCCTCGGTATAGCGGCGGAACACCTGCGATACGGGAATACGCGCAAAGAGCCGGCCCGGCAACACGCCTCCCACTATAAACAGCAGAAGCACTACCGACAACGGTACCCAGATACGCTCCGGAGCCAACAAGGTGGAGAGCTTTACAACGACCGTGTCTTCCACAAAATCGCGGAAGTTGAGCATTATCAACGCCATCAGCAGCAATGCTGCCGCAATGATGATACCTGTTTCCAGCAAAAACATGCTGAAAACCGTGCCACCGCTCGCACCGCTGCATTTATGTACGCCTACCGACTTGGCGCGGTAGCTCAAAGAGGAAATGGAAATCAGCACATAGTTCAACGCCGCAATGAAAAGAATGGCAAAACCAAGAATGCTCATAATGACACGCATCCGCTGCACATCATCATAATTGCGGTATGTATCACGGATGGGCTGCACAAAAGCCGTGTAACCGTACTCTTTCTTATCTTCTGCCGGGCGATATTTGTCTATCATGGCATCAATACGCGCATTGACAACAGATTTGTCGGCACCGGGACGAAAACGGATAAACTCTACCCAACTGTCTCCCCCGCTCCACGAGTAGTTATTCCAGTTGCGGCTCCACAAGGTAGGCATCGAGATAACCGCTTCCGGATTGATTGTGGCGTTCTCAGGCAAATTGGCATAGATTCCCTTCACCGTCAGGTCAAACTGATGGTCATAATTAAGCGTTTTCCCTATGGGATTCTCCTCACCGAACACTTTCCTTGCAAAGCGTTCACTCAAGAAAATAATATCCTTCTGCACCAAGTCCTTTTCGGGATTCCCGTTCAGGACGTCGATGCCCATAGTACGAAAGAACAGCGAATCGGCTGCAATCTTCCTGTCATCAAGACGCACGCTTCCATTGTAAAGAGGAGCAGATACCATAGACGTGCTCAAACTTACTGCCGACTCCACCTCTTTGGGGAAATTCTCCAAAATAGCTCCTGCCACGGGACCGCAATTCCACTCCTGAGGCTCAAACTTCTCTCCTTTCACCGAGAATATCGACCATACCTGATACAAGTTATCATAATCCTTGAAGCAAGTGTCAAAACTCTGTTCATATGCCACGCGGGAGAAAAGCAGAATACTCATCGTCAATCCCAATCCCAAAGAAATGACCTTGATGATATTCGAACCACGTCCCCGCAGCAAAGTCTGAATTACATAATAGATTTGTTTCATTCCGTTTATCGTTTATTAGATATATTTTCTTGCTTTCTATATTGCAGAAAGCGTGCCAAAGAATGCACAAACCTGATTATCAGCATACATCTCATAATTAAAGAAGAAAAAAGTGTCTAATTTTTAGACACTCCCGTCTAAAAATTAGACAGAGGCCGAATCTCTGTTCAGCCTCATAGAACAAAAAAAAGGGAAATTAGAAAAGAATCCATAAGAATGAAAACTTTACCTTTGCCCACAGTTTTCTAAAGATAGAGTATAAACGTAAAATGAAGCACCTGCACATGAAATTCCCCAAACTCTTATATCCTTCATTCCTATGCCTGCTTATAGCCGGCTGCGACATGATAGATTATCACCCTTACGATGTACACATCAGCGGTGAAACCGATGTCAATGCCCACAACATTGCCCAAATAGAGCAGAACTGCCAGAACAAGACAACAATCCGGTTCGTAACAATGGGTGATTCCCAGCGCTGGTATGACGAGACCGACGACTTTGTAAGCCACCTCAACAAGCGGGACGACATAGATTTCGTCATTCATGGCGGAGACGTCAGTGACTTCGGTGTAACAGACGAGTTCCTTTGGCAACGGGACATTATGAACAAACTCAAGATACCCTATGTGGTACTTCTCGGCAATCACGACTGCCTGGGCACGGGCGAAGAGACTTATCGTGCAATATTCGGAGACCCCAATTTCTCCTTCATTGCAGGACGGGTAAAGTTTGTCTGCCTGAATACCAACGCCATCGAATTCGACTACTCCCGCCCCATTCCCGACTTCGAGTTTCTTGCCGCACAGATACGCGACCATGAAGAGGAATTCGATAAAACCGTTGTGTCCATGCATATACGCCCGTTCTGCAACGAGTTCAACAATAATGTGGCACACGTATTCCAGCGTTACATCAAGGAATTTCCCGGACTGCAGTTCTGTACATCCGCACACGAACACCATCGCTTCGAGAAAGACCTCTTTGAAGATGGGATAATGTATTACATGAGCGACTGCATGAAGAACCGCAATTACTATATATTCACCATAACCCCCGACGGATATGAACGCGAAGTGGCATATTATTAATCACCTGGCATGCGCCGTCGTCTTCTTGTCGGTATGCTCTTTTTCTGCTTTTTCACAAGAGAGAGATACCATCTTCATCATAGAACACGATACCGTATGGATGGACCTGCAACCGGATGCCGTCATTGAAAGCCAGACCAGAGAGAACCGTTATGACCGCCGCGTACACCGCTACCGCAGGCATTGGGAGGCCTTGATTCCGACGCACACCAAAATTCAGTTTGCCGGCAATATGGGGTTGCTGTCATTCGGTACCGGATGGGATTACGGCAGAAGAAACCAATGGGAAACAGACGTATTCTTCGGAGTATTGCCCAAATATGACTCCAAACGTACCAAGCTGACATTCACCGTCAAGCAGAACTACCTTCCCTGGAGCCTGCAAATCAAGCAGAGCCGTTTTTCTGTAGAACCGCTGGCTTGCGGCATGTATCTGAACACGGTATTCGGCGATGAATTCTGGGTCAATGAACCGGAACGCTACCCTAAAGGATATTATGGTTTCTCCTCTAAGGTACGCATCCATGCATTCTTAGGACAGCGCATCACTTACGACATCGACCCGCAACGACGGTTCACGGCCAAAGAAATCACTTTCTTCTATGAAATAAGTACATGTGACCTATATGTAGTCAGCGCCTTCACCAACAAGTATCTGAAACCCAAGGATTATCTGAGCTTGTCATTTGGCATCAAACTGCAACTGCTATAAATTTTTTCAGTACCGCCATGAGCTCTTACTGAAGTTGCTACAAACTAATTTCTGTTTTACTTAAATCTATTCGTCCCACAATCGTTATATTATCGTCCGACAGCTGTTGAATTATCGTCCAACAGTTATCGGACGATAATTCAACAGCTGTCGGACGATTAATTCTTAGCAAGCAAAAATATAAAATAAAGCGGCATAAGGATTTGCTAAATGAGAAGGAGAATCTTAATACTTTGAAAACTGAGAGATTTACCGAATATAATGCAGATAAATCATTAACTTTGCCTGCAGAAAACAGAAATAGTTTATGGCAAAAAAAAATGGAAACATCCTGATTGTCGATGATAACCGAGGCGTACTTACCGCCTTGCAGCTTTTGTTGAAGCCATATTTTGAAGGGATAATCACACTTCCCTCTCCCGTAACCCTGCCCAGCGTATTGCGGGAAAGGTCATGGCAAGTGGTTCTTCTTGACATGAACTTCACCTCGGGCATCAACACCGGCAACGAGGGACTATACTGGCTCCATAAAATAAAGAAGCAATGTCCCACCCTGCCCGTAGTGCTGTTTACCGCCTATGCCGACATTGACCTTGCCGTACGGGGAATCAAGGAAGGAGCCACAGACTTCGTCGTGAAACCCTGGAACAACCAGAAACTGGTGGAAACCTTACTGAATGCCGTATCAGCTTCTGAAACAAAATCTCCGGCCAACGGCCCAAATGCCGGACGTACGGCAGAAAGCAGCCACCTGTTTGCAGATACCCGCAACATGTATTGGGGAAACAGCCCCGCCATGCAGCAGCTCCGCCTTTTGGTGGAAAAAGTGGCCTCTACCGATGCCAATATCCTTATTACGGGCGAGAACGGTACCGGTAAAGAGATGCTGGCACGCGAAATTCACTCCCTTTCACCGCGCAACCGGCAGGAGATGGTAAGTGTGGATATGGGTGCAGTCACCGAAAGCCTTTTCGAGAGCGAACTGTTCGGCCACATGAAAGGCTCTTTCACCGATGCCCATGCCGACCGTGCCGGCAAGTTCGAAGCAGCCAGCCGCAGCACCCTCTTTCTCGATGAAATAGGCAATCTCCCCTACCATCTGCAAGCCAAACTGCTGACCGCCATCCAACGACGCAGCATTGTCCGTGTAGGCAGCAACACTCCCATTCCCGTAGACATACGGCTGATTTGCGCTACAAACCGCAATCTGCCCGAGATGGTGGCAAAAGGCGAATTCCGCGAGGACTTGCTGTACCGCATCAACACGATACATCTCGAGATACCTTCGTTGCGCGAGCGGCCCGAAGACATCATCCCCCTTGCAGAGCTTTTCATCGCCCGCTTCTGCAAGCAATATGACAAGCCCCCTGTCAAGCTGACGGACGGCGCCTGCGAGAAACTTACGCTCCACCCCTGGTACGGCAATATCCGCGAACTGGAACATGCCATCGAAAAAGCCATTATCATCTGTGACAACGAAACCCTTCCCGCAGAACTGTTCCAGCTGGCACGGCGAACCGGCACTCCCGAAGCAGCCGCATCCACGCTCGAAGAAATGGAAATGCAGATGATACGGAAGACGCTCGACAAATGTAGCGGAAATCTCTCTGCCGTCGCCGCACAGCTGGGTATCACCCGCCAGACGTTGTACAACAAAATGAAGAAGTATGGCCTTTAATTATTCATTCCGTGTTGCCGTCAGTCTGGCAGTAGCGCTCCTTGCAGGGGTGATGTGGACTGTGGACGTATTTTGGGGCGCGCTCTGTACCGCGCTGCTTCCCATAGCCTTGTACTGGCAGCAGAAGCTATACCGCCATCATGTGCGGAAAGTGCTTTTCATGCTCGACGCCATCGAAAACAACGACAATGCCATCCACTTCTCCGAAACGGAAAACACTGCCGACGCACGACTCGTGAACCGTGCATTGAACCGGGTTGCCCATATACTTTATAATGTGAAAAGTGAAACAGCCCAGCAAGAAAAATACTACGAACTCATCCTGGACTGCGTGAATACCGGTATCCTTGTCCTGAACGACAATGGTGCCGTATATCAGAAAAACAGCGAAGCCCTCCGTTTGCTGGGCCTCAATGTCTTTACCCACGTCAGCCAGCTGAACCGCGTGGATCCGCGTCTTTCGTCCCTTCTTGCCAATTGCCGCCCGGGAGACAAATTGCAAATGCCTTTCAACAACGAGCGAGGCACTGTCAACATGTCTGTCCGCGTCAGCGACATCACAGTCCGTAAAGAACATCTGCGCATCCTCGCCTTGAACGACATCAACAACGAGCTGGATGAAAAGGAAATAGATTCCTGGATCAGGCTTACCCGCGTACTGACGCACGAAATAATGAACGCCGTCACTCCCATAACCTCCCTGAGCGATACACTGCTGGGACTGACCGAGGCACAAGCCTCCAAAGAAGAAATCAGAAACGGCCTGCAGACTATCAGCAGTACAGGCAAGGGCCTGCTCTCTTTTGTGGAATCATACCGGAAATTCACCCGTATTCCCACCCCCGAACCATCCTTGTTCTACGTAAAAAGCTTTATCGAGCGGATGGTCGAACTCGCCCGTCACCAGCACCCCGATGTCCGGGTCACCTTTCATACGGACATCGCGCCAAGCGACCTTATTCTATATGCCGATGAGAACCTGGTATCACAAGTGGTCATCAACCTACTGAAAAATGCCATACAAGCCATCGAATCGGATAAAAATACAGATAAAGAAGGACATATCAACATACGTGCCTACTGCAACGAAGCGGAAGCCATACTGATAGAAATTTCCAACAACGGACCTGCCATTCCCAATGACATTGCCGAACACATATTTATCCCCTTCTTTACGACCAAAGAGGGTGGAAGCGGTATTGGATTGAGTATTTCCCGGCAAATAATGAGGCTTTCCGGCGGAAATTTATCCTTATTGCCTGGTAAAGAAACCACCTTTATTTTAAAATTCAATTGAACTATTTTAGATTTGTATTTGTTAAACACATTGCATATCTTTGTACTATTAGACATAAGAAACATCACATTTCAAACTATATAGCATAGAATTTATGATATTTACAGCAGGAAACATACTACTTATAGGTTCCATATTACTTTTCGTCAGCATCATTGTCGGCAAGACCGGCTACCGTTTCGGAGTGCCTGCGTTATTGCTTTTCCTTGTCGTCGGTATGCTGTTCGGCAGTGACGGATTGGGATTGCAGTTCCACAACGCCAAGGAAGCACAGTTCATCGGCATGGTTGCACTCAGCATCATTCTGTTCTCCGGTGGCATGGACACCAAGTTTACGGAGATAAAGCCCATATTGACTCCCGGCATTGTTTTGTCAACTGCAGGAGTGCTGCTCACGGCCCTCTTTACCGGATTATTTATCTGGTGGCTGTCCGGCATGAGCTGGACCAACATCCACCTGCCGTTGATAACCTCCCTTTTGCTTGCATCCACCATGTCATCTACCGACTCAGCCTCTGTATTCGCCATTCTGCGTTCACAAAAAATGAACCTGAAGCATAATCTGCGCCCCATGCTGGAACTGGAAAGCGGTAGTAACGACCCGATGGCATATATGCTGACAATCGTGCTGATTCAATTCATCCAGTCCTCCGGAATGGGAGTTCCCCAGATATTGGGCTCTTTTGCCATACAGTTCATTGTCGGTGCCGCAACCGGTTATTTCCTCGGAAAGCTGGCCATCCTTATGCTGAACCGGCTGAATATAGACAACCAGGCACTCTATCCTATCCTGTTGCTGTCCTTTGTATTCTTCACCTTCTCCATCACCGACCTGCTGAAAGGCAACGGTTACCTGGCCG
This sequence comes from Bacteroides sp. AR20, assembly GCF_964250605.1. Lineage (NCBI taxonomy): Bacteria > Pseudomonadati > Bacteroidota > Bacteroidia > Bacteroidales > Bacteroidaceae > Bacteroides > Bacteroides sp. AR20. The sequence continues at coordinate 2,800 of NZ_CAXUGK010000026.1, read as the reverse complement.
TGTATATCGCCGGAATGATGGTAGGCAATAACAAAATCATGCACCGGAAAGAGATTTATACTTTTATGGACGGACTGACCTGGCTTTTCCAAATCATCATGTTCCTCTGCCTCGGTCTGCTTGTCAACCCCCATGAGATGCTGGAAGTTGCAGTCGTGGCATTGCTCATCGGCGTCTTCATGATTGTCGTGGGACGTCCTCTCAGTGTTTTTCTCTGCCTGCTGCCTTTTGGCAAGAGAATCACCCTCAAGTCACGGCTATTCGTATCGTGGGTAGGATTACGTGGCGCAGTACCCATTATCTTTGCCACCTATCCCGTGGTGGCTAATGTGCCCGGCGCCCATGTCATCTTCAACATCGTATTTTTCATAACCATCGTCTCACTGGTCATCCAGGGTACCACAGTCTCCTGGGTAGCCCGGCTGCTTGGCCTCTCCACCCCGCTGGAAAAGACCGGAAATGATTTCGGAGTTGAACTGCCCGAAGAGATTGACTCCAACTTGCACGACATGACCATTACACAAGAAATGCTGGAGCAGGCAGACACCCTGAAAGACATGAACCTGCCCAAAGGCACACTGGTGATGATTGTAAAACGTGGCGATGAGTACCTCATTCCGAACGGAACATTAAAACTTCATGCCGGTGACAAGCTGCTTCTTATTTCGGAAAATAGCAAGGAATAAGAATTACAGATAAGTTTCTATCCGTTCCAGGGTAAGAAAAAAGTGGAAACTATTTGCTTTGCATCACTATAAGACCTATCTTTGCGCAGTTTTAACTAAAGTGTGCAACAGCTGAATGGAACAAGAACAAGGGTTCATCGATTATATAGAACAAAGCATTATTAAAAACTGGGATCGCAACGCCCTGACAGACTACAAAGGAATTACACTGCAATACAAAGATGTAGCACGGAAAATAGCCAAATTCCATATCGTATTGGAAAGCGCCGGCATCAGGCCCGGTGACAAGATTGCCGTTTGCGGACGTAACAGTGCACATTGGGCAGTCGCTTTTCTGGCGACGGTTACCTATGGAGCTGTCATTGTTCCCATTCTGCATGAGTTCAAGGCCGACAATATCCACAACATCGTCAACCATTCCGAAGCCAAGCTGCTGTTTGTCGGCGACCGGGCATGGGAAAACCTCAATGAAGAGGCAATGCCCCTGCTGATGGGTATCGTACTGCTGACGGACTTCACTCCGGTAGTTTGCCGCAACGAGCAGCTGATGGAGGCTTTCGAACATCGCAACGTCCTCTATGGCACACGTTTCCCCAAGAATTTCCGCCCCGAGCATATCAGCTACCGCAAGGAGGAATCACCCGAAGAACTGGCTGTCATCAACTATACTTCGGGCACCACGGGATATTCCAAAGGGGTCATGCTCCCCTATCGCAGCCTTTGGTCCAATGTTGCATATTGCCATGAGATGCTCCCCGTACGTCCGGGCGACCATATTGTATCCATGCTGCCTCTGGGACATGTATTTGGTATGGTGTACGATTTTCTATACGGTTTTTCCGCAGGCGCCCATCTGTATTTCCTTACCCGTATGCCGTCTCCCAAGATTATTGCACAGTCATTCTCCGAAATCAGGCCACGGGTCATTTCGTGTGTACCGCTTATCGTAGAAAAGATTATCAAGAAGGATATCCTGCCCCGGATAGACAATAAAATAGGCAAGCTGCTATTGCGGATGCCCATTGTCAACGATAAAATCAAGGCTGACATGCGCAAAAAGGCAATGGAAGTATTCGGCAGTAATTTCGATGAAATAATCATCGGAGGAGCACCGTTCAATGCCGAAGTGGAACGCTTCCTGAAGCAGATAGGCTTCCCCTATACCATTGCATACGGAATGACGGAATGCGGCCCCATCATTTGTTCCAGCCGCTGGGAAACATTGAAACTGGCCTCTTGTGGCAAGGCAACCACCCGCATGGAAGTAAAGATAGACTCTCCCGACCCTCAGAACGTGGCAGGAGAAATAATCTGTAAAGGTGCCAATCTGATGCTGGGCTATTACAAAAATGCCGAAGCGACTTCCCAAATCATCGATGTAAACGGCTGGCTGCACACCGGCGACCTTGCAACGATGGATACCGAAGGATATGTCACTGTCCGCGGACGCAGTAAGAACATGTTGCTCACAGCCAGTGGCCAGAACATCTACCCCGAGGAGATTGAAAGCAAACTGAACAACATGCCCTATGTGTCCGAATCACTTATCGTATTGCAGAACGATAAGCTCGTGGCTCTTATCTATCCGGATTTTGACGATGCATTCGCCCATGGTATGGAACAATCGGACATCGAAAAGGTTATGGAGGACAATCGGAATGAATTGAATCTGCAATTACCGGCCTACTGCCAGATAACAAAAGTCAAGATACACTTCGAGGAGTTCGAGAAAACGGCAAAGAAGAGCATTAAAAGATTTATGTATCAAGAAGTAAAAGGGTAAGGGGAATGTGTCAAAACCTTCTTTAACGCTTTATTTTAGGCGCGGATGACGCAGATTTCACGGATTTAGTTTATTGAATCCGCATTATTCCGCGTAATCCGCGCCTAATATTATAACATTATAAAAGTCTTCATGTGCTTTTGACACATTCGCATCCTTTTTGTTAACAAAAATAGAAGCAAAGGAATAAACGGCTAATAAGTGTTATAAAACATACTTTTTTAGTTGGATAATTTGCAGATTTATCAAAAGTACGTATCTTTGCAATGTGTTTTTCATAGTATTAGATTTAAGGTTAACAAAGGTTGGAGTACAGCGGTACTCCTTTTTT
>NZ_CAXUGK010000025.1:0-67969 GCF_964250605.1 Bacteroides sp. AR20 | reverse complement strand
TTTCCTCTCTGAAAAATAAATGTTTTTATTGCTTATTATCCGCACCCAAAAAGTTGCATTTATAAGTTGAACTCAAGAGATGAAAACAATGAAAATGCTCTCTGCTTGTTTATTGCTGCTTCCTTTTATATCTTGTACTCAAGTGCAGGATACAAAAAATGATGCAGTCATCGAGCAGAAAATAGAAACGCTGTTGTCCAGTATGACATTGGAGGAAAAAATTGGGCAGATGAACCAGATTTCTTCTTATGGCAACATAGAGGATATGAGCGGATTGATAAAGAAAGGTGAAGTCGGGTCTATCCTGAATGAAGTAGATCCGGTGCGTGTCAATGCCTTGCAGCGTGTGGCAATGGAGGAGTCCCGCTTGGGCATCCCCTTGCTGATGGCGCGTGATGTGATCCACGGTTTCAAGACCATATTCCCTATTCCCTTGGGACAAGCGGCATCTTTCAACCCGCAGGTGGCTAAGGATGGTGCACGGGTAGCGGCTGTGGAGGCTTCTGCTGTGGGTATCCGCTGGACATTTGCACCGATGATAGATGTGGCTCGCGATCCCCGTTGGGGGCGTATGGCCGAAGGATGTGGCGAAGATACTTATTTGACTTCGGTGATGGGTGTTGCTATGGTCGAAGGTTTCCAGGGAGAGTCGCTGAACAGTCCGACTTCCATAGCCGCATGTCCTAAACATTTTGTAGGTTATGGTGCTGCCGAGGGCGGGCGTGATTATAATTCCACTTTCATTCCGGAGCGTCGTTTGAGGGATGTATACCTTCCTCCTTTTGAAGCTGTAGCCAAGGCAGGAGCAGCTACTTTCATGACTTCGTTCAATGACAATGACGGAGCACCGTCTACCGGAAACACTTTTATTTTGAAAGATGTGCTTCGTGGTGAATGGGGATTTGATGGAATAGTAGTGTCAGACTGGGCTTCGGTAGCCGAAATGATGGCACATGGCTTTGCTGCCGATTCTAAAGAGGCAGCAATGAAGGCGGTGAATGCTGGTGTGGATATGGAGATGGTCAGCTATACGTTTGTCAAGGAATTGCCGGAATTGATAAAAGAAGGTAAGGTCAAGAAGTCTGCTATAGACGATGCCGTGCGGAATATTCTGCGTATCAAATTCCGGTTGGGACTGTTTGATAATCCTTATGTGGATGAGAAACGGATAGAGGAACTTTATGCTCCTTCTCATCTGGAGGCTGCCAAGCAAGCTGCTGTGGAATCGGCCATCTTGTTGAAGAACGAAAAGGAGACATTGCCTTTGCAATCTTCGGTAAAGACGGTTGCTGTGGTAGGTCCGATGGCAAATGCACCTTATGACCAATTGGGTACCTGGATATTTGATGGTGACAAGACAAAAACCGTGACACCGTTGAAGGCTATCAAGGAACTGGTGGGGGACAAAGTGCAGGTGATATACGAGCCGGGTCTGACTTATAGCCGTGACAAGAATATGGCAGGTGTTGCCAAAGCCGCTGCTGCCGCTGCACGTGCTGATGTTATTTTGGCGTTTGTAGGCGAAGAGGCTATTCTTTCAGGAGAGGCGCATTGCCTGGCCGACCTGAACCTGCAAGGTGCGCAAAGCGAACTGATTGCCGCTTTGGCGAAAACAGGAAAACCGGTGGTTACTGTCGTAATGGCAGGGCGTCCGTTGACCATAGGAAAGGAAGTCGAACTCTCGTCAGCTGTACTTTATTCGTTCCATCCCGGAACCATGGGAGGACCGGCATTGGCCGACTTGCTGTGGGGTAAGGCTGTGCCAAGTGGCAAGACTCCGGTGACTTTCCCGAAGATGGTAGGACAGATACCGGTTTATTATGCTCATAACAGTTCCGGACGTCCGGCTACGCGGAATGAGGTTTTGCTGAATGACATTCCGTTAGAAGCGGGGCAGACTTCGTTGGGATGTACTTCTTTCTATATGGATGCAGGTTTCGATCCGCTGTATCCGTTTGGCTACGGTCTGTCGTATACGACGTTCAAATATGATAATGTGAAACTCTCGTCTGCCAATCTGAAGAAGGAAGATGTGCTGACTGTGACTTTCGACCTTGAGAATACCGGAAAGTATGAAGGTACCGAGGTAGCCCACCTTTACGTGCAGGACAAGTTTGCTTCGGTGACCCGTCCGGTGAAAGAGCTGAAACGCTTTGCTCGCGTCACATTGAAGCCGGGTGAGAAGAAAAATGTATCGTTTGAACTTCCGATAAGTGAACTTGCTTTCTGGAATATAGATATGGTGAAGACGGTGGAAGCCGGAGACTTTGCTCTTTGGGTGGCACCGGATAGCCAAAGTGGAGAAGAAGTTTTCTTTAAGGTAGTAGATTGATTGTTGATTTAAGGTTAAAAAGAGAAGGGGCGGACCGTGACGGTTCGCCCCTTCTGCTTTCTTCTTTATAAGCCCCGCCTTCCGGCAAATAACTCATCACTTATTACTTATAACTTTCTTATATCCATACACCGCATTGTTTCCCAACTCTTCTTCGATGCGAAGCAGTTGGTTGTACTTTGCCATACGGTCTGAGCGGCTCAGCGAACCGGTCTTGATTTGTCCACTGTTGGTAGCTACGGCTATGTCTGCGATAGTCGCATCTTCCGTTTCACCGGAACGATGGGAAGTTACGGTAGTATATCCGTGGCGGTGTGCCATTTCGATGGCATTCAGTGTTTCGGTCAGCGAACCTATCTGGTTTACTTTAATCAATATGGAGTTGGCACAGCCTTTTTCGATGCCCATTGCAAGGAAGTCCACATTGGTGACGAACAAATCGTCTCCTACCAACTGGCAACGGTTGCCGATACGGTCGGTCAGTTTTTTCCAGCCGTCCCAGTCGTTCTCGCTCATGCCGTCTTCGATAGAGTCGATGGGATACTTGTTGATTAACTCTTCCAGATAGTCAATCTGTTCGTCGGCAGTACGTTTCTTGCCTTTTTCACCTTCGAATTTGGTATAATCGTAGATGCCATCATGGTAGAACTCGGAAGAAGCGCAGTCCATGGCAATCATTACATCTTTGCCCGGTTCGTATCCGGCAGCCTTGATGGCGGCAATGATGGAGTTCAAGGCATCTTCTGTACCCTCCAGATTAGGAGCAAAACCTCCTTCATCGCCTACTGCTGTGCTGAGGCCACGGTCTTTCAGGACTTTCTTCAGTGCGTGGAACACTTCGGCACCCATACGCAAACCTTCGCGGAAGGAAGTGGCACCTACGGGGCGTATCATGAATTCCTGGAAAGCAATGGGAGCGTCACTATGCGAACCGCCGTTGATGATGTTCATCATCGGTACAGGCATCACATAGGTATTTGTACCACCGATATATCGGTAGAGTGGGATGTCAAGGTAAGCGGCGGCAGCCTTGGCTACAGCAAGAGATACGCCGAGGATGGCATTGGCACCCAGATTGGCTTTCGTTTTGGTTCCGTCCAGTGCAAGCATGGCATGGTCGATACCCATCTGGTCGAGGGCGGACATACCGATGAGCTTGGGAGCAATGATATTATTGATATTGTCCACGGCTTTCAGGACACCTTTGCCTCCGTAACGTTTTTTGTCACCGTCACGCAGTTCCAATGCTTCGTGTTCTCCCGTGGATGCTCCTGACGGGACAGATGCACGGCCTATGAAGCCGGATTCCAAGGTTACGTCTACTTCTACAGTTGGGTTACCTCTTGAATCGAGGATTTCACGTCCGATAATCTTCTCTATTTTCATATTCAGTCAATTTTAATTATAAACTATCTTACTAACAAATGAAAACAAGGAATTGTTTTTCGTTTTTAATCCTTTATTGTAATGCCTAAAAGAGTAGTCAACTCCATGGCTTGGGAAGTATTGACGATGGCTCCCCGTATGTCGGGCAGGTTGAGGCGTATACCTCCTATGTGCGAGTCGCTCAAGTCGATTCCTCTTAGAGGGGTGTGTGAAAACTCGGATTCTACCAGCTCACAGTTTTCAAAGGCGATGGAGGCAAGTTTGCAGTCGTTGACGTCGCTGTTGCGCAAGTCACAAGAGGTGAAGCGGGCTTGATTGATTTTACTCATGGAAAGATTGAGGTATCTGGCATTGCAGTCCTTCATTGTCAGATGGTTCAATATTGTTTCCGGCAGATTGGTTCCCACCAGTTTGCAGGATATGAATTCCACTCTGAACAGAGAACTTTCGGCAAATGAGATGTTGGAAAGGTCGCAATGTTCAAAACGTACATCAGTGAAATGGCAGGATTTCAGTTTGCAGGCGCTGAATTGGATATGACTGAAAGTACAGTTGGTGATGCTTTTGTAGGAATACTCCATGTGTTCCTCTGTCCGTTTACCGAAGTGAAGGTCTCTGACAGTTTCTTCCGTATTCAGCCATTCTTCCAATGATTTGGAACTTTCACTTTGTCCCTCTAAGGTAGGAGGGATGATGCGTACGGGAGGCATGACAAAAGGCTTGCTGGGTTTCATAGGGGTGTTTGGGTTATATACAGCGTCCGAAGGCGCCGCCGGCGAAGGCTGCCAGGACTCCTAATGTGATACTTAATAAGGTATATAAGGCAAACATTCCGTAGAATTCTTGCTTTATCAGAATCAGTCCGTCATTGCTGAAAGTGGAGAAGGTGGTGAATCCTCCGCATAGACCGGTAGTCAGCAACAGCCGTACCTCAGTAGAAAGGTTGAAACGGGCGGATAAGGTATAGAATAGCCCGATGAGGAAACTTCCGAGGATATTGACTGTGAATGTAGCCCATGGGAAAGAGTAGGGGACTATGCGCTCGTGGAGCATCATCTGCACGCAGTAGCGCAGTACGCTGCCGGTACCGCCGCCAAGGAATATAGCTATCAGTAATCTAGTCATAGGTTTTCTGGGGTTGGTTTTGGCTGCAAAGGTAGTGAAGACAAAGGAATTTCAGTAAATCATAGCCCGAAATTTCATAAAGCGATTCTGTACTGGGGGAAGTAGTTATTGGTGGGATGTATATAATTTTGATATTTGATATGAGTGATTGCCAATCTTGGTTCCGGATAGTTCGTGATGGGGCAGAAGCGATTTACTAAATCTTCCTCCAAGATTTAGTAAATCGTTGCCGGAGATTTAGTAAAATGTCCGGGAGATTTTAGTAAACGAGTAGAAGGGGCTTTGGAAGGATGACTGGTTTGTCTGTATTTTTGGATACGGTAATAACTTGTGAAACTTGAGCCACTCTTGAAATTGAGGTCTTAACCGTTCAAATGCCATATTGTAGAGACCTCTCTAGAACCTTGTCTTGATAATCAGCGATTTATTTTCATTGGCTGTAGAGATTGTACCCATTCCTTCTCATTCTCTTCCTGCCTTTCTTTCTTCACTTGTAGAGAAGGGTTGTTTTTAATTTGTTGTTTTTTAGAGTTTTAACGAAATTGGTTGTAGATGTCATTTCCTTGTATTCCCGTCATTCACACCCTAACTTTGCAACATCGAATTCAAGAGAATGAAAGTTTATCGTTGAGGCCTCACGATGGATCTCCACTTCTTGAAAGAGAGGAAAAGGCTTCGGCCTATTTATTACATTATTATATTAACTTTCTAAAACATTAAAAATTATGGGACTTCAGTATGTAGTGGCAAAGAGAATCTTTGGTTTTGACAAGGACAAAAATGTAAAGTATGTAGCTAAATCCGTAGGAGCGGGTGAATTGGATTTTGATAAGTTGTGTGCCAAAGTGAGCCGTATTCTTGGTATTCACAGAAAGACGGTGGACTTAGTGGCTGCAGGACTGGTGGACATCATGTCGGAAGAAATAGACGATGGAAAGACTGTTCGTTTAGGTGATTTCGGATTGTTCCGCCCTTCTTTTGTAGGGAAGAGTGCTGATACGGAGGCTGGCGTTTCGGCCAGTAACATTGTCCGTAAACGTATTCTGTTTTTTCCGGGGAAAGCTTTTAGTCAAATGTTGGGCAATATGAGCGTCACCAAGATGGTGGTTCCCGATACGGACTATACGGATGGAAGTAGCAATGGTGGAGGGGATAACTCCAATCCTTCGGGAGGCAATGACGGGGACCAAGGTGAAAATCCTTTGGGATAATTCCAGTGCACGATTAAAGTTGTAAAAATATGGAGGGCGAAGTTTTCGTAGCGATACTTCTCCTTCTATTTTGTTTGTAGGCAGGATATTGTTCAAGGGAAGTTGGTTTTCATGCAAACGTTTGCCGACAAATCATCTATCATTTTAGTTTAATTGCGTCAGAGTGTATTTCTTTCCTGCCTATATTTGCATCTGGAACATAATTTTATAAATATAGCATGAGAAACATGAAAGCAATCTGTACAAAATTAGCCTGCTTCCTGCTCGTTTTGTTGGTGAGCGGCGTAGCAATGGCAGAGAGTATTACCTCTCCCAACGGACAACTTCAATTGAATTTTTCGGTAAATGCGCAAGGCGAACCCGTTTACGAACTTTCTTACAAAGGAAAGCCGGTGATTAACCCTTCCAAATTAGGACTCGAACTGAAGAACGACCCCGGTCTGATGAATGGCTTCACGCTGGCGGATGCAAAGACTTCCACTTTCGACGAGACTTGGGAACCGGTATGGGGTGAAGTAAAGCAAATCCGTAACCACTACAATGAGCTGGCTGTGACGCTCAACCAAAAGGCGCAGGATAGGAACATCATTATCCGCTTCCGTTTGTTCGACGATGGTATGGGCTTCCGTTATGAGTTCCCTTTGCAGAAGAACTTGAACTATTTCGTGATTAAGGAGGAGCGTACTCAGTTTGCCATGACTGGCGACCATACAGCCTTCTGGATTCCGGGCGACTACGATACGCAGGAATATGATTACACAGAATCCAAACTTTCTGAAATTCGCGGGTTGATGAAAGGGGCCATTACGCCTAACTCTTCACAAACCCCGTTTTCGCCCACCGGTGTTCAGACTTCTTTGCAGATGAAGACTGCTGATGGTTTGTACATCAACTTGCACGAGGCTGCTTTGGTGGATTACTCTTGCATGCACTTGAATCTGGATGATAAGAATTTTGTTTTTGAATCTTGGCTTACTCCCGATGCAGTAGGCGATAAAGGTTATCTGCAAGCTCCCTGCACGTCACCGTGGCGTACGGTTATCGTAAGCGACGATGCTCGTGACATCCTTGCCTCTAAAATCACGCTGAACTTGAACGAACCTTGTGCTTACGAGGACGTTTCCTGGATTAAGCCCGTGAAATACGTAGGTGTATGGTGGGAAATGATTGCAGGTAAGAGCACCTGGGCATATACAGACGACCTTCCCTCCATCAAACTAGGTGAAGTGGACTACTCCAAAATGAAGCCCAACGGCCGTCACGGTGCCACTAACAAAAATGTAAAAAAGTACATCGACTTCGCAGCCGAGCACGGTCTGGACCAAGTATTGGTAGAAGGCTGGAATGAAGGCTGGGAAGACTGGTTTGGCAAATCCAAGGATTATGTATTCGATTTTGTGACCCCTTATCCCGATTTCGACGTGAAGATGCTGAATGAATATGCCAAGAGCAAAGGCGTGAAGCTGATGATGCATCATGAGACATCCGGTTCGGTGCGCAACTACGAACGTCACATGGACAAGGCCTATCAGTTTATGGTGGATAATGGCTACAATGCCGTGAAGAGCGGATATGTAGGTAATATGATTCCCCGTGGTGAACATCATTATGGGCAATGGCTGAACAACCACTACCTCTATGCCGTGAAGAAGGCAGCCGACTACAAAATTTGTGTAAATGCGCACGAAGCTGTACGCCCTACCGGTTTGTGCCGTACTTATCCTAACTTGATTGGCAACGAATCTGCACGAGGAACTGAATATGAGGCATTCGGCGGTAGCAAACCGTTCCATACCACATTGCTTCCATTCAACCGCTTGATTGGCGGTCCGATGGATTATACACCGGGTATCTTCGATACCAAACTTGACTTTATGGGCGATTTGCCCCACGGACAAGTGCAGACTACACTTGCTAAGCAACTCGCTCTGTATGTAACTTTATACAGCCCGTTGCAGATGGCTGCCGACTTGGTTGAGAACTACGAAAAGCACATGGATGCTTTCCAATTCATCAAGGATGTGGCAGTAGACTGGGACGACAGCAAGTACATTGAAGCAGAACCGGGTGATTACATTACCGTGGCCCGTAAGGCAAAAGGAACCGGCAACTGGTTTGTTGGAGGTATTACAGACGAGAATGCACGTACAGCCAACTTTACGCTCGACTTCCTTGAACCGGGCAAGCAATACGTAGCCACTCTCTATGCCGACGGTAAAGATGCTGATTACAAGGAGAACCCTACTTCTTATCAGATAAAGAAGGGTATCGTAACCAGCAAGACCAAAATGTCCGTGAAGGAAGCGCGTAGCGGTGGTTTTGCATTGAGCTTGATTGAAGCGACTCCGGCTGACAAGAAAGCTGTGAAGAAGTGGAGATAATTTAGGGTAGAAAGAGTTTTTATTAGGCATTAGTGAGGCCCCGCAGAAGTCCAATCTTTGCGGGGCTTTTTTTTGTGTTAGGGTAAGCTCATTCTTATACCGTAAAAATAGCATCAAGACCCGAGTTTTTGGTAAGTCCGTTCTTTGGGGAAACCTTTATTTTTGCACTCAGATAACAGATTGCATAATCATTAAAAATCAGAGATATGAATACGGATAAGAAAATCAGTCGTCGGGAGGCTTTAAAGCGTATGGGATTTGCCGTGATGAGCAGTGCTATCGCATCTTCCGGCCTACTCTCGTTGGCATCCTGCGAAACAAAAAGGAGTAAGCGTATCATCTTTTATTTTACCGGAACGGGTAACAGTCTTTACATCGCCCGTCAGTTGGCTGGAGAGAACGCAGAATTGTTGAGTATCCCTCAGATGGTGAAACGGGGGAAGTATGAATTTGAGGCAGATGAAATCGGCATCGTTTATCCCATCTACGGTCATATGCCTCCCTATATGGTACGGCAGTTCATTCAGAAAGCAAAACTGAAGGCAGAATACAAGTTTGCTGTCCTCACCTATGGTGCAAGGAAGTGCGATGCGGTAGAGATTTGGGACCGTATATCCCGTAAAGCCGACAATGCGTTCGACTATATCAGCACTATCATCATGGTGGATAACTGGCTACCCAACTTCGACATGAACGAGCAACTCAAGATAGACAAGCACATCCCCGAGAACTTGCAGAAGATAACGGCAGATATCAACAGTCGGCAGCATTGGCACGAACCGGTGACGGAGGAGGAACGGCAACAGCACCAAGGTTTTATGCAGCGGAGTGGACTCGACCCCGAGGTGGGCTTCCTGATAAAAAGCGAGAAGTTCTTTACCGTGACTGATGCTTGTATTGACTGTGGCATTTGTACCTACGTTTGTCCGCGCGGCAACTATGAGCTGACGTCGAGAGGAGTGAAGACGTCCGGTGACTGCGAGTTCTGTTTTGCCTGCATACAGAATTGTCCGCAGAAGGCTATTCAGTTCATAAAGCAGGAAGATGGCTCTTTTCCTGACGGAACGGAGAAGAACCCCAATGCCCGCTATCGTAATGAGCATATTTCGCTAATAGATCTGAAACGGGCAAACAATCAAAAACTATAATCATTAACCTCTGTATTTTGTCGGATTTACACCCAGATGTTGTTGTACGTAACGGCTAAAATAAGCAGGAGAGGAAAAACCGAACATATCGGAAATACGGACGAACGTTAGTGATTTGTCGCGCAGCAAACGCGAGATGTCGAGTGTGGTATAACGGTTTATCCAGTAGTTTGCTGTATAACCGCTTACTTTCTTGGAAACTTCCGAAAGATATTTGGAGGTGACACATAGGCAGTCGGCATAATAGGTCACTTCACGATGCTCGCGGAAAGTTCCGTTCTCCAGCATGTTGAGGAAACGGCTCATGATGGAAGCATTTTGTACAGAGATATTGTCCTCGCCATATAGATGGGAGTGGAAATCGAAGAAGTCGAGTATCAACATCTGTGTGGAGGCGATAAGCATATCGCGATGGAAATGATGGTCTGTATTCCGGAGTCTGTATTCCACTTGTTCAAAATCCCGGAGACATAGCTCTTGCTGTTCGGTAGTCAGGGACATGATAGGATTGAGAAATAGGGAAAGTTGCCCTTTCATGCCGTAGTTGTTCTGTGGTGTACTCAGCACCACAAAGCCCGATGCGATATAGATGACCTTTACGCGAAAATCTTCTGAAGGTTGAATTTTCTCTACCAGTTTTCCTTTGCGGACAATCATCAGGTCGCCGGCACGTAGCTCGCGCTCCTCTCCATTGTACTTCAATCGGCAGATTCCTGACAGACAGAGGGCGTGTGCAAGATAGCCACTGTATGCGTCCGTCCCCAGACCTTGAAGAGTATCGGCTATTATAATATTTGCGGTTTCTCCCATTATACAGTTGTTTGGTTTCGATCACAAAAGTATATGTTTCCAATAATATAACTTCTATTGTGGGCAAGAAATATATTGCCTTTTTTATTCATTTCAAATCTGCCCGAATTTCGCAAATTCTTCATACCTTTGCATCCGTTAATTTTAGAAACCAATAACAAAACAGAACTTATGGGAGGTTTTTTCGGAACAGTCGCCAAGGCAACAAGCTGTGTGGCAGATTTGTTTTACGGCACAGATTATAATTCACATTTAGGGACAAAACGTGGTGGGTTGGCTACATACGATGCAGAAACGGAGCAGTTTACCCGTTCCATTCACAATCTGGAAAGCACTTATTTCCGCACGAAGTTTGAGGATGAACTGGATAAGTTCAAAGGAAATTCCGGAATAGGAATCATCAGTGACACAGACCCTCAACCCCTTATCCTTAACTCCCACCTCGGTCGCTTTGCCATTGTAACGGTAGCCAAAATAGTAAATCTGCAAGAACTGGAAACAAAACTGTTGGCCCAAAACATGCACTTCGCCGAACTCAGTTCGGGCAAAACCAATCAGACGGAACTTATCGCCCTCCTTATTATACAAGGAAAGACATTTGTCGAAGGAATTGAAAATGTGTATAAGCATATCAAAGGTTCCTGCTCCATGCTGTTATTGACGGAAGACGGCATCATTGCCGCTCGCGACCGCTGGGGACGTACTCCGATTGTGATTGGCAAGAAAGACGGAGCGTATGCCGCCACAAGTGAGTCGAGCAGCTTTCCGAATCTTGGTTATGAGATAGACCGTTATTTGGGACCCGGAGAGATTGTTCGCCTGCGTGCCGATGGTGTGGAACAGATGCGCAAGCCTGATGAGGGAATGCAGATTTGTTCCTTCCTATGGGTATATTACGGTTTCCCCACTTCCTGCTACGAAGGTAAGAATGTGGAGGAAGTGCGTTTTGCCTCCGGTTTCAAGATGGCACAGACAGATAAGTCAGAGGTGGATTGTGCCTGCGGTATTCCTGATTCGGGTGTAGGTATGGCGCTTGGGTATGCCGAAGGTAAAGGAGTTCCTTATCATCGTGCCATTTCCAAATATACTCCGACTTGGCCTCGTAGTTTTACTCCCAGCAAGCAGGAATTGCGTTCGCTGGTGGCAAAGATGAAGCTGATTCCCAATCGTGCCATGCTCGAGGGTAAGCGTCTGCTGTTCTGTGATGACTCTATTGTCCGGGGGACCCAGTTGCACGACAATGTGAAGGTGCTGTATGAGTATGGTGCCAAGGAGGTGCATATCCGGATTGCTTGTCCTCCATTGATATATAGCTGCCCGTTTGTAGGATTCACGGCTTCCAAAAGCGACATGGAACTGATTACCCGTCGTGTCATCAAGGAACTGGAGGGTGACGAGAATAAGAATCTCGATAAGTATGCCACTACCGGCTCACCCGAATACGAAAAGATGGTGGACGTTATCCGCGAGCGTTTCGGACTTTCATCCTTGAAGTTCAATACGTTGGAAACTCTGGTTGAAGCTATCGGATTGCCTAAGTGTAAGATATGTACGCATTGTTTTGATGGTAGCAGCCATTTTTGATTGACATTTTGTCCTTAAGGAATAAAAAAGGGGCGTGAATTGCTTGGCAGTTCACGCCCCTTTTTTTATCTTTACAGCACAAAATAGTGGTTAATGATTAGTGATTAATGATTAATGCCATTCGGATAATGCTTTTCGCCAATTACTAATCACTGACCATTAATCACTAACCATTAATCACTAATCATTATTCATCATGACTTTAGTAGAACGTTTTTTAAAGTACGTAAGCTTCGATACTCAGTCCAGTGAAGAGACTGAGATTACTCCGAGTACTCCGGGGCAAATGGTGTTTGCCCGGTATCTGAAAGAAGAATTGGAATCTTTGGGTCTGGAAGAAATCACGTTGGACGAAAATGGTTATCTGTTCGCCACTCTTCCTGCCAATACAGACAAGCCGTTGCCCGTCATCGGCTTTATTGCCCACATGGATACAAGCCCCGATATGAGTGGCAAGAATGTTTCTCCGCGTATCGTGCAGAATTATGACGGTAAGGACATTGTTCTTTGCGCCGAAGAGAATGTGGTTCTTTCTCCTGCCCAGTTCCCCGAACTGCTCGACCATCAAGGGGAAGATTTGATTGTGACCGACGGCAAGACCTTGCTTGGTGCCGATGATAAAGCCGGTATTGCCGAAATTGTATCGGCGGTGGTATATCTGAAGGAGCACCCCGGAATCAAGCACGGTAAAATTCGTATCGGCTTTAATCCGGATGAGGAAATCGGTTTGGGCGCCCATAAGTTCAATGTAGCGCAGTTCGGTTGCGAATGGGCCTATACCATGGATGGCGGAGAAGTGGGTGAACTTGAATTCGAGAACTTCAATGCGGCCTCTGCCAAGATAAGCTTCAAGGGACGGAATGTGCATCCGGGCTATGCCAAGAATAAGATGATTAACTCTATCCGCGTTGCCAACCGTTTCATGTCCATGCTTCCGGCTGACGAGGCTCCGGAGCATACCGAAGGTTACGAAGGTTTCTATCATCTGATAGGCATTACCGGCGAGGTGGAGCAGACAACAGTCTCTTACATTATCCGTGACCACGACCGCACCCGCTTTGAAGAGCGCAAGAAGGAGATGGAACGTCTTGTGGCAAAAATCAATGAAGAATACGGTCCGGGTACCGCTACTCTGGAACTTCGCGACCAATACTATAATATGCGCGAGCAGATTGAACCGGTGATGCATATCATCGACACCGCTTTTGCCGCCATGAAGGCGGTAGGTGTAGAGCCTCGTGTAAAAGCCATTCGCGGAGGTACGGACGGTGCCCAGCTCTCTTTCAAGGGCCTGCCTTGTCCCAATATCTTTGCCGGTGGCTTGAACTTCCACGGCCGCTATGAGTTCGTGCCTATCCAGAACATGGAGAAAGCCATGAACGTCATCGTCAAGATTGCCGAGCTCGTAGCAAGCAAATAGATAATTCATAACTCATAACTCTAATAGTTCCATGAAAACCACTCCGTTTACCGAAAAACACATCTCGCTGGGTGCCAAGATGCACGAGTTTGCGGGATATAATATGCCTATCGAGTATTCCGGCATCATTGACGAGCATCTTACAGTATGTCAGGGTGTCGGTGTATTCGACGTCTCACACATGGGAGAATTTTGGGTGAAAGGTCCCCATGCTTTGGACTTTCTGCAGAAAGTGACTTCCAATAACATAGCTGCCCTCACACCGGGGAAAGTGCAGTATACCTGCTTCCCAAATGAAAATGGAGGCATTGTGGACGACCTTCTGGTCTATCATTATGAGCCGGAGAAATACCTGCTTGTCGTGAATGCGTCGAACATTGAGAAAGACTGGAACTGGTGTGTGTCTCATAACACGGAAGGCGCTGAATTGGAAAATGCTTCCGAGCACATGGCACAGCTTGCTGTGCAAGGACCGAAGGCTATTCAGGCTTTGCAGAAGCTGACTTCCATTAATCTTTCCGACCTTCCTTACTATACTTTTACCCACGGTGAGTTTGCCGGAGAAAAGGATGTCATTATCTCCAATACCGGATATACCGGTGCGGGTGGTTTTGAGCTTTACTTCTATCCGGAGGCTGCCATGAAGATTTGGGATGCCGTGTTCGAGGCAGGCGCGGAGTTCGGCATTAAGCCAGTTGGTCTGGGTGCGCGCGATACGCTTCGTCTGGAAATGGGCTTCTGTTTGTATGGCAATGATTTGGATGACACCACTTCGCCCATTGAAGCGGGTTTAGGATGGATTACCAAGTTTGTGGAGGGAAAGAACTTCACCAATCGCCCGATGCTGGAAAAACAGAAAGCGGAAGGCACTACCCGTAAGTTGGTGGGATTTGAAATGATAGACCGCGGTATCCCCCGTCATGGTTACGAGCTGTATAGTACAGACGGTACTGCCATCGGTGTGGTTACCTCCGGAACTATGTCGCCTACCCGCAAGATTGGTATCGGAATGGGGTATATCAGACCCGAGTACAGCAAAGTCGGTACGGAAATCTGCATTGACATGCGGGGACGTAAGCTGAAAGCTGTGGTTGTGAAGCCGCCGTTCCGCAAACAGTAATTTGAATGAATAACTAAAATAAGAAGAATGAAGAATTTGTCATGCGGCATCATCGCGCAGTCAAATTCTTCATTCTTAGTTATTCCTTTCTCTATATTCTGCTTATCCTGTCCAGCATTTGGTTTGCCCAACCTATCTCTTTATTGGTCCATTCCTTTTCGGTTCCTTCTATGCCCTGGCCTTCGTAGGCCGAAAGCAAGGTGATATATTCTTTCAGTATATCGGCGGCTTGGGCTTGTTTGTTCATGCGCATCAATAATAGTATTTTTTGTTTATATATGTCCAGATTGGGGCTTGTTCCTGCCATCTCCTGGGCTTTATCAAGCATGGCGAGGCAGCGGTTGTTCACTTCTTCCGTATTAGACAGTGCCATTTCCGCTTTTACCAGGATGATGTAGTCATTGTCTGTGGCTAGTCTGTTGTCAATGTTCTTGCGTATCAGCCGGGCAGTTTCCTTATAGCGCTTGTTGGCGTAGTTCATACTTGCGTTGAAAGAAACGACATCGCTGGTGGTCCGTAGGTAGGGGCGGGCACTCAGGCTATGGGATTCACCGGCCTTTTCTATACGCTTTTGCAGGTTGCCGATGCTGCCGTAGCGAGGAATGTCCTTGTTGCGTTGGTGCAGGTTGTAATACCCTATAATTTTACCGAGGGCCGATGCGATTCCGTCGGGATTATATCCCTTGAATGCCAGAAGTTGGCGCGCAAGGCGGTCTGAAGAGATTTCCTGGGAAGTTTTGTATTTCATCCCCAACCGGTCCGTTGCCGGAATGCTCAAAAGGGAAGCGATGGCTCCGATATCTGCCACCAGACTGACGGCATAAGCATCTTCATTATCGTCCCAGTAGGCCACATCGAGGGCTGCACTGGCGGTAGTGGCAAAGACATCTGCCCAAAAAGCTGCACGCTTGGCACGCCGCTCGGCACGGTAAATGTTGTTTACCTGATGGTCGAGGACGAAATGTCCCAGCTCACATGCGATGACGGCGGCCAGTTCGTCTTCGGAATCAAGAGTGCAGAGGAGGCCCGTACTGATAACCATGGAGCCGTTGGGAAGCATGAAGGCATCTGGTTCGGGCGACTGGATGATACGTATGTTCAGACTCTCCCCGCGATTGCTGTCAATGGTGGTGGCGTTCAACTTGGAGAACACTCCCTGCACGTACGAAACGATGTAATCTTCCTGATAGGCTATCTCATTCAGTTTGTCGAGATACTCCAGGCACTCTTCGTCGATTTCCTGGCGCAGTTTGTGCTTGTAGCCGCGGTCGCTGAAATATTCGTAAAGATGGTTTTTCAAGTATATCTGCTGCCAGAATTCCCGGTCGGTTTGCGGAGCGGATATGGCAATGTGCCCCATCTCATTCAAAGGAATGGTCTCTTGTATGCCGTTCATTTCGACAGCATAGCAAATGTTGTTGCTGCTTTCACCGGGATTCTTCATTTTGACAACCCGGCGGATAATGACCGGTGTACCGGCGGGAGATTGCCGGTACTCTTTTGTCAATTCTCCTTTGACAGCGATGTTCCCGCTTAAATCTTTGTACTTTTGGGGCTTGGCAAATCCTGCCGTTGCGACAAGGATTGTCAGGATGAATAGGGTGGCAAGTCGTTTCATGATTAGTATATGTTTTCGGTTTTGATGATACAAAAATAGGGAAGTGTTTTTTCCCTTTCTCGTTTTTTTCCCTATTCTGTGATAGGAGATTCCCTATTTATCGGTCCTGCAGTGGGAGGCGGAAACAAAAAAGGGAACCTTTCAGTGAAAGACTCCCTTTTTTCAGTTTGCTTGAAAACTGATTATTTCTTACGGTTACCGTAACGGCTCATGAACTTATCAACACGACCGGCAGTGTCAACCAGCTTAGACTTACCTGTGTAGAACGGGTGAGAGGTGCTGGAGATTTCCAGCTTTACCAGCGGATAAGTTTCACCTTCGAATTCGATAGTCTCTTTCGTGTTGCAAGTGGAACGAGACAAGAATACATCACCATTTGACATATCTTTAAATACTACCGGACGGTAATTTTCAGGATGAATACCTTTTTTCATTTTGATATTTTCTTTTAAAAATTTATATTCTGTTACTATTTTGGTAATAAATAGTGTAATGGTCTTCTTTTCAGAGCGCAAAGATAGTGCAAGTTGGAGACTCTACAAAATAAATTCAGATTTATTTTTATTTAGTAGGTTTATCGCATTTTATTTCTGATTTTTGCAGGACTTAATCTTGTGAATTTATGAGGAAACTACTTGTCTTATGCTCTTTCTGGCTGTGCGTGGCAACGCTGGGGGCACAAAATGCGGAACGGAAACTGTATAGTGTTGCGTTCTACAATCTTGAGAACTTGTTTGATACGATTCATGATGCAGGTAAGAATGACTATGAGTTCCTGCCCGACGGCAGTTACCAATGGACGGCAAAGAAGTATGAGTCCAAGCTGCAGAACCTTTCCAAAGTGTTGGGTTCCCTTTCGCGTGATTTAGTGCCGGAAGGTCCGGCATTCATCGGTGTGGCAGAGGCGGAGAACAGCCGGGTGCTGGAAGACCTCGTGAAGCAGCCGGCCATTTCCAATTATGAGTTCGTGCATTATGAAGGACCGGACAGACGGGGCATCGACTGTGCCTTGCTGTACGACCCGAAGCAGTTCAGCGTTACCCACTCAAAGTTGGTGCTTTCTACTCCTTTTGAGGGGGATACGGTGCACTTGACGCGCGGCTTCCTGATTGTGGACGGACAACTGGCGGGAGAGCGTGTCTGCGTGATAGTGAACCACTGGCCCTCCCGTGGGGCAAAGTCACCGGTGCGTGTGCATGCAGCCAGGCAGGTAAAAGCCTTGAAGGACTCTCTGATGCGTAGCGACAAGAAGCTGAAACTCATCGTGATGGGGGATATGAATGACGACCCGATGGATGAAAGCATGGAGGTGCTGGGTGCACGCAAATATCCGAAGCAGGTGAAGAAAGGCGAATTCTACAATCCCTGGTGGGAGACACTGGAAGACAAGGGAGTGGGGACATTGCTCTATCGGGGCAAGTGGAACTTGTTTGACCAGATTGTCATTTCGAAACCGTTGCTGAAGGCTAAGAAAGGGTTGCGCTATGATCACAATGAAGTTTTCATCCGCGATTATCTGATTCAGCAGGATGGCAAATACAAAGGTTCCCCCTTGCGTACGCATGGGGGCAGGACTTGGCTGAACGGTTACAGTGACCATTTGCCGACCATCATCTATCTGAAAAATTAGTATTACATAATAATGTGTAAACAGATGCCGGAGAGCAAACATGTTCTCCGGCTTTTTTGTTGATAGAAGTATAGATGGCAAAAGTATGACTGGCAGAGATAAATGCAAAGAGTTTGTAATATAGAGATTACAATAATCTGTTAAATGAAGCCAATAGCTTTAAAATAGAATGGATTTGGTAGGATGAGCCGGATATTTTATTCCTCTCAAGTTCTTTACTTTAAAGGATAATGATTACTTTTGCGTAGAATTTTAATTCACTAACAATAAAATTTAAACAAAATGGTTAATTACAAAGATTTAGGACTGGTAAACACAAGAGAGATGTTTGCTAAGGCTATCAAAGGTGGATATGCTATTCCGGCATTCAACTTCAACAATATGGAACAGATGCAGGCTATCATCAAGGCTGCAGTTGAAACAAAGTCTCCGGTTATTCTTCAGGTATCTAAGGGTGCCCGTCAGTATGCCAACGCTACGCTGTTGCGTTACATGGCTCAGGGTGCTGTTGAGTACGCTAAGGAATTGGGTTGCAAACATCCTGAAATTGTTCTTCACCTTGACCACGGAGATACATTCGAAACTTGCAAGAGCTGTATCGACTCCGGTTTCTCTTCAGTAATGATTGACGGTTCACACCTTCCGTACGAAGAAAACGTTGCACTGACTAAGAAGGTAGTTGATTATGCTCATCAGTTCGACGTAACTGTAGAAGGCGAACTCGGTGTATTGGCCGGTGTAGAAGATGAAGTTTCTGCAGAACACCATACATATACTAATCCTGAAGAAGTTATTGACTTCGCTACCCGTACAGGTTGCGATTCACTGGCTATCTCAATCGGTACTTCTCACGGTGCATACAAGTTCAAACCCGAACAATGCCACGTTGACCCTGCTACCGGTCGTCTGGTTCCTCCTCCTCTGGAATTTGCCGTTCTGGATGCTGTAATGGAGAAACTCCCGGGATTCCCCATCGTTCTTCACGGTTCTTCTTCAGTTCCTCAGGAAGAAGTTGATACTATCAACAAGTATGGTGGCAAATTGGAAGCTGCTATCGGTATTCCCGAAGAACAGTTGCGTAAGGCTGCCAAGTCTGCTGTTTGCAAAATCAACATCGACTCTGACTCACGTCTGGCTATGACAGCTGCTATCCGCAAGACATTTGCTGAAAAACCGGCAGAATTCGACCCGCGTAAGTATCTGGGCCCGGCTCGTGATAATATGGAAAAACTGTACAAGCATAAAATCATCAACGTGCTTGGTTCAGAGAACAAATTGGCTCAACTGGACTAATCGAAAGATAATCCGAATATAGCGTCAGCCCTTGCAATATTGATGTTGCAAGGGCTGACTTGTTGTATATAGGCCGGTGTTGTGGGATGGTTAAGTTCGCCGCTTATTTCAGAAGCGGATGTTTCAACGTGTACAACAGTCTGTTTCCTTTAACAAAACAGTCTGTTTCCCTTAACTGAACAGTTTGTTTCAATAAAGAGAACACTTTGTTCCAATACGTAAGAACACTTTGTTTCTACATATCCGAACACTTTGTTTCTCTATACTGGAACAAAGTGTTCACCGTTATGAACTAACAGATTAGCTATATTTGAGACCGGTGAAAAGCATATCCCCGTGACACCTATTCCATACTAAAAATCCCTTGCAGATGGCTGGCAGGAGAAGTGTCTGCCAGCTATCTGCAAGGGAGATTTGCAAGAATGAGCTCTCTGTGTGGAGTACGCGTTATAATTCTATCACTAATGATTCTCTGGGGCCCATCTTCAGCTCTTCACCGAAGGTGATGGCCTTGCCGCTAAGAATATCTTTTCCCTGCTTGCTGTTTTTCAGGATTTCCTTGTAGAATTTCAAAGGAACGGTGGTCTCTGCATCTGTACCGTTCAGCATCACGAATATCGTCTTGCCTTCGTACTGGCGTGCGTAGGCATAAACACCATTCTGTACCATGAACTGCACCATGCTGCCTTTGGCAATCACATCGTTTCCTTTGCGCCAGTTCAGGATGGTCTTGTAGAAGTCGTAGCACTCGTTCTGTATTTTGGTACGTCCGGCTGGGGTCAGTGCGTTTGTTGCGTCACCGGTCCATCCACCGGGGAAGTCCTTGCGGACATAGCCGTCGCTCTTGCTCTTCACGCCATTCATCATAACTTCCGTTCCGTAGTAGAGTTGCGGAATGCGGCGGGTGGTAAGCAGCAGGGTAGAGGCTTGCTTCAGCATCGGAAGGTTGTCGCCTTCGCCCAGGAAGCGGTCGGTGTCGTGGTTTTCGATGAATGCCAGTACGGAAGCGGGGTTGGGGTAGAGGAAGTCGTATACGAAGTTATTGTATATGCGGTCCAGTCCCTTGAACCAAGTTTCGGTCTGTTCATTCTTGGCGGTGTTTATCTTGTCGAAGAAGCTGAAGTCCATAACGGTCTTGAGGTTACTGTTCTTGGGGGCTGATAGCTTGGAATCCTTCTGCCACCAGGCGGTGTAGGCGGGTTCGGTAACCCAGGTCTCGCCCACAGTGTTGTAGTTGGGATATTCTTCGTTGAGCTCTTTCATCCAGTTGCTCATGGCATCATAGTCGGCATACGGGTAAGTGTCCATGCGGATGCCGTCGATGTTGGCGAATTCAATCCACCAGAAACTGTTCTGTACCAGGTAGCGGTAAACGTGAGGGTTCTTCTGGTTGAGGTCGGGCATGGAAGGTACGAACCAGCCGTCGTTCATCTGGTCGGCATCGTACTGGGAAGTATAAGGGTCTACGTGCGGGGTCAGTTTGAAGGAGGTCTGCACGAAGTTGTTTTCGTGGTCGGGGTTGTTGAACCAATCTTTGGAGGGCATGTCCTTAATCCATACATGCTCTACGCCGCAGTGGTTGAAAATCATGTCCATTACGATTTTGATGCCGCGTGCATGGGCTTTTTCAATCAGTTGCTTGTATTCTTCGTTGGTACCGAAGCGTGGGTCTACCTTGTAGTAATCCGTGGTGGCATAGCCGTGATAGGAACCGCCGGTCATGTTGTTTTCCAGTACCGGAGTAAACCAGAGGGCTGTGACGCCGAGGTCGGAGAAGTAGTCGAGGTGCTGTTCGATGCCGGCAAGGTCACCGCCGTGGCGGGCATTGGGATCGTTGCGGTCTACCTTGTACTCGGCCATGCCTGCAATCTGGTCGTTGTCCGGATTGCCGTTGGCAAAGCGGTCGGGCATCAGCAGGTACAGCGCGTCGGAAGCGTCGAAACCTTTGTGTTCGCAACCTTTCTTGCTGCGGGCCTTCAGTTCATATTCCTTTACGAGTTTCTTTTTCCCTTCAGTAAAGGTGAGGTTGATTTTTCCGGGTTTCACGTCTTTGTCGAGTTTCAGATAGACCAGGAGGTAGTTGTTGCTTTCCAGCTTGACGGTGCTGCTCAATGAGACGCCGGGATAATTGACGGATACTGCCGCATTGCCGATGCCTTCGCCATAAACCATCAGTTGGAGCTCCGGATTTTGCATTCCGGCGTACCAGAACGGAGGGTCGATTTTGTTCACGTTCATCGCTGCATACGTACTGAGGGAGAGTAAGAGTGTTCCCAAGATTAAGAATACTTTTTTCATGATAGTAACTTTACGGTTAATTTTTGCGCTAATTTAAAACAAATAACGGAGAAAGTTAATCTTTCTCCGTTACTGTACCTTATTATATTATGCAAACGTTTTCACTGGCTTCTATTTGATAGGGGCTACGCTGGCAGTATCGACCTTTCCTTTGAAAAACTCTTCTTTCTTGCGCTTTTCCCTGATGTCCTTCAGCCAGTTCTCGGCAGCATTGTACCGGTTATCCTCTCCGATGACGGGGACCCCGTCGGCATCCACTTCCTGCGCCTTGTCCTTACTGTTCTTCGGACGGGTTTTCAGGTATGCCGTTAGGTATTTCTCCGCTTTGGACACATCTTGCAAATAATGATAATAGACAAAAGCTGCGTCGTAGAGCAGTCTGTGTTTCTGCCGGTCGTATTTTTCGTATTGCGTCAGGAGGGCATTTACTTGGTTTGTGTATTGATATGCCATCTTGTAGCAGTTCGCAAGCCCCACATATAGGCGGGACATGACACTGTCGCTGGGCATGGCGAGGCTTACGGCAGTTTCCAGATAAGTCACTCCATCCTCTTTCCATGATGTCTTGGAGCAGGCGCGTCCCAGATAATAGAGAACGTTGATGTTGGTATTGTCATCTTTAAGAGCCCTTTCCAGCAGGTCGTGTGCTGGGTAGAAGTCTTCGAGGGCATAATAGCTGATTCCGGCGTAGAAGCAGGTTTGGAAAGAACTGTCTTTTTCCTGTAACAGTTGTTCATATCTTTCTATTGCTTTGGGGTAATCTTTGTTCAGGCAATAGGCTTGGGCATTGATGCGGTTCACAAGGACGTTGGTGGAGTCTATGGAACGGTATTTCTCCGTTATGTTTATGGCGTCTTCATACTGGTGGCCTGCTACATAGATGTTGCCGAGTTTGGCAGCAGACAGGTAATCATTGGGATACCTTTTCTGTATGTCCAGGTAGGCATCTATCACATGCATGATTTCTGTGTTGTCATAGACTTGCCCCATACTTTCGGCTCTAAGGTGTAGTACATAGGCGGAACTGTCCCTTTCTGCCAGCAGGTTACTTTCCTTTAGAGACTCACGGTATCTCTTCATGTTCATCAGCAGACTGATATACTGAATGCGTGCGTATTTATTGTCCGGATTTATGTGGAGCGCATTCTGGTAGTAATCCAGTGCCTCGCTATATTTGGCAAGTGATTTGCAGCATTCGGCGGCTTCAATGTATGCCCGGGGATTGAGAGAATCCTGAGCTACGACTTCCTGAAATACGCTCAGAGCTTCAAGGTTATTGCCCAGCCCTTTCAGCGCTTTCCCTTTTTGGTAGAGTAGGGGGACGGTCGGGGTTTCTTGATCGATCAGCATCAAGGCTGTTTCATAATCGTAGTTGGCCATCGCCTCTTGAATGGGATTTGTGGTCTGTGCCGCCAGAAGCGAACAGCATGCACTGAAACATAAGGAGATAAAAAGCTTTCGCATACAGTATATCATTTATATGAGGTTAAACTGACTGCAAGTTACTAAAAAGAATGTATTTACGAAATAATCGTAATCTGTTTTAGATAGATTAACGAAAAAGCCCCTCCAAAAATGAAGGGGCTCTAAAATAGTTCAGAATTCAAGCCGGATAACGGAATGAATAAATGTATTACATTAAGAATCCCAGCAGGATACCTGCTGCTACAGCGGAACCGATTACACCGGCAACGTTCGGGCCCATGGCATGCATCAGCAGATAGTTGGTAGGATCGTATTCCAGACCTACTACTTGGGAGATACGTGCAGAGTCGGGTACGGCAGATACACCGGCATTACCGATCAACGGATTAATCTTGTTGCCTTTCTTCAGGAAGAGGTTGAAAATCTTCACGAAGATGACACCGGATGCTGTGGCAATGACAAATGATAAGGCGCCCAGACCGAATATCTTGATTGAATCAAGGGTTAAGAACTCGGATGCTTGCGTAGAAGCACCTACTGTCAAACCAAGCAGAATAGTAATGGTATCAATCAGCGGACCACTGGCTGTGTTTGCCAGACGACGTGTAACTCCACTTTCTTTCAGTAAATTACCGAAGAACAGCATACCCAGCAAAGGCAGACCGGATGGTACAAGGAATGTGGTCAGTAACAAACCGATAATCGGGAACATTACTTTTTCCGTATGTGAAACCACACGGGGAGGTTTCATACGGATAAGACGTTCATTTTTACTGGTCAGCCAACGCATAATAGGCGGCTGTATCACCGGTACTAATGCCATATATGAATAGGCTGATACTGCAATGGCACCCATTAAGTTAGGAGCCAGTTTAGAAGAGAGGAAGATGGCAGTCGGACCATCGGCACCACCAATGATACCGATTGCACCAGCCTGCATCGGGTCAAATCCTATGGCAAGGGCAATCATATAAGCACCGAATATACCGAATTGGGCTGCTGCACCAACCAACATTAATTTGGGGTTCGATATCAAAGCAGAGAAATCCGTCATGGCACCGATACCCAGGAATATGAGTGGCGGGTACCAACCGGAGGTTACTCCCTGGTACAGAATATTAAGTACGGAACCTTCTTCATAGATACCGACTTTTAATCCGGCTTCCATATTGAAAGGTATATTACCAATCAGCATACCGAAACCGATAGGAATTAATAGCATCGGCTCAAATTCCTTGGCTACAGCCAAGTATATGAAAAACAAACCTACCAGAAGCATTACCACATGTCCTACCGTTGCATTGGCAAAACCTGTATAAGTCCAGAAGTCGGCAAGGTTGTTTCCTAAAAATGTGATAAATTCTCCCATATTATTCAATAATTACGAGGTCAGTACCTTCGAGAACAGAGTCCCCTTTGTTTACATTGATGGCTGTAATCTTACCGTCTTTATCAGCATTGATATTGTTTTCCATCTTCATGGCTTCCAAAATGATGATAACTTGTCCCTTCTTTACTGTATCGCCGACATTTACTTTGATATCGAGGATTACACCGGGAAGCGGAGATTTTACACCTGACTTGCCGGTAGAAGCAGCGGCCGGTTTTACTACCGGAGTAGCAGGAGCAGCAGGAGCGGATGTGGCTGCCGGACGTGCTACCGGTTTAACGACTACCTTCGGTGCTTTTTCCATTTCAACTTTGTAGGGAGTACCGTTCACTTCTACATGAGCGATGTTGTCTTCAATATCTCCAATGGCAACTTTATATACGTTACCGTTAATTTTATATTTATATTCTTTCATCGTTTTATTTTATTATGGGTGACTTACTTTTTGTGAGGAGTCTCACGCAACGTATAAATCTTTGAACTCCACGGTGAGTAACTGCGTTTTACACGGGTAATGGTAAGTATCGTGTCTTCCACATCGTGTACATCGCTTTGGAATTCGTGCATGGCCATTGAAATGGCAGCAAAAACTTCTCCCGGAGCCTGCCCCAGTTGTTTCTCTTTTGCTTCTTGTTTATCAGTAATACCTTTAGCTTTCATGGCATTGCGTTTGCTGAGGTTAACTGATATTTTACCTATAATCTTGAAGGAGATGTAGAGTAATATCAGCCCGCAGAATACAACGCTCATGGCAGAAATAGCCATACCGATACCTACGCTGTCATGCTCTTCGAATTTTTCCATTTTGGCATTGCTGTCGATAGTCTTGTTGTTGGTACTCGGAGTGACATATTTATCTTCGCTTCCACCCTTTACTTCCCATTGGTCGGCTGCATCACTGACACGGGCATAGGATTGGTTGGCTTTTAAAGTACCGGCAGGCACTATGACTTGATCAAGCAATTTCTTGCCGGAATCATACAACCCAATCCAGTTGGCATTTGTGGCATCCAGTTTGAAGTTCGTATGAAATGTACCGCGTCTTGGTTCTCCATCAGCCCAGAAAAGTGCATGCTGACGTGGTTTTATGAGTGTCAGAACGTCACCTTTGGGAATGAAATAACTGGCAGTATCACCCGGCTGGCTGCTGAATTTCAGATAGCAACCTGCAAGGTCGGCGCTGCCGTATGATCTGTTGAATATTTCAATCCATGCGCTGTGTACACCGTAGTCATCCTGATAGTTGCTTTCGTTGTTGACCAGCACTTCATTCAGCAGCAGTTTGTTGTTCGATTTCTGTTCTTTGCAAGAAGAGCAAAAGCCCAACACCAGCATCAATGAAAGGAATATTCCGATTTTTGTTTTATTCATAATCGTTCTTGTTTTAGTGTGAAAAGCTTGATTACAAGGGAATATTACCATGCTTCTTAGCCGGGTTAGTCAATTTCTTGGTTAGCAACTGTTGCAGGGCACGAATGATGCGGAAACGTGTGTTACGCGGTTCGATAACATCATCAATGTAGCCATATTTAGCTGCATTATAAGGATTGGCAAACAACTTGGTGTATTCAGCCTCTTTTTCAGCCAGGAATTGAGCCGGATTTTCCTGCTCTTTGGCTTCGCGGGCATATAATACTTCTACAGCACCTGCACCACCCATTACAGCGATTTCAGCAGTAGGCCAAGCATAATTCATGTCGCCACGCAGCTGCTTACAGCTCATCACGATGTGCGAACCACCGTAGGATTTACGCAGTGTGATGGTAACCTTGGGTACAGTAGCTTCACCGTATGCATACAGCAGTTTGGCACCGTGCAGGATGACGCCGTTGTACTCCTGGCCGGTTCCCGGAAGGAATCCCGGTACGTCTACCAATGATACGATAGGAATATTGAAGGCGTCGCAGAAACGGACGAAGCGTGCGCCCTTGCGGGATGCGTTGCTGTCGAGCACACCTGCCAGATACTTCGGCTGGTTGGCAACGATACCTACGGACTGTCCGTTGAAACGTGCGAAACCGATAATGATATTCTTTGAATAATCTTTTTGGATTTCGAGGAACTCACCATTATCTATGATAGCGCCAATTACCTCGTACATATCGTACGGTTTGTTCGGGTTATCAGGAATGATGTCGTTCAGGGAATCTTCCAGACGGTCGATAGGGTCTGTGCAGTCTACATAAGGAGCTTCTTCCAGATTGTTCTGTGGAATGTAGCTCAACAGTTTGCGGATAAGAGCCAAGCCTTCTTCTTCAGTCTGTGCAGTGAAATGAGTAACACCTGATTTGGTGGAGTGAACGCTCGCGCCACCCAGGTTTTCCTGGCTTACGTCTTCTCCGGTTACAGTCTTTACTACCTTCGGACCGGTAAGGAACATGTAGGATGTACCTTCCATCATCAGCGTAAAGTCAGTCAATGCAGGAGAGTAAACGGCACCACCGGCACAAGGACCGAAAATACCGGAAATCTGCGGGATGACACCGGAAGCAAGGATGTTACGTTGGAAGATTTCAGCGTAGCCAGCCAAGGCATTGATACCTTCCTGAATACGTGCACCGCCCGAGTCGTTGATACCGATACACGGAGCACCCATTTTCATGGCTTGGTCCATAATCTTACAGATTTTCAGAGACATGGTTTCGGACAGTGAACCGGCAGAAACTGTGAAGTCCTGTGCGAAGATATAAACCAGACGGCCTTCGATTGTACCGCAACCGGTTACTACACCGTCACCGGGGTAGTGTTTCTTTTCCATGCCGAAGTTGGTGCATCTATGTTCTACGAACATGTCCATTTCTTCGAAACTGCCTTCGTCGAGAAGCATGGCTATGCGCTCGCGAGCTGTATATTTACCCTTCTCGTGTTGCTTTGCAATCGCTTTTTCACCACCACCGAGACGTGTTGCAGCGCGGCGGTCTATAAGCTCTTTAATCTTTTCAAGTTGATTACTCATGAATTTATATTCTTTAATGTTTATACAATTTATGGTTGGACGATTTATGGTCGTGCTTATTCCGGTTTTTCGCAAAGTTCAGTCAGAACGCCGAGGGTTGACTTCGGATGCAGGAATGCAATGTTCAGACCTTCTGCACCTTTGCGGGGAGCTTTGTCTATAAGGCGGATACCTTTTTCTTCGACTTCGGCAAGCGCACCGGCCACTCCGTCTTCAACGGCGAATGCGAGATGATGCATGCCACCGTTACCGTTGTTCTTTTCGATGAACTTGGCAATTGTGCTTTCGGGAGAAGTAGGTTCCAACAATTCGATCTTTACATCGCCCACTTTCAGGAAAGCGGTTCTAACTTTCTGATCTTCCACGGTTTCGATGTTGTAGCATTTCAAACCTAAAACGTTTTCGTAGTACGGAAGGGCTTCTTCAATGCTCTTAACGGCAATGCCCAGATGCTCAATGTGTGAAATCTTCATAACTATATAAATTAATGTTAGTATTGTATCCTTTTTAATAAAGGTATAAAGCAGCACAAAGAAAGAGAATTCTTCCTTAATAAAGAAATTTTTCATCAATTAATTCATGGATAATTGAACTTTAGAAGGATTTTTTCAGACTTTAGATAGAGACCGGTTGTTTTCCTGATATCGTCCGCTAACGGACATCCCCACTGTCCGAAAATGAACACTTACCCCTCTATGAAATCTTCCCGGCCACTTGGCACACTCTTTGCTTTTCTGTTTGCGACAATTTTAAAGATTGAACATGAAAAAGAATATTTTACTTGCAGTTTGTTTTTTGATGCCGTTGGCAACCATGGCGCAGAATGATACTTTGGGACATGAACGCAATATTACGCTGTCGGAGGCCATTGTACTGGCCCGTACGCAGTCTGTGGATGCTGCTGTGGCATTGAATGAATTGAAAACCGCGTATTGGGAATACCGTACATTCCGTGCGGACTTGTTGCCGGAAGTGAATTTCACCGGTACACTACCCAACTATAACAAGTCCTACAGTACCTACCAGAATTCCGACGGCTCCTATAGCTTTGTCCGCAACAATACACTGGGGCTGTCCGGCCAGCTTTCGGTAGACCAGAACATTTGGTTTACGGGGGGTAAGCTGTCACTGACTTCTTCGCTGGATTATCTCAAACAACTGGGTTCCGGAGGAGCGAAGCAGTTCATGTCAGTCCCCGTGAGCCTGGAGTTGACGCAGCCGGTCTTCGGAGTGAATACCTTGAAGTGGAACCGCCGTATAGAGCCCGTACGCTATGCTGAGGCAAAGGCCGAGTTCATTTCAGCTACGGAAGAGGTGACGATGAAAACCATCACTTATTTCTTTGAGTTGCTGCTGGCCAAAGAATCGCTCGCTACCGCCATGCAGAACAAGACGAATGCCGACCGCCTTTATGAAGTGGCCATAGCCAAACGTAAAATGGGACAGATATCCGAGAATGATTTGTTGCAGCTTAAACTGAATTCATTGCAGGGCAAGGCCGACGTGACTGAGGCAGAGAGCAACCTGAATGCAAAAATGTTCCAGCTCCGTTCTTTCCTCGGGGTGTCCGAGCAGGAAAGCCTGAATCCGGTGTTGCCCGCCACTGTTCCCGATATAAAGATGGAGTATGACCGTGTGCTGAACAAGGCACTGGAACGCAACTCCTTTGCACAGAACATTCGCCGCCGCCAGCTCGAAGCTGATTATGAAGTGGCAACGGCACGCGGAAACTTGCGCAGCATCGACCTCTTTGCCAGTGTGGGCTATACGGGGCAGAACCATGAATTCTCTTCAGCCTACCGGGACTTGCTTGATAATCAGATTGTGCAGGTAGGCGTCAAGATTCCTATCCTTGACTGGGGCAAGCGCCGCGGCAAGGTAAGGGTGGCAAAGAGCAACCGTGAAGTGGTCTTGTCCAGAATCCGTCAGGAACAGATGGACTTTAATCAGGACATCTTTTTGCTGGTGGCTAACTTCAACAACCAGGCGCAACAGCTGGACATAGCCGAAGAGGCGGATGTCATTGCTGAGAAGCGTTACAAGACCAGTGTAGAGACCTTTATGATAGGTAAAATCAGCACCCTGGACCTGAACGATGCACAGAACTCTAAAGACGAAGCCCGTCAAAAGCATATTTCAGAGCTGTACTACTATTGGTATTACTTCTATCAGCTCCGCAGCTTGACCCTTTGGGATTTTGAACGCGATACGGAATTGGAAGCTGATTTTGAAGAGGTGGTAAGAGGATAAGTCGACGGGTTGCAAGTGATAAGTTATGAATTATTTGCCGGTAAAAGTACCGTATATGCGATATTATAGGTAAATAACTTATAACTTATCATTCATAACTCTGCTTTTTTACTTATTTTTGCGGGAAACAAACTACAATTTTTATGATACTGATAATAGACGACGATAGTGCTGTGCGCTCTTCCCTCAGCTTTATGCTGAAGCGTGCCGGATATGAGGTGAAAACGGCTCCGGGCCCTCGCGAAGCTATGGATATAGTTAGGGCCGAAGCTCCCGCCTTGATTTTGATGGATATGAACTTCACTCTTTCCACTACCGGAGAAGAGGGACTTACCTTATTGAAGCAGGTAAAGGTGTTCCGTCCCGATGTGCCCGTTATTTTGATGACGGCATGGGGAAGTATCCAGCTTGCCGTGCAGGGTATGCAGGCCGGCGCATTCGATTTCATAACCAAGCCTTGGAACAATGCTGCTCTTTTGCAGCGCATCGAGACGGCCCTTGAACTTACGGCCGCCCCGAAAGAGGTGCCGGAAGAGCAGACTACCGCATTGAATCGCAGCCATATTATAGGTAAGTCCAAAGGGCTGATGGAAGTGCTGAACACAGTGGCTCGCATAGCCCGTACCAATGCTTCGGTGCTGATTACGGGCGAAAGCGGAACGGGCAAGGAGCTGATTGCCGAAGCCATCCATATCAACAGCCAACGCGTGAAGCAGCCCTTTGTCAAGGTGAACCTTGGTGGCATCTCGCAGAGCTTGTTCGAGAGCGAGATGTTCGGCCATAAGAAAGGGGCGTTTACCGATGCCAGTGCCGACCGTATAGGGCGTTTTGAAATGGCAAACAAAGGTACCATCTTCCTCGACGAGATTGGTGACCTCGACCCTTCCTGCCAGGTGAAACTGCTGCGCGTGCTTCAGGACCAGACATTCGAAGTGCTGGGCGATAGCCGTCCCCGCAAAGTCGATGTGCGCGTCGTTTCCGCCACTAATGCAGACCTCCGCAAGATGGTGTCCGAACGTACTTTCCGTGAAGACCTTTTTTACCGTATCAACCTGATTACCGTAAAACTGCCCTCCTTGCGGGAGCGCCGTGAGGATATACCTTTGCTGGCACGTCATTTTGCCGACCGTCAGGCAGAGGTGAACGGCTTGCCGCGTACGGATTTCTCGGCCGACGCTCTGAATTTCCTTTCCCGCCTGCCTTATCCGGGCAACATTCGTGAGTTGAAGAATCTGGTGGAGCGTACCATTCTGGTCAGCGGCAAGCCGGTGCTGGATGCCACGGATTTCGATGCCCAATATCTGCGTCACGACGAACCGGCCAAAGCTGCCGAAGGTACTTCTTTTGCAGGTATGACCTTGGATGAAATAGAGCGGCAGACTATCTTGCAGGCGTTGGAACAGCATAAAGGGAATCTCAGTCAAGTGGCAGTGTCATTAGGCATCAGCCGCGCTGCGCTTTACAGACGTTTGGAAAAATATAATATTCAAGTCCCGTGCGCATAAAATTCTTTTTCTTCATACTTGTCCTTTTTCTGCTCGGTCTGGGTGGAATGCTGGTATATCTGCTGAGTGGGAAGCCTTCTTTGTATCTGTACGTATTGGAGGGGCTCATCGGGTTTATCCTTATCTATCTGATAGTATTCTATAATAAGATAGTGAAGCCGATGAATACCATCGGCAGCGGTATGGAGTTGCTGCGCGAGCAGGATTTCAGTAGCCGTCTCAGCCGGGTAGGGCAGTACGAGGCAGACCGCATTGTGAATATCTTTAACCGAATGATGGAGCAGCTCAAGAATGAACGGTTGCGCATGCGCGAGCAGAATCACTTCTTGGATTTGTTGATTCAGGCATCTCCAATGGGGGTTATTATCCTGACAATGGACGATGAAGTGTCGCAACTGAATCCGATGGCGGTAAAGATGCTCGGTGTCCGTATGGAGGAGGCGATGACAAAACGGCTGGACCAGATGGACTCCCCGTTGGCTGCCGAACTTTCGTCTATTCCCAAAGACGAGACGGCGGTGGTCCGTCTCAATGATGCGAATATTTATAAATGCACCCATTCTTCTTTTATTGACAGAGGGTTCAAACATCCTTTTTTCTTGATAGAGCGTATGACGGAAGAAGTGATGCGTGCCGAGAAGCGTGCCTATGAAAAGGTAATCCGCATGATAGCTCATGAAGTGAACAATACCACTGCGGGCATCACTTCCACACTCGATACAGTGGAGCAGGCACTTTCTACAGAAGATGATATGGAGGACATCTGCGACGTGATGCGCGTTTGTACGGAGCGTTGTTTCTCGATGAGCCGTTTCATTACCCGTTTTGCAGATGTGGTAAAGATACCCGAACCTACCCTGGCACCCGTCCAGCTGAATGAGTTGGTGTCCATGTGCAAGCGTTTCATGGAAGGAATGTGCAATGACCGCAATATAGAGCTACGTCTGGAATGCGACCCAGAGGTGGGAATGGTGCGTATGGATGCTTCTCTTTTTGAGCAGGTGCTTGTGAATATCATCAAGAATGCCGCCGAAAGTATAGAGGGGGACGCCGGAGAAAACGGACAGCAAGGTGAGATAATAGTAAGGACCACTGCCCCCGCTTCTGTCGAAGTCGTTGACAATGGTCCGGGGATAAGTAAAGAGACCGAAGCTAAACTCTTCAGCCCCTTCTTTTCCACCAAGCCGAACGGGCAGGGAATTGGCCTGGTGTTTATCCGGGAAGTTTTGAGCCGTCATGGTTGCACGTTCTCCCTGCGTACCTACAGCGATGGATTGACCCGCTTCCGTATACTATTTAATTGAAAATTGAAAGTTTTACCTTTCACCTTTCAATTTCTGCTTTTAAAGAATTCTTTTGCATATTCGTCCAATATCCTTTTAATGCCTTGGCCGATGGTCGCATAGTCTTTCTCGTCCAGATTGGCGAGTGAGGCGCGCACGCTCCATTCGGGGCCGTCAAAACCACCGCCGTTCAGCAGCACCAGAGAGGTTTCTTTGGCAAGGCGGAAGACTACGTTCAGCGGGCTGTAGGTACGTTTCAGATATTCTACAAAGTCGTCCCCATAGAACTTCTTTGCCCAAACCAGCATGTCGATTTCTGTATAATAACCTACACGCAACGGGTCTTCCGTCAGCGTGAAACCGGTATTCTCCCAAAGGGCATGCAATCGGCGGCGGATAATCTCCTGCATCTTTTGCTTGTATTTGTTTTCCTTGTCCAGCAGGGCAAAGGCGGCGAAAAGGCCCATCTGCATCTGTTGTGGCAATGACAGTCCGGCGGTATGGTTCAGTGCCACCTGGCGACTGTCGGCAACCATACGGTCGATAAACTTCAGTTTTTCAGGTTCCAGAGTGAGGGTGGAGTAGCGGCGGTGCAGAATCTCCCGTTTCTCTTTCGGCAGTTTGGCTATCAGCTTGTCGAACAGATTGAATTCGTGCAGGGCGATGACCGCATTGCGCCATCCGGTGGCACCGAAGTATTTGGAGAATGAATAGACGCAAAGCGTATTGTAGGGAATTTCTGCCATGAACGAACGGAAGTGCGGACTGAATGTACCGTATACGTCGTCTGTAATAATCATCAGATTAGGGTTGTCATTTCTGACGATACTCACGATGCGCGCCATTGTATCCGGACTGAGTGTGTAGCTGGGCGGATTACTGGGATTGGTGACAAAGAGGGCCTTGATTTTAGGGCTTTTCAAGCGGTCTATGTCTTCGTCGCTGTACTGCCAGAGGTGCATCCCTTCGTTATTCATGCGGTTGGCATGTATTTTGGTCACTCGAAACTGGTAGCGGCTGAGTTGTGGGATTTCAATATAGGGGGTAAAGGCAGGAACCATGAGGACGATGCCGTCCCCTTTGTTCAGCAGGAAGTTTTCCTGCAGGGAGTCGAAGATGTAGCACATGGCGGCTGTTCCACCTTCGGTGGCAAACAGGTCATAGGCACCCCGGGGAGGACGGTTGTCGCACATCTCTTGCGAAAGGTAGTCTTGCACAAGGATTTCCGTAAAATGAAGGATGCGGTCGGGCACGGGATACTGGTCGCCTACAATGCTTTCGGCCCATTCGTGTACAAGGCTGTCGGGGTCGGCGGCATGCTGCATCAGCAGGTAGTTGTAGGTTTGTTCCAGCAATTTGGCGCCCGGTACGTTATTGTTCTTTTTCAGGAAGGCTTCGAAGCGAGAGGCAATGCCTTTTTTTTCGGGGATGCCTGCAATTCCCTCGGGCAAATCCATGATGCGGCGGCACTCTTCCAGGCCGAAGCTTCCCAACAGGAAGAAGGCTTCGCGTGGAGCGGTTGCAATCCAGTTGGGGTTGCCGCGCCCTGCGTTCAGCATGGTACGGGCGGTTTTCTTCAGACTCTCGTCTGCCATGTCTATCAGGCGGTTCTTCAGTTCGAAAGGACTGATAGATTCCATTTTCTTTTCTAAAAGTTTTGTATCCATAAGCTCAAGTTTAGGTTCGTTATTTATTGTTTTCAGTCATTCGGCGAATAATCTCTGTTCATGCGGTATACTATTTCTTTCCTTGCTTGAAATTAATCGTCCGATATATGTTTCCTTTTCGTCCGACAGTTGTTGAATCATCGTCCGACAACTGTTGAATTATCGTCCGACAGCTGTCGGACGAATAGCTATTAGTGAATGGGTATATAGTCGCTTGCATTTCCGGCAATAATTCTTTGAATGCTCCGGATTAGTAAGCATTGGTACAGAATCGTCTTATATTAGCAAAACGATGACTACACCCCATATTATTAATAAGGTATTGCCCACGGCATAGGTCACGGTGTATCCCAGAGCAGGTGTCTCACTCTCAACGGCATCCTGCACCGCGCCTAAAGCGGCCGTAGTGGTACGTGCCCCCGCGCAGACGCCCAAAGCCAGTGCCGGATGGAACTTGAAAACATACCTTGCCAGCAGCAAGCCGATAATCAGCGGCAGGGTGGTGGCGGCTGCTCCCACCAGGAACAGGCTGATACCTACGTCGTGGAAGCCCTGCACGAAACTGGGACCTGCCGAAATGCCCACTACCGCGATGAACATGTTCAGACCGACATTGTTCAACACCCATTGCGAAGGTTCGGGAATGCGCCCGAAGGTGGGGTGCTTACTGCGGAGCCAGCCGAAGAACAAGCCGGCAATCAATGCGCCGCCGCTTGTGCTCAAGCTGATGGGGATGCCGCCGATATGGACGGAAAGTGCTCCGAACAAACCTCCGACAAGGATACGCAGGCCTACGAATATCATGTCCGTCTGGTTGGTAGGGCGGTCTATATACCCCAGACGTTTGGCTGCTGCTTCCACTTCCTGCCTGGTACCTACCACTTCGATGACGTCGCCGGCATCTACTACCGTTTGTGCCAGCACGGGAATGGATATTCCGGCGCGCTTGATGCTCCGGATACTGACACCGTGCATGAACTTTTCCCTTCGGATAACTGCAACCGTCTTGCCGGCAACCGTCTTGCGTGTGATTGTAACCGGTAACTTTTCGGCAGGAAAATCCAGGAGCTGGGCATCTTGTACTTCCGGCCCTATCCAGCTTTCTTCGCCTATGATGTATTCGCGGCGTCCGCTTAGCACTACTTCGTCTCCCGGCTCTATCTGTATGTTCATGCTGACTTCCACCACAACTCCGGATTTGCGGAGGCGTTCCACAAATAGACGTTTGTCGTGCTGCCGGAAGTAGACTTCCAGGTCAATCACCCGCTTTCCATTCTTGAACCATTCGTTTTCGACCCGGTAGGCACGGAAAGTGACGGGGCGTGCCGCCGGCATGAATCCCGGTTCGTCAGCCAGAGAGCTGCCCATCTTTGCCTCCAGTTCCTTGCAGGCGGCTTTCACCTTTTCCAGCCCGCCTAGCATCTTGGGACCAATGGATGATAGGACCCATGCCGAGCCTGCCGTACCGAAAATGTAGGTGACGGCGTAGGATACGGGAATGATGTTGACGTAACTTTGTCGTTGGGCCTCGTCCAGTCCCATATTGGCCATGGTGTCTTCTGCCACTCCGATGACGGCGGAGATGGTTTGCGAACCGGCCAGCAGTCCGGCAGCTTCACCGGCATTGTAGCCCATCATCAGGGCCAGCAGCCAGGTCACTAACAGTACGGATACACACATCAGTACGGCAAAGCCCACTTGGGGCAATCCGTCCTTTTTCAGTCCGCGGAAGAACTGGGGACCCACTTTATAGCCCACGGCAAAAAGGAAAAGCAGAAAAAATACCGACTTTATCGGACCCGGTACGGCTATATTCAGTTGCCCTACCAGTACGCCTACAAGCAGTACACTGGTCACTGTGCCCAGCGTAAACTTACCGATACGCAGTTTCCCCAGCCAGAATCCCAGGAATATAGTGAGGAAAATGGCAAGTTCGGGGCGTTCCCTGAGCTGGTTGAAAATCCATTCCATAATCAAGTTGTTTAGGTTATATATTGGTTGTTCCGATGCTTTCTGGAGCGTCGTTTCGCTATACAACGGCTTTTAACGGGAAGTGTTTTGTACAAAAGGAGTTTTTTAGAACATTTATTCCGTAAAACCGAACTTTAAGAAAAAGTTTTCTTCCGTACCTTTGCCATCCAAATTAGGTAAAACAAGGTATGAAGTTGTTTTTTAGGGTATTTCTGCTTATCCAGCTGGTTACTCTTCCATTGAGAGCACAATATATGGTGCAAGGCGTTGTCACCGATTCGTTGACGAAGGAGCCGTTGCCTTATACGTCAGTTTATCTGAAAGGAACTACGGAGGGAGGGATGACGGACAATAACGGCCGTTTTTCCTTCAAGACCTATCGCCCGGAGGCCACGCTGGTCATTTCGGCCGTGGGATATAATGAATATGTCCGGCTGATTCATCCTGCAAAGTCTTCTAAGTTCAATATTGCCCTTTCGCCAGCCACTTATGCACTGGATGAGGTGGTGGTGAAGCCGAAACGTGAACGGTATAAGAAAAAGGATAATCCCGCAGTGGAGTTTGTACGCAAGATGATAGAGCATCGGGATGACTACTCGCCCGACGAACGCGACTTCTGGAAACGTGACCGCTATGAAAAGATGACTTTTGCCATCAATAACTTCGACAGCTTGAAGCAACAGAAGTGGCTTTACCGTAAGTTCAAGTTTCTGACGGATTATGTCGATACCTCTGCCGTTACCGGCAGGCCGGTACTGGCCATCTCCAACCGTGAGTTGCTTGCCACAGACTATTACCGCAAGTCTCCGCATAGCCGGAAACAGTGGGTCACCGCCCGCAGGCAGGCAGGAGTGGACGAAATGCTTTCCCAGCAGGGTATGGAGCAGGCTATCAGTGTCACCATGACCGATGTAGACCTTTATGAGAACAACATCACCTTGTTCACCAATAAGTTTGTCAGTCCGCTTTCCTCCCTTGGGCCGTCTTTCTACAAATATTATCTGATGGATACGCTTACCGTTGCCGGAAAGCCTTGTGTTGACTTGACATTTGTCCCTTTCAACTCCGAGTCGTTCGGTTTTACGGGACATTTATACGTCATGCTGGACAGTACCTATTTTGTAAAGCGTACCGTCATGAACTTTCCTCAGAAAATAAATCTGAACTTTGTGGACTACATGAAGATTGAACAGAATTTTGACCGCGCGGAGGACGGTACGAGGCAGTTGCTCAATGAGAGTATCACTACGGAGTTCAAGTTGGTGGACAATAGTGACGGTATTTATG
Organism: Bacteroides sp. AR20; assembly: GCF_964250605.1. Lineage (NCBI taxonomy): Bacteria > Pseudomonadati > Bacteroidota > Bacteroidia > Bacteroidales > Bacteroidaceae > Bacteroides > Bacteroides sp. AR20. Next base: position 30,879 of record NZ_CAXUGK010000025.1, on the reverse strand, counting down.
CCAAGCGGGATGTGTATTACAGAAATTATCAGTATGAACCGGATGACAAGGCTCTGCAGGCTTTCCGAAAACCGGAAAAGGTGATTGAAGAGACATCGGCTTCCGGCTATTCGGAAGCATATTGGGATGCCAACCGCCAGGTGGAAGTCAGCAAGAAAGAAACTTCGGTGGACAAGATGATGGCCCAGTTGCGCAGCTATCCCGTTTATTTCTGGACGGAGAAAGTGTTGAAGGTGCTGTTCACGGGGTATATTCCCGCTCCGAAGGAAAAAGAACCTTTGTTCTATATCGGTATGATGAATACCACCATCAGCGGAAATACACTGGAAGGGGTGCGCTTGCGTGCCGGCGGTATGACGACGGCATGGCTCAATCCGCATCTGTTCGGTAGGGGGTATATGGCATACGGTTTTCGCGACCATCGTGTAAAAGGACTTGCCGAACTGGAATATTCTTTTCATAAGAAGAAGGAATATGCCAATGAATTTCCTATACATTCGTTGAAGCTCCGTTACTTGTCAGATGTCAATCAATATGGACAACACTATCTTTATACCAGTCAGGACAATGTTTTTCTTGCTTTGAAACGTCAGAAGGATGACCGTATCGGTTATCAGCGGAAGGCGGAACTGACCTATACCAATGAGTTCCATTCCGGTTTTTCCGTACAGATGACGACGCGTCTGCGTAAAGATGAATCATCCCATCTGATTCCTTTCGTCAAGCAGGACGACCATAATACGTATGTAAAAAGTATTTCGACCAGTGAACTGGAATTGAAGCTGCGCTATGCTCCCAACGAGAAATTCTTCCAGACCCAATGGAACCGTTTCCCCGTTTCGCTGGATGCTCCGGTCTTTTCGCTTACACATACCATGGCTGCCAAAGGGGTACTGGGAGGAGACTATACCTATCACTATACGGAAGCGGGTTTTCAAAAGCGTTTCTGGTTCTCAGCATTCGGTTATACGGACGTTATCCTGAAGGCCGGGAAAGTATGGAACAAGGTTCCTTTCCCTTTGCTCGTCATTCCCAACGCGAACTTGTCCTATACCATACAGCCCGAGTCCTATTCACTGATGAATGCCATGGAATTCATGAACGATGAATACGCTTCCTGGGATGTGACCTATTACTTGAACGGCTGGCTCTTCAACCGTATTCCTTTGTTGAAAAAGTTGAAATGGCGTGAAGTGCTTTCCTGTCGCGGCTTGTATGGGAATTTGAGTGATAAGAATAATCCGGCTTTTCAGCAGGATTTGTTCCGTTTTCCTGCCGCCAGCACTACAATGGGGCATACGCCATACGTAGAGGCAGGTGTAGGTGTTGAAAATATTTTCAAAGTATTGCGTGTCGATTATGTATGGCGTTTGACTTACCGAAATTTACCAAATATCGACAAATCCGGGCTCAGAATCAGTCTACACATGACATTTTAACTTAAATCTTACTAATAGGACATTAAATCGGATAAAATGACTAATCCCAATTGAGTAAAATACCCTAAATTTGAGCAATTTTTTAAACTCTAAATAATACAATGGCAATGAAAGAAAACATTAAGCCGGCAACCGGACGCCTGGGCGTGCTGGTAGTCGGAGTAGGTGGTGCGGTTGCAACCACCATGATTACCGGTACATTAGCTGCTCGCAAGGGCTTGGCAAAAGCTATAGGCTCAATCACACAAATGGCTGCTATGCGCATGCAGGATGGCAAGGAAAAACTTATCAAAGACATAGTGCCTTTGGCTGATTTGAATGATATCGTTTTCGGCGGTTGGGACATTTTCCCGGACAACGCCTACGAAGCTGCTATGTATGCCGAGGTTTTGAAAGAGAAAGACTTGAATTTGGTAAAAGACGAACTGCAAGCCATCAAGCCGATGCCTGCTGCATTCGACCACAATTTTGCAAAACGTTTGAACGGTACGCATATTAAGAAGGCTGCTACTCGCTGGGAAATGACAGAGCAGTTGCGTGAGGATATCCGTAACTTCAAGGCAGCCAATAACTGCGAGCGTATTGCTGTGCTGTGGGCTGCAAGTACCGAAATATATATTCCGCTGTCCAAGGAGCACGAATCTCTCGCTGCTTTGGAACAGGCAATGAAGGAAAACAATACTGAAGTCATCTCTCCGAGTATGTGCTATGCATACGCTGCCATTGCAGAAGGCGCTCCGTTTATTATGGGTGCTCCTAATCTGTGTGTGGATACTCCAGCCATGTGGGAATTCTCCAAGAAAATGAATGTGCCCATTTCCGGTAAGGACTTCAAGAGTGGCCAGACTTTGATGAAGACGGTGCTTGCTCCGATGTTCAAGACCCGTATGTTGGGTGTAAGCGGCTGGTTCTCTACGAATATTCTGGGTAACCGTGACGGCGAGGTACTCGACCAACCGGAGAACTTCAAGACAAAAGAGGTCAGCAAGCTGTCTGTTATCGACAATATCTTCGAACCGGAGAAATATCCTGACTTGTACGGTGATGTTTATCATAAGGTACGCATCAACTACTATCCTCCTCGTAAGGATAACAAGGAAGCATGGGACAACATCGATATTTTCGGCTGGATGGGCTATCCGATGGAAATCAAGGTTAACTTCCTGTGCCGTGACTCCATTCTTGCTGCTCCCATCGCGCTCGACTTGGTTATTTTCAGTGATTTGGCATTGCGTGCAGGCATGTGCGGCATCCAGACGTGGCTGTCCTTCTTCTGCAAGAGCCCGATGCACGATTTCGAGCATGAGCCGGTACACGATTTGTTCCAGCAATGGCGCATGGTGAAAGAGACTCTCCGCAACATGGTGGGTGAAACAGCACCAAGTTATCTGGATTAAAAAAACAGTGATAAGGTGATAGAAATAAGGTGGTAAGGTGATAGAGTGATAGCACTTTACCACTTTATCACTTTTATTACTTTATTGCATTTATCACTTTACCGTTTTTATCGCATTTATCACCTCATTACTTTTTTGATGAAGAAACCCTCCCTCCTCCCAGTCATTATCGGTACGGGCTTTGGCTCGGGCTTTTCTCCTTTTGCACCCGGCACTGCGGGAGCTTTGCTGGCTACGCTTATCTGGTTCGGGTTGTCTTATCTGGTTTCAAGTGTCTGCCTTTTGTGGCTGACAGTAGCATTGATTTTGGTATTTACACTTGCCGGTATCTGGGCTGCCAACCGCCTGGAGGTATCTTGGGGCGAAGACCCTTCGCGCGTGGTGGTCGATGAAATGGTTGGTGTGTGGATTGCCTTGCTTGCGGCGCCCGCCGGACATGTATGGTATGCATTGGGAGCATTTGTCTTGTTCCGTTTGTTTGATATATTCAAGCCCTTGGGCATTCGCCGTATGGAAAGTCTGCCGGGTGGAATCGGGGTAATGATGGACGATATTCTGTCTGGAGTCTACGGATTTATAATTTTGATTGTGGCAAGATGGATAATCAGTTGAAATCAAATGGCAAAGGTGTGTCGTGGCGCCATTCTGTCTGGATCTTCTTCAAGGCCCAGATTTCTGCGCAATTCGCAAGCTTTGTCGATTTTCTGGTGACTATCCTTCTGGTAAAGGCTTTTGCTGTTTTTTATCTTTATGCCACATTCACGGGTTCCGTGGTAGGAGGCATTGTAAACTGTGCCATTAATTACGGATGGGTGTTCCATGCCGAAGACTGTAAGAAAACGCATGTTGCCGTGAAATATCTCTTTGTCTGGGGAGGCAGCATTATACTGAATACCTGGGGCACTTTTGCACTGACCGAGTGGCTTACGGGCATGACATGGGTCAATGGGCTGTTGGGATATTATATAGACAATGTATTTATTCTGTCAAAGATAATAGTAGCAGTGCTGGTAGCTTTTTTTTGGAACTACCATCTGCAACGTTTTTTCGTTTATCGTAATCACAATATAAAAGGCTTTCTGAAACATTATTTAGAGAACAAAAAAGACGAATATGAATTATAGAGATTGGTTGCAGCAGGTGATATACAAGATTATCAACCCTGTGGTGCATGGTATGATTAGAATTGGCATTACGCCTAACTTTATTACGACTACGGGGCTGGTGCTGAATATCGTGGCGGCTGCCTTGTTTGTGTATGCCGGGGTGTACAAGAGTGGTGAACTGGCCTATGTAGGCTGGGGAGGCGGTATTGTGCTCTTTGCCGGGTTGTTTGACATGATGGACGGACGTGTGGCACGCGTGGGTAAAATGAGTTCTACTTTCGGTGCGCTCTACGACTCCGTACTCGACCGTTACAGCGAGCTCGTGACATTGTTCGGCATCTTCTATTACCTGATGCTGCAAGGCTATTTGTGGGGCTCCATCATTACATTCATTGCGCTGATAGGCTCGCTGATGGTGAGTTACGTGCGTGCCCGTGCCGAAGGCTTGGGACTGGAGTGTAAAGTCGGTTTCATGCAGCGCCCCGAACGCGTTGTGCTGACTGCCCTCGGTGCCATGTTCTGCGGTATCTTTGGTGATTGTACTTTATTCGACCCGATGCTGATACTAATTGTGCCTATGGCAGTGATTGCAATATTGGCGAATTTGACGGCATTTGCCCGCTTGGCGCATTGCTATAAACTACTGAAAGACAAGGAATGAAAAATAGTTTGTTTCCCTCTGTGAGAGAGGCAGTGCTGGTGATTGTCATCACAGCGTTTTTCCTGATTCTGACAGCGGTCTGTATCGGGCTTCGTCCGGAACATTTCCTGATGGGGGGTGTATTTCTGTTATTGTTCTTTGCCGGACAGACAACCCGTAAGTTGGCAGTGGCGCTGTTGCCGTTTTTCATATTCGGCATTTCGTATGACTGGATGCGCGTATATCCCAATTACCAGGTGAATCCCATTGATGTAAAAGGACTTTATGAGGCAGAAAAATCCCTTTTTGGCTTGTCTGTAGACGGTGCTGTCCTTATCCCTTGTGAGTATTTTGCTTTGAACCATTGTCCTGTTGCCGATTTCTTTGCCGGGATATTCTATCTCTGTTGGGTACCGGTTCCCATTGCATTCGGGTTGTGGCTCTATCTGAAGGGTGACCGTAAGGTATATCTTCGTTTTGCGATGGTGTTCCTGCTGGTTAATCTCATCGGTTTTGCCGGCTATTACATCCATCCCGCTGCTCCGCCCTGGTATGCCATGAATTATGGTTTCGAGCCGATACTCGACACTCCGGGCAATGTGGCCGGCTTAGGACGTTTTGACGAATTGCTGGGATGCTCCATCTTCAACTCCATTTACGGAAGGAATGCCAATGTATTTGCAGCAGTGCCCTCGCTCCATGCCGCCTATATGGTGGTGGCTTTGGCTTACGCGGTTATGGACCGCAGCAAAAAGTGGTTGATAGCGTTGTTTGCGGTGATTATGGTCGGTATCTGGTGGACGGCTGTCTATTCGGGACACCATTATCTGATTGATGTGATGCTGGGCATCTCTTGTGCATTGCTGGGTATTTTTGTTTTTGAGAAAGGACTGATGAAGTGGGGAGCGTTCGGACGCTTCTTTGAAAGATACAGTCGATACATTAAATAAGGTATACAATGAATAATTTTGTTTTTTATAGTCCTACAGAGTTTGTCTTTGGCAAGAATACTGAAGTGCAAGTCGGTGCATTGGCGCGTAAGTATGGTGCACAAAAAGTGATGATAGTATATGGAGGCGGTTCTGTTGTACGGAGTGGTCTGCTGGATAGAGTGAAGCAATCCTTGCAGGAAGCCGGTGTGGCTTATTGCGAAATGGGAGGTGTCCAGCCCAATCCCACTGACGGGAAGGTATACGAAGGTATTCAGCTTTGCCGTCGTGAGCAGGTGGATATGATGCTTCCTGTGGGAGGTGGTTCGGTCATAGATACGGCAAAGGCCATTGCTGCCGGAGCCCTCTATGATGGTGACTTTTGGGATTTCTTTATCGGTCGTGCCAAGGTGGAGAAAGCGTTGAAAGTAGCCGTGGTGCTGACTATCCCGGCTGCCGGAAGCGAGGGTTCGGGTAATACGGTAATTACCAAGACAGAGACACTCCAAAAACTGGGGCTCTGTGCCCCCGAGCATTTGCGTCCCGTATTTTCCATCATGAATCCTGAACTGACCTACACCCTTCCGGCTTATCAGACGGCTTGTGGTATTGCCGACATGATGGCTCACATCATGGAGCGTTATTTCACAAATACACCGGATGTGGAAATCAGCGACCGGCTTTGCGAAGGCACCTTGACAGCTATCATTAAAGAAGCTTACCGGGTGAAACAGCAACCGGACAACTATGCCGCGCGTGCCAACATTATGTGGTGTGGCACTGTGGCGCATAACGGAACTTGTGGGGTAGGGCGTGAGGAAGACTGGGCATCCCATGCACTGGAACATGAAATCAGTGCTATCTATAATGTAGCCCACGGTGCCGGCTTGGCTGTAATCTTCCCTGCCTGGATGGCTTTTATGGCGGAACATAATCCGGCAAAGATAGCCCAGTTTGCCCATCGTGTTTTTGATATACCCAAGTCCGAAGATTTGGAAGAGATGGCTTTGGCAGGTACTGCCCGACTGAAACACTTTTTCCGTTACATGGGCTTGCCGGTTGGCTTTAAGGAGTTGGGTATCGAGCATCCCGATATAGACCGTATGCTCGTCGGTCTGCGGCGCAATAAAGGCGAACTGCTTGGCAACTACGTGAAGCTGACCATGACTGATTGCAGGGAAATCTATTGTTTGGCTTTATAACGAAAGGCATGTTTGGGGAGAGCTCCCCCAAAGCAAGAGCTAAAAAAGACGGCGAAGATAAATACCCTTCGCCGTCTTTTTTATTTGATTTCGATTTCTTCCTTCATGTCTATCTCTTCCCCTTGCAGGTCGTAGAATACATATTCCAGGAATGCTAATTTCTGGTTTGGAATAATCTTGATACCGAATCCGTACTTCATCTGCCACTTCCGTTTCAAGGAGACGAGTCCCTGATTGACGTAGGCTGCGATGTACGGGTGGATGTGTAACGAGAATTTCTTTATCTTCAATTTGTTGACCAGGTAGTCAATCTTACTCTCTAAGGTGTCCGTAAAGAGGATGGACGATTTGATGGTGCCTTTACCGAAGCAGGTGGGGCAGGTTTCCGTCGTATTTACATCCATAGCCGGGCGTACACGCTGGCGTGTAATCTGCATCAGTCCGAATTTACTGAGCGGCAGGATGTTGTGACGTGCTCTGTCTTTCTGCATGTTGGCACACATACGTTCGTAAAGCTTCTGTCGGTTTTCGGCTTCATTCATGTCGATGAAGTCCACCACGATGATACCACCCATATCCCTTAGTCTGAGCTGGCGTGCCAGTTCGTCGGCTGCACCCAGATTCACTTCCAGTGCGTTGGCCTCCTGCCCGTTGGCATTCTTGGTGCGGTTACCGCTGTTCACGTCTACTACGTGAAGCGCCTCAGTATGCTCAATAATCAGGTAGGCACCACTTTTGTATGAAATGGTCTTGCCGAATGACGACTTGATTTGTTTGGTGATACCAAAATTGTCGTAAATGGGGAGTTGACCTTTGTACAGCTTCACGATTCCTGCCCGTTCAGGGGCGATGAGGGTTACGTAATCCTTGATTTCGTGGTACACAGCCTCGTTGTTCACGTGGATGTTTTCGAAGGAAGGATTGAACAAGTCGCGCAACAGTCCTACGGCACGGCTGGTTTCTTCGTAAATCAGTGTCGGAAATTTGGTGGCCTTCTGTACTTTTGTAATGGCATCTTCCCAATGTTTCAGTAATACTTTAAGCTCTCCGTCGAGCTCGGCAACACGTTTTCCTTCGGCCACGGTGCGGACGATGACGCCGAAGTTTTTCGGCTTGATACTCATCAACAGTTGCTTGAGGCGTGCGCGCTCTTCGCTCGATTTAATTTTTTGTGATACGGAAACCTTGTCATTGAAGGGAATCAGCACGAGGTATCTTCCGGCAAAGGAAAGTTCGGAAGTCAGTCGCGGCCCTTTGGTAGAGATAGGTTCCTTGACAATTTGCACCACTACTTCTTGTCCCACCTTGAGTGTGTTGGAAACCGTTCCGTCCTTTTCAAGGTCGGGAAGTATGGTTGCTTTGGTAATGGGATTCAGCTTCTTCTTGTCGCTTAAAGTTTGCTTTACGTACTTCTCTAACGAGTTAAATTGAGGACCTAGGTCCAGATAATGAAGAAAAGCGTCTTTCTCGTAACCCACGTCCACGAAGCAGGCATTCAGGCCGGGCATCAATTTTTTGACGCGTCCCAAATACATGTTGCCCACCGAGAAGGAGATGTTTCTTCCTTCGCTCTGGAGTTCCACCAGCTGCTTGTCTTCAAGCAGTGCAATGGATACCTCTTTGGGCTGTACGTCTACAACGAGTTCGCTTGTCACAATAATTGGCTTTTAAATGATTCAATTTACTACTTAAACAAAGAACAAACCCGCGAGACATTTTGCTTCACAAGTTTGTTCTTTATTTTGTCCTTCAGACTAAAAATTACTTTTTGCTTTTATGTCTGTTCTTTCTTAGTCTTTTTTTACGCTTGTGCGTAGACATTTTATGTCTTTTTTTCTTCTTTCCGCTTGGCATAGCTTCAAAATTTTATGGGTTAATACTATTGTTTATTATTTCTTCACTGAGAGGGTGAACGTTTTTGCAGGCTTAAATGCCGGAATGTTATGTTCCGGAATGATTATTGTAGTGTTCTTGGAGATGTTGCGAGCAGTTTTCTGGGCTCTTTTCTTCACTACAAAACTACCAAACCCGCGGAGGTAAACATTTTCATCTTTGGATAAAGATGCCTTTACTGCGTCCATGAATGCTTCAACGGTTGTAAGTACGGTTGTCTTATCAATTCCGGTGTTCTTTGTAATTTCGTTTACAATATCAGCTTTAGTCATTTTTCTTTAAAAAAAATATTATTACTATAGTTTTCCTAATTTTTTGGACTGCAAATATATAGCTTTTCCGTGGCTCTAAAAAATATATTTCGGACAATTTTCTAAAAAAGTCTTGGCATTAAGCTTTGTTAGGCTGAAAATGAAGTATTTTTGCAGCATGAATATTTTTAGCGGAACATTGTTGGACTGGTATGCGGAGAACAAACGCGACCTTCCGTGGCGAAATACCACGGACCCTTATCTGATATGGATTTCTGAAATCATCTTACAACAGACAAGAGTGGCGCAGGGGTATGAGTATTTTCTGCGTTTCATAAAACGCTTCCCGGATGTGGTGTCGCTGGCTGCTGCGTCCGAGGACGAAGTGATGAAATATTGGCAGGGCCTGGGGTACTATTCGCGTGCCCGTAACCTGCATGCCGCAGCCAAAAGCATGAAGGGGACATTTCCGAAAACCTATGCAGAGGTACGTGCCTTGAAGGGAGTGGGGGATTATACGGCAGCGGCCATCTGCTCCTTTGCCTATGACATGCCTTATGCGGCGGTCGACGGGAATGTGTATCGGGTGCTTTCCCGCTATTTCGGCATTGATGTTCCCATTGATTCTACTGAAGGGAAAAAGACTTTTACCGCTTTGGCGGGTGAGGTGCTCGATAAATCCAGGCCGGCAGATTATAACCAGGCAATTATGGACTTCGGAGCCGTGCAGTGTACGCCGCAGTCGCCCAACTGTCTGTTTTGTCCTTTGTCCGGCAGCTGCCGGGCATTGTCTGAAGGAAAAGTGCAGCAACTGCCCGTGAAGCAGCACAGAACCAAGACCACCAACCGCTATTTTAATTATATATATGTACGCATGGGCGCGCATACCTTGATACATAAGAGGACGGAGGACGATATCTGGAAAAATCTCTTTGAATTGCCTCTGGTTGAAACGGAAAAAGATTTATCCGAAGAGGAATTTCTGGCATGTCCGCAGTTTCATGCGCTGTTTGCAGAGGGAGAGGTACGGATGGTCCGTATACTGCTTCGGGGGGTGAAGCACGTATTGTCCCACAGAGTGATTTACACCAACTTCTACGAGGTTACTCTGCCCGATAATTCGAGCTCCTTCTCAAGTTACCAACGGGTTGCAGTCGAAGATTTGGGCCGTTATGCGGTACCCCGGCTGATACATGCTTTCTTGGAGAAATATGTATAAAAGTTGTTTGTATTCTTGCATGGTGTGAATATTCTCGTTAATTTTGGCAGCAAATTAATAAAATAGAAGTTTATGTCAGTAAATAAAGTGATATTGATAGGAAATGTGGGACAAGACCCTAAAATAACCTATTATGAAGGTGGAAACTGTGTTGCCCAGCTTTCTTTGGCCACTACGGAGAAAGGATACACTTTGCAGAATGGTACGCAGATTCCGGACCGTACCGAATGGCATAACCTGATATTCCGTGGCCGTTTAGGCGAAATCGTTGAGAAATATGTGCATAAAGGCGATAAGCTTTACGTGGAAGGTAAGATACGTACCCGTTCTTACGATGACCAGGGAGGCATCAAGCGTTATGTGACTGAGATATTTGTCGACAATATGGAGATGCTGACCCCGAGAACGGCCACTTCCGGTGCCGCCCCTTATGCGCCGCAGGCGGGAGCTGCCCCCCAGCCGCAACAACCGGTACAGCCGCAGGCCATCCCTGCACAAGATAACCCGACGGACGACTTGCCGTTCTAATTGTTTAACTAAAACCAAAATCTTTGGACCCAGACGCTTATTTATGCCAGTTGGCAGATGTTTTTAACGGTATATCCGTACAGACTCCTTCTATTTCGGCCGTTGTAGCCATTGTGTTGGCAGGTTTGCTTTTGCTTGTTTCCGGTTTTGCATCAGCTTCCGAAATAGCCTTTTTCTCTCTTTCTCCGTCAGACCTGAATGCAATAGCGGAGAGAAAGCATCCTTCGGATGAGAAAATCAGTAATCTGCTGGACAACAGCGAACGTTTGTTGGCAACGATTCTGATTACGAACAACTTCGTGAATGTAACCATAATCATGCTCTGCAACTTCTTCTTTATGAATGTGTTCCAATTTCATTCTCCCATTGCAGAGTTCCTCATTCTGACAGTAGTCCTTACATTTTTGCTGTTGCTTTTCGGTGAAATCATGCCTAAGATATATTCGGCTCAGAAGACGCTGGCTTTCTGCCGTTTTGCCGCTCCCGGCATCACGTTTTGCCGTTCCGTATTCTATCCGATGGCATCTATGCTGGTACGTTCCACCTCTTTCTTGAACAAGCATATGGTCCGCAAGAACCATAACATATCGGTCGATGAACTCTCGCATGCGTTGGAGCTGACCGACAAGGCAGAGCTTTCGGAGGAGAATAATATTCTGGAAGGTATCATCCGCTTTGGCGGGGAAACGGCCAAGGAGGTCATGACCTCTCGCCTTGATGTGGTGGACCTGGATATCCGTACCCCTTTCAAAGATGTGGTGAAGTGCATCGTAGAGAATGTCTACTCCCGTATTCCCATCTATGCGGATAGCCGTGACAATATCAAGGGGGTGCTTTATATCAAGGATTTGCTTCCCCATCTGAACAAAGGGGATAATTTCCGTTGGCAGTCGCTTATCCGGCCCGCCTATTTTGTGCCCGAAACCAAGATGATTGATGATTTGCTGCGCGATTTCCAGGCAAACAAGATTCATATAGCCATTGTGGTCGATGAGTTCGGTGGTACGTCGGGCATTGTCACCATGGAGGACATTATTGAGGAGATTGTGGGCGAAATTCATGACGAATACGATGATGAAGAACGTACATATGCCGTACTGAATGACCACACTTGGGTATTTGAAGCCAAGACCCAGCTGACTGATTTCTATAAAATAACGAAGATAGACGAGGAAACGTTCGATGAGGTGGCAGGGGATGCCGATACGCTTGCCGGACTTCTGCTGGAACTGAAGGGGGAATTTCCTGCTCTCCATGAAAAGGTGACCTACGGCCGTTATGAGTTTGAGGTGTTGGAGATGGACAACCGCCGTATCCTGAAAGTGAAGTTCACAGTAAATGCCCCGGCAGAACCCAACTCTTCTTCCCTTTAATTTTTAATTATTAATTTTTAAATTGTTCCGTGCCCCTCTTCTTGCAACATACCGCTCTTCCCTGTCGATGGGGAATTTGGAAAACGGAGGAATCTCCGGAGGAATTGCTGGCCATGCTTCCTCATCAGGAAGTATACCGGGAAGGTATGCGGCGCTTCACCGCGGCACACCGCCGTTTGGAGTGGCTGGCTGTCCGCGTATTGCTTTATACTCTGTCGGGAGAAGAGAAAGAGATTGCCTATCATCCCAGTGGGAAACCTTATCTGGCGGATGACTCCGCCTCTCTCAGTATTTCGCATACGAAAGGTTATGTGGCTGTTGTCTTGGGATTGCCGGGTCGGGAAGTGGGTGTTGACATCGAGCAGTATGGTGAGCGGGTAAGGAAGGTGGCACATAAATTCATGCGCGAAGATGAACAGCCATCCGTGTTTCGCGGAACAGACACTTGGTCACTGTTGCTGCACTGGTCGGCTAAGGAGACCATGTTCAAATGCCTGAATGCTTCCGAGGTTGATTTTCGCGGGCACATGCGCATTCTGCCTTTTGCTGTAAATGAAAGCGGCGTATTCTCCGCCGAAGAATATCGTACGGTGGAGAAACGCCGGTTCACTATTCATTATTATTTGTTTCCGGATTTTGTCTTGACATTGAGTCTGTAAATCTCTTACAGCCTTTCCAGTTGTACCGTGAAGTGTCTCATCAACGGAGCTTCCCAGGTGATGCGCACTCCGCGGGTAATACTTTCCCGTTTGTCATATACATTTTTCAAAGCGGCTGCCACCACATCCATGTGGTTGTTGGTATACACGCGGCGGGGGATGGCAAGCCGAAGCAAGTCCAGGCCGTTGAAGCGGTTTTCGCGGGTCACCGGGTCGCGGTCTGCCAGCAGATACCCGATTTCGCAGCCGCGTATGCCTGCTTCCAGATAGAGCTCAGCGGTCAGTGTTTGTGCCGGGAATTCTTCTTTGGGCACATGTGTCAGCACTTTGGGGGCATCCACAAATATGGCATGGCCGCCTGCGGGACGTTGGTAGGGTATCCCGTACTCATCCAGTTTCATGGCTAGATAGCCCACCTGGTGAATGCGGGTTTCCAGATTGTCAAATTCAGTATTTTCATCCAGGCCGATGGCAAGGGCGTTCATGTCACGACCGTTCATGCCTCCGTAAGTAAGGTAGCCTTCGAACTGCACGCAGAAGCCTTTGGCACCTTCATACCAGTCTTTCCGGCGGGTGGCTATGAATCCGCCCATGTTGACAATACCGTCTTTTTTGGCACTCATCGTCATACCGTCGGCAAGGTCAAACATCTCGCGGGTAATTTCCTTTATGCTCTTGTTGCGGTAACCTTCTTCTCTCATTTTGATGAAGTAGGCATTTTCCGCAAAGCGTGCCGAGTCAAAGAGAACGGGCTTGCCGTACTTGTCGGCAATGGCGCGGACTTCGCGCAGGTTCTGCATGGAAACCGGCTGGCCGCCTGCAGTGTTGTTGGTTATGGTGACGATGACGAACGGTATCCGTTCGCTATGTTCCTGTAATGCTTTTTCCAGTTTTTTAGGGTCTACATTGCCTTTGAAGGGAATTTCCAGCTGTGTCTGTTTGGCTTCGTCTATGGTGCAGTCCAGAGCCAATGCCCGGCGTCCCTCGATATGTCCTTTGGTGGTGTCGAAATGGGAGTTTCCCGGCACAATGTCGCCCTCGTGCACCAAGTAGGAGAAGAGTACATTTTCGGCAGCGCGTCCCTGGTGGGTGGGGATAATGTATTCAAATCCGGTGAGGCGGGTGATGACTTCCTTCAGTTTGAAGAATGAGGTGGCTCCGGCATAGCTTTCGTCACCCAGCATCATGCCTGCCCATTGGCGGTCGCTCATGGCTCCGGTGCCCGAGTCGGTGATGAGGTCGATATAAACTTGTTCCGATTTGAGTTGGAATACGTTGTAGTGGGCCTCTTTCAGCCATTGTTCGCGTTCCTGGCGGGTACTTTTGCGGATAGGTTCCACCATTTTGATTTTCCATGCTTCGGCAAATGGTAATTCCATAGACTCTGTATCTTTAATAATTTGACAATAGGTTAACGGATAAACCGATTATTGCGGTTTAATGTGCCGAATTTAGACAAAATCTATGTAATAACCAATTTAAATATGACTTTTTGTAATGTAAATGTCCGGACGAAATCACTTCGGCCGGACATCATCAAATAAACTTGGCAGAGTTTATTACCTTCTTTACTTTCTCTGAATTAGGTTTGATGAATGAAATGATGGACGGTTTGTCCGGCTCATTAGACTCAACGCTTTTTCCTCGAAAGCAATGATAAAGTATGCATGGCAGGTCTTCTGACTTGTTTCTGTTGCAGGCGCCTTCCCGGAAGAATATTCCAGTGGCATAGAGTAATTGTCTGCAACGTTGCACGAAACTTACAGCAGCGGGACTGTCCAGGATTTACACCTGATTCCCTTTTAATCGCTTTCCCAGAAGAGGGGGAGCGAACCAATGCATGACAAAGATACGGATTCTTTTTGAGAAAACAATTCTATGAGTGATAAATTTTCTTCCCCTCTCTCTTTCTTTTTGCCGACAAATTGGCAAGGTTTTGCCACCCTCTTGGCAAGACTTTGTCACCGCGTTGGCAAAACTTTGCCATAGGCATGGCAAAAGTTTGCCAAAAGCATGGCAATAGGTTGGCAAAATTACTCTCTGATTGATAGTGACTTAAGGCGATTTAAGCAATCCGTCATGTCGGTAAGGTGAAAAGATACCAATACAAGCCACACTTGCCACAAGAACCTTCTCCAGAGGTATGCAAAGCATTTTGTTTGGTGTGGTAAAACGGGCTGTTATCTCTCTTTTGCCAGTGTGAATACAAACTCCAGTCCTCCACCTTGGTTGTTTTTGGCAGAGATGGTGCCTCCGTGAATAAGGACTGCATTCTTCACTATGGCGAGCCCCAAGCCGGTGCCGCCCAACTTGCGCGAGCGTCCTTTGTCTACACGGTAGAAGCGTTCGAACAAACGGTTCAGATGTTCGGGAGAAACGCCGATGCCGGTATCGGCAAAACTGAAATAGTAGTAATTCTCGTCTTCGCGGAAACAACTGATGTTGATGTGTATGTTGGTGCCGGCATAAGCGATGGCGTTGTCCATGAGATTGCGGAAGATGGAGTAGAGTAGAGAGTAGTTGCCCCGCAACTGTATCTTCGGTTTTAGGGAATTGACAACGGTGATTTGCTTCTGTTCCAGTTCCAGGGACACTTCGTTGACGATGTTTGAAACCAGCATGCTGATGTCCACCTTTTCCATATCAATCATGTTGGCGGCTTCGTCCATGCGGGTCAGTACGGATATGTCGCGCAGCAGGCGGCTCAGGCGGTTGCTTTGCGCGTAGCAGCGTTCCAGGAAGACCTGCATCTTTTCGGGTGCAATGTTTTCGTTGTTCACGATGGTTTCCAGATAACCTTGTATGCTGCTTACGGGGGTTTTCAACTCGTGGGCGATGTTCTGGGTCAACTGCCGTTTCAGCCGTACTTGCTCTTCTTCCTGGGTGATGTCGTTGATGGAAATTTCAAAGCTGAGGTCTTGGAAGATGATGCACTCCACGATGAAGGTGCGTCCGTTCTTGTTGATGTGTACGGACATCCTTCGTTCTTCGTTGTAGGAGGGGCGCTTCTGCGCCTTGTTGATGAAATCCGTTATCTTCTGGAATTCGCAGATGGAGAATATCTCTTCGGTAGCCTGCAGGTTGGAGTCTGAAATCAGATTGCCGTATTGGGTGAACAGATTGTTTACCAATATCTCCTTTTTGTCTCTGTTGAATACGCCCAGTCCTTCGCGGGAGGTTTGCAAATGGGTGATAAGCTTTTCGCGCTCAATGTAAAGCGCCTCTTTGGTTTCGCGCAGGCGCTTGTATATCTGTATGATATGCTGCGAAATCTCTCCAAGCTCATTGTGCGGGAAGGCGGCTTGTATGTCCATGTCTATGGGTTCATTCTTGTCGGCCCTTTTGGCAAACTCGCGCAGGTGGTTGATGGCGCTGCCCAGTTTGGAGGTGAATTTGTAGAAGACGGATATCAGCAGCAGTGATACAATGACCGTGAACCAGATGTAGTGTGGGTCGGCAGCCAGATTGTTCATCAGGTTGACGTTGTAGGGGAGGGCTGAGCGGATGATACAGCCTTCGTAGGCGGTGGCAGAATAGAAATAGGTCTTGCCGGTGGTTTCGGAGATGCGCCGCAGGTCATAGCCCTTGCCGTCTTTCAGCGCTTTCTGTACTTCGGGGCGTTTGATGTGGTTGTCCAGTTCATGGCTGTCGTTCTGGGAGCTGTCGAACAATACGTTGCCATGAAGGTCTACCACAGTGACGCGCAATTCCTTGTTCACATGCTTGGAGATGTAGCTGTCCAGCATGGAAGTCCATAGGCTGTCGGGGAGGTAGCGAAACTCCTGGTGCAGTCTGTCGTTATAATCTTGTAGCTGCATGTCCAGCAGCTCCACTTTGTATTCCTTTTCCCGCTGATACTGGTAGGCGATGAAGCAGGCGGCGAATACGAGGAACAGCGAGATGACCGAAAGGAAAAGCTTCCGGCTGAAGGACAGAAAGTGTCTGTCGTTATTCGGCTTCGAAACAATAACCATATCCCAAGCGTGTTACGATACATTTGCCATAAACTCCGATTTTCTTGCGCAGACGTGTGATGTTCACGTCGATGGTGCGGTCCAGCACATATACTTCGTCGCTCCAGATGCGGTTCAGTATATCCTCGCGCGAGAATACGCGTCCTTTATTCTGCAAAAGCAGCAATAAGATTTCAAATTCTTTTTTGGTGAGCGGTGCCTCTTCGCCGTCAATGCAGACTTTCTTCTTGATGATGTCCAGTACCAGCGTCTTGTAGACAATCTGTTCCGGTGCATGTTCCGTTTCTCCTTGTCGGGTGCGTCTAAGTACGGCTTTGACACGTGCCGCCACTTCGCGCAGCGAGAAGGGTTTGGATATGTAGTCGTCCGCTCCCAGGTTGAAACCGGTCACGGTGTCATTTTCCGTATCTTTGGCGGTAATGAAGATGATGGGTATCTGGGCTGTCTTCTTGTCCTTCTTCAGCATGCTCGCCATTTTGAAGCCGGAAATTTCTCCCATCATCACGTCCAGCAGTAGCAGGCTGTAGCTGCCAATGTCCATTCTCAGAGCTTCTTCAGCGGAGTTTGCCGTATCCACTTCGTAGCCTTCGTTTTCGAGGTTGAACTTCAGAATTTCACATAAGTCTTCTTCATCGTCCACTACTAAAATCCGGTAATCGTTCATTGCTTTGTTGTTTATGTATGACAAGGATAAAACAATTCTCTTGTCACAAAGTTAAACTTTATTTCTTTTTATCGGCAAAAATAGTGCAAACCGAATGCAGAATTTTCATGTTTGCATGAAAACTTGTGCTGAGATGCAGGCCATTTCTACTTTCTGGGTACAAAAGTGAGGCTAATTTGTTACGGAATGATGAAACAAGTGTTACATTTGGGTTACATTAAATTCTCGTTTATCTAAAAGCCCTGTCACATATAAAATATTATCTTTGCCAGGTAAATATTGAATTGTATGAAAGAACTTATGTATATCAGGAGTTTCTCTAAAAGGCGTTTGCCGGTTATTGTGGGAACTCTGCTTTTAGTGATAATCGGCTCTGTCTGGCTGAATACGGCTCCTTTCCGTTCGGGCTTTGATATCGCGGATGAGCTGGGCGGTAATATATTCCCTTCCAGTATCCTTTCAGTGGCTACCACCGATGCTCAGGTCATAGTGCCGGTAGACTCCATGTATGTAGGTAATCCGAAGTCGTGCATCGCTGTCCGTGTCCGTTCGAGGAATGCTTATAGCCGGGTGCGGGTAGAAGTTGCGGAGACTCCGTTCTTTTCCCGTTCAGTGTCGGAGTTTGTGTTGGCAAAACCGCGTACGGAGTATATTATCTATCCTGATATCATATGGAATTATGAGGCTCTGAAGAATAACAACCAGGCGGAACCCATTAGTGTGGCCGTTATGGTAGAGATGAACGGTAAGGATTTGGGGCAGAGGGTGCGTACTTTTTCCGTTCGCAGCATTAATGAATGTCTGTTGGGGTATGTCACGAATGGTACAAAATTCCATGATACCGGCATCTTTTTTGCAGCATATGTAAATGAGGAGAATCCTATGATTGACAAGCTGTTGCGTGAAGCGCTGGATACGCGTATCGTCAACCGTTTTTTAGGCTATCAGGGAGGTGCCGAAGTGGTGGACAGGCAGGTTTATGCCTTGTGGAATGTACTGCAGAAGCGTAAGTTCCGTTATAGCTCGGTCTCCAATACGAGCCTTTCCAGCAATGTGGTCTTTTCACAGCGTGTGCGCACGTTCGATGACGCCTTGGAGTCCTCGCAAATCAACTGTGTGGATGGAAGTGTGCTTTTTGCTTCTCTGCTCCGTGCCATCAACATAGAACCTATATTGGTGCGCACCCCGGGGCATATGTTTGTAGGATACTACACGGATTCCAGTCATAAAGACATGAATTTCCTTGAAACGACCATGATTGGTGATGTGGATTTGGATGATTTCTTTCCGGACGAACAGTTGGATTCGACGATGGTGGGAAAGTCGCAGAACCAGATGTCGCGCATCACCTTTGACAAGTCCAAGGAGTATGCCAATAAGAAGTATGCCCAGAATAAGGAAGGTATTCATTCCGGCAAACTGAACTATATGTTTCTGGAAATATCCAAAGAGGTGAGAAGGAGAATACAGCCGATAGGGAAATGAGGCGGGGGGTTAGGGCTGTTGAAATGTGGAATTGTAGTTGGATTTTGTGTGGATGGTACTTATGAATTTATTTCTGTTTTTTTTAGTACTTTGGGAACTTAGTTTATATTTATTGTTACCATTCCCCTCTAGCAAATAATATCTGTTGATAATTATATGTTGCTGAAAATCAATGTTATAAATATTTTTTTTATTTTTTCTATATGTAACTTGTCTATCAGATACTTGATTTCAAATAATTATTTTTTTGAGGTCTTATTTGAACTGATCTCTTCTAAGTGAATATTGAATGGAGTGATTCTTCTTAATTATAACTTACATATACACTTCGTTATAAAATTATGCTCCAAAAAGATGTGTTAATATATGTTACGGACACTTCCTGCTTTCATTAATAATCTAACATTCTTTTTTGATGAACTTATGAATTCTTTTAGCTAATTCACTTTCCATTTTTTTTGATTTATACCTATATTTTCATACAGTTGAGTTTGTTTTATATAAAAAAACTATATGCATATGATGGCATATTAAGTCATATATCTCAAATAATATTACATATGATAGATATATGTATAATATTCTATTATTTATAAGTTATTTGGCTTTATTATTTGTCTATATACTATCAATATGATTAAGACTTGATATTCTAAATAATTATTAAGCTTTGATTTAAAACTTTGCAAAAGTATAAATGCAAATGTTTTAATATTCATTTAGTATTTTTTAATTCATTCAATAGCAGATTTTCTAAATTAATTCATATGTTTGCAAACAAATCCAAATAAAAGAGCTTATGAAAAGAAATTATTGCTTATCATTAGTGTTGCTTGCATTGTTTGGGATGTCTGCACCTTTTGCTGCCAATGCAGCGAATGAAAGTGTGCTAAGTTCCCAAAGTACTCAGCAAGCCAAGAAAATCACAGGTAAAGTTTTAGATGCAGCGGGCGAACCAATCATCGGTGCCAGCGTGCTGGTAAAAGGTTCTGGTACCGGTGCGGTGACGGACGTTGACGGAAAATTCTCTGTAGAAGCGCCGGCGGGTAGCACATTGGAGATATCCTTTATTGGATATAAAACTGCTATGCTTAAAGTGACAAATGCTTCTTCGTATTCAGTGACTTTGCAAGATGATTCGCAAACATTGGATGAAGTGGTAGTGACAGCTATGGGTATTAAGAAAGACCGGAAATCTTTGGGATATGCCATTGATGATGTAGATGCGGAAGAGCTTATGAAAAATAAAAGTGTGAATCCGATTAACTCTTTGGCTGGTAAAATTGCTGGTGTTAATATTACGCAAGGAGGTGGTGCTGCCGGTGCCGGTTCTCAAATCATTCTTCGTGGTGGGACTTCGCTTGAACGTGACAATCAACCAGTATTTGTTGTTGATGGTGTAATCTATGATAACTCTACTACAGTAGTTGGTAACTCTGCTTTTGATGGTAGTTTA
This sequence comes from Bacteroides sp. AR20, assembly GCF_964250605.1. Taxonomy (NCBI): domain Bacteria; kingdom Pseudomonadati; phylum Bacteroidota; class Bacteroidia; order Bacteroidales; family Bacteroidaceae; genus Bacteroides; species Bacteroides sp. AR20. The sequence continues at coordinate 10,664 of NZ_CAXUGK010000025.1, read as the reverse complement.
TCGACAGCTTCTACCAATTCTAATCGTGTAATGGATATAAACCCTGAGGATATTGAAAACATGTCAGTTCTTAAAGGTCCGGCTGCTGCTGCTCTTTACGGTTCACGTGCTGCTGCAGGTGTTGTAATTATTACAACCAAAAAAGGAAAGGAGGGAGCCGTTGAGGTGAATTTCTCCACTAAGTATATCACGCAATGGGCTACTTCTCTTCCTAAAACACAACGGAAATATGGAAGAGGGTTTGCTGAAGATCAGTACACCGATGGAAAATATACTGGAACGACTTATAATGATTTTAGTTATAATTCATGGGGAGCACCTATTGACAATGGGGCAGTAACCTATGATAATATAGATGACTTTTTTCAACAAGGTGGTGCATGGGATACCAATATAAGCGTGGCTGGTGGTTCTAAAAATAGTAATTTTTATCTTTCAGGCTCTTATTATAATCAAGATGGTATAATTCCTAATACTGGTTATGAGAAAGCAACGTTCCGTTTTAATGGTGAACAAAAGTGGAGAATGCTCACATTCGGTGCAAATGTAGCATATTCTCAAGCAAACACTGATAAAACATTGACCTCTGCTGGGTTATATGGTTCAAGTGGTTCTGGTACCATGACGGGGGTATACCGTTGGTCTCCTACTGATGATATGAAACACTACTTGAATGAAGACGGTACTCGCTATCGTATGTTTGGAGATCGTCTTGATGTTGTTGATGAACGCGATAATCCATACTGGATTCTTAATAAGAATAAGTTGAAAGATAATACTGAGCGTTTCACGGGTAATTTTAGTATCAAGGCTGATATTGCAGATTGGTGGTGGATTAGTTATCGTATGGGCATTGACTCTTACACTACAGATGATTCAAAGACTCTTGCTGCTGGTGGAGTATATAAATTGGCATGGCAAAAAGGTATGTATAGCGAAAATTCTTATCGGTATAAATATCTTTCTACGAATTTAATGATGAATTTCAATAAACAGTTTGGAGACTTTAACTTTAACTTGATGCTTGGTACATCTACTGACGATACTCGGACTTGGACTAACTATAGAATGGCTTGGAACTTTGAAATTCCTGATTTTTACGCATTTGACAATGCAACGAATGATAACCGTGATTTTTCAAGTTCACGTTCTCAAAAACGCCTTATTGGTACATTTGGTGAATTCCGTGCTGATTGGAAGAATACAGTGTTTTTGACAGTATCAGGACGTAACGATTGGTCTTCTACATTACCAATTGAGAATCGTTCTTATTTTTATCCTTCGGTAAGTGGTAGTATTGTGTTTACAGAATTTCTTCCTAAAATAGATTGGTTATCATTCGGCAAAGTACGTGCGAGCTGGGCGCGTGTAGGTAAAGATACGAGTCCGTATTCATTGGAAACAGCATTGTGGCCCAGTCAGTCATTCCTTGGTGGTCTTACTGGGGTAAGTAATTATTGGACTGCTGGTAATGCTGCATTAAAACCAGAGATTACGGAATCTACCGAATTGGGTATTGAATTGCGCTTTTTTAATAATCGTCTGAAGTTGGATTACGCCTACTATACCAATAATTCGTATAATCAGATTATGTCACCTCGTCTGTCAAATGCAACTGGTTATATTCTCCGTTCTGTTAATGCAGGTGACGTTTATAATAAAGGCATGGAGCTAAGTATTGGTGGTACACCTATTCAAACTAAGGATTGGACATGGGAATCAACTATTAATGTCAGTGGTAATCGTGGTACAGTGAAAAATCTGCTTGAAGGTGTAGAAATTCTTTATGTGACCGATGTACAAGTTGGTAATGCTAAAGCGGCTTCTTTCCCTAATGGTAATTTTATGGCAATTTCCGGTAGTGAATGGAAACGTGATGACCAAGGTCGAGTTGTATTAGACAAAAATGGTCTTCCGACTAAAGGAACTAATGCTAATCTTGAAATAGGTAATCGTGAACCTACATTCTCTGGTGGATGGAATAATACTATTACTTATAAAGGGTTGTCATTGAATATGTTGTGGGATTTTCGTGTAGGTGGGCATGTTTATAATGGAACGGAATATGCTATGACGCTTGCGGGTGTGAGTGAGTTCTCTGCTAACCGGGAAAAAATAGAGGTTTCAGGTGTAAATACAAATGGTGAATTTGTAACGAATACTTTCGAAGCGAATAAAACATATACTTATAATGGTAAAGAAACCAGCGGTAAAACAATTATAGCTAATTATTATCAGGATATTTATCCTAATGAAACAGCAAACTTCATGACAAAGGTGAATGCACTTCGTCTTCGTACTATTTCACTCTCATATAATTTACCAAAAACGTTACTTGCTAAAACAAAAGTTATAAAACGTGCCTCAATTACGGCAACGGCCAATAATCTTCTTCTTTTCACTAATTATAATGGTGATCCAGAAGTTGCGGCAGCTGGATCGGGTGCAGTAGGTTCATCCTCAGTAGGTATTGATTATTGTGGAGTTCCTGCGACAGCAAGTTTTGCTTTTGGTGTTAATCTGACTTTCTAAATATTGTTTAACTGTATGAAAATTGAATAATATGAAACTATACAAGAAAATAATTCTCGGAGTTGCAGCTTGTGTCTCGCTCTCCGCATGTGATGACTGGCTGGATGTCAATACCAATCCAAATACTCCTATATCTACTGATGCTGAGTTCCATCAGCGTTTACCTTGGATGCAATTTTATATGGAACATATTTACCATATTGTAGCCTCGAATACTAGTTTTTATTGTGGTCATTTCTATCGTAACAATGCACGTGAAGGAGGAGCGGCTAAATGGCAACTTGATTCTTCAACTCGTGCTGCTAATGCGCAACAGTGGTTTTTTACTCAGGTAGGTGTGAATTGTAATGATTTATATAATCAGGCAATGGAGGCTGGTGCTTATCACTATGCAGGTGCTGCCAAATTTTTTCGTGCTTATGGTTTTATGATGCTTACTGATTTATTTGGAGAAATCCCTTATAATGACGCATTTGGAGAAAATCCTTCTCCTGCTTATGATAATGGTAAAACAATATTTCTTGGTTGTATAACTGATATTGATGAAGCTATTGAGTTATTTTCTAAACAACAAGAGGCAATAAATAATGTTACACCTGTAGATTTGGTAGAAGGTGATTCTTGGAATGGTGGTGATGCAGATAAATGGCTGAAAATGTGTTATCTTCTTAAAGCACGTTGGCTGAATCATTTAGTCAAGAAAGAAGCTGGAAATTATAAAGATGGCAAGTATGATGCTCCGGAAATTCTAAATTGTTTAGCTAAAGCTCAACAAAGTAATGCTGATAATACTGCTATAAAGCATACGGATACTAATACACCTTCCCATGATGTATTGGGTTGGAATGAGCCGATAGATTATTCTGCTCTCTATTCTTGTATTGGTATGAATAGTAATATTTATATAACTAAATGCTATTATGATAATTTGACTAACTTTGATGGAAAGGGAATAGAAGATCCACGTGCTGATAAGTTTATCCCTTGGACTCGTTCTATGAAAGGCCCTGAAACTCCTATTGATATAAAATGGTCAGATGACGGTTTGTGGCGTCGTTCTATGGGGGTTGATATGCAAACTGATATTTTAAGTCAATCAGGTCCATATGCTTTGTCATTTGATGCAACTACCCAGAGTTGGTATTGTGATAGTCCAACTCGTAAAGGAGATACTATTTATGTGTGGACAACTTGTGGTGGTACGGGATATGCAGGCGGTGTAGATATTCTTTATCGACGTAATAAATCTTATGACACTTCTGCGCTGAGCGGAGTGTTTTATGCCCGCCCAACAAGTCCATCCCTTATGGCATCGTATTCCGAAGCTTGTTTTATCAAAGCAGAGACGCTTTTCCGTCAAGGCGATAAATCAGGAGCATTTATTGCCTATAAAGAAGGTGTTAAAGCAAGTATTGATTTTGTTAATGATCAGATTGGCGTGTGGACTTCAGAGGATGGAAAATTGGAGTCTTGCCCCTCGTTTACTCATATTGAACAAGCTGATATTGATAATTTCTTGAATAATGCACTAGGAAATTCCTCAGATATTACTCTCGGCAAAATTTTGACTCAGAAGATGTTGGCAATGCCATATTCTAATGAGAATTGGAATGATATGCGTCGTTGTGATTATGATACGAATATATTCATGAATTGGGATAAATCGTATTATTATAGGAATACTCCAGCAGGATTTACTTACTGCCCGGAAGATAAGTCGCCTCGTCGTTGGAAGCAAGCTTCTTATGAGCTGACATATAATACCACTAATCTTGCAGCCATTGGTTCCCAAGTCCCAGGAGCTGCTGAGCTTGGTGAAGGATGGTATAATAATAACCTTATTTGTACATTGCCTGTGTGGTGGGATTCAAATCAAGAATAAAAAGAAAGTTCAATTCATACATGTAAATTGATGATGTTTTTATTTTCTGTGTTGTTGGCGATATTGCCGATAATAATTTCAGTATCAATATTTGTATTGGATATACAGAAATTGTAGTACAGTTTTAATATACTGGAGACTCTAACGGTCTTCATTCATAGATGATGATTGAAATAGCCGGTTCGTGAGAATCGGCTATTTTTATAAACTGATAATCTTTTGTATAAATTGATAGATTAACTTTGTAGTGCATATTTATACTAAGTTATATGAGTAAAATTCTGTTATTGGTTTACTTATGGTATTTTGTGTCTGTTGTCCAGGCACAAATAGTTACGTCTGCTGATGCTAGATGTGGGGATAATAAGTTGTCTGGTTTTGTGATAAGCCCCTATTTCGGAGAACAAGAAATGTCGTTTGTATATCCTCCGGGAATCAATATTCGCATAAATGCACCTTCAATAGTTGAGTTTGATAGGAATAAACCGACAAAGTTGGTATTATATGCATTGCCCAATGGCAATAGTATAGATTGGACTGTTGGAAAATTGCCGGCTTATGAAGATGATTGGCACTATCATATACAACACATTGGAGCGCAAACACGGTATATCAGAGCAAAAGTTCAAGAATATAATCTAGTAACTGTTTATTTGGAGGCAGATACGAAGAGTTGGGGGAAATGGAGGAGAGATGGAGTTGGACGAGAGCAGAAAATTAAAGAAGTAGTGGAATATATTTTTGCTTTATTCTCCGAATATCATCCTACTATTGAGTTGAATAGTCATAGCGGTGGTGGGAATTTTATATTTGGTTTTATGGATACGGTTTTTGATATTCCTATTTATGTGAAAAAGATTTCTTTTATTGATAGTAATTATAATTGGAATGACAAGCAATATGGAGAAAAATTAAAGAAATGGTTGGAGGCCTCTCCTGAAAATAGCTTGTTTGTTGCTTGTTACGATGATGAGAATGCCTTATTGGATGGAAAATCTATTGTTTCCCGAAAAGGGGGTACTTGGTATAAAACATGTTTAATGCAGCGATATTTGAGAAAGAATATGAAACGTTTTAGGTGGAATAAAGTAGAGAATGACAGCATAATCTATTTTATGACAAGTAATCGGAAAGTGCAGTTTTATTCAAGGAAGAACCCTGAACGGAGAATCTATCATACCATATTGGTGGAACGAAATGGTTTTATTCAGTCTGTTTTTGCCGGAACAGAGTATGAAAATATAGGGTATCAGTTCATGGGTAGAAAGGTATATGGTACTTATAGGCAAGACTCAATAATAAAACCTCATGCTTTTCGATTTCCGCCTCGGGCAAAAAAAAATGTTACAGGAAGTGGATTTGCCCGTCAAGTAATGAATATGAAAGTAGAGGAACGCGATTCTATTGTTTACAAAGAAATCGCACAGGGAAATATTCCGGATTTATTACGCCAGCCCGTATATCTAACAGATAGCTTGCAGGATGCTGATGGTAAATTGCATGGAGTAGTATTATGTGTATTGCCCGATTTTCTGACAATAGGGATGAATTATGATTTTTTGCGTATTCCTATGTTGCCGCAGACGGCTCAAAAGATAGCCGATTTATATGGTGCGATACTGCCTACCAGAAAAATTTCTGATTTGATTCATTTTCATAGTTCCTGGAAATTTACTCCTCATCCTATGACACCTGATTCTACAATGGTTACTGTACCTATATTTGTGCGCCATGATTCTATAATAGAAGCTACCCGTTTGGTAAATGGAAGGCTTTATGGTTTAATGGCCGGTCATAAAAAGGATATTGTGATAACCAACCGGATGGCAGATGAACCAGGTAGGTTATTCATTTACGGTTGGCATTATCAGGATGGCAAACCTATTCAGCCATTGAGTGCTGCGCATAGTGTAGATTATGTAGATTATAGTCACGGAGTACGACTTGTTCGTGATGAAGTATTGATAGATGGAAAATTGTATTCGATTAAGCGAATGCTGCAACATCCTGTATTATATAAGTTGTTTAGCGATGAAATTGGTCCGATGTCGGTAATCCGATATTGATTTCGTCTAAGGGCTTCTCTTTATTTATAGAATGTTAATTTAATATTCTTAAAATCTTAGGATTGTATGTATTCCATTGATTATCTTTGTATCCGAATTAGAAATTTAATGGATTTCATTTTGACTTTAGTTTGATTGAATAAAGATATTGAAGGCTCTAATGGTCTTCATTCATAGATGATGATTGGAACAGCCGGTTCGTGAGAATCGGCTGTTTTTTTGTTTCGTTTGTTTGCATATCAACGGCGGTAATATGTTACTTTTGCCCTAAAACCGAAGATAGGCTGCACCTCAGCATAAAAAATGGACAAGTTCATTTTATTTTGCATTCGGTTTGTACTATCTTTGCGAGAAATAGCTGAGATGGTGTGAACTGTCTTTGCAAAGATTAGTCTATATATGGAACAAAGCAAGAAATTTATCTCTCCGGGGGCATGGTTCTCCATGACTTATCCGGCAGACTGGAATGAATTCGAGGACGGGGAAGGCTCTTTCCTTTTTTATAACCCCAATGAGTGGACCGGTAATTTTCGCATTTCGGCTTTCAAAGGGAATGCTACATATGGCAAGGACTCCGTGAAGCAAGAGTTACGGGAAAACTCCTCTGCCATTCCGGTTAGGATAGGCCGGATGGAATGTGCATATAGTAAGGAGATGTTCGAGGAAGAAGGTGCGTACTATACTTCCCATTTATGGATAACGGGCGCGGATGAAGTTGCCTTTGAATGTTCGTTTACGGTGAAGAAAGGAGAGCCGGTTGCAGAAGCGGAGAAGATTATCGCTTCGCTGGAAACGCGGAAGGATGGAGTGAAGTATCCAGCGGAGATAATTCCGGTGCGCCTTTCGGAAATCTACCAGATTAATGAAGCATACGAGTGGGTGGATACTACTATAAAGGAATTGTTGAAGAAGGATTTCCAGGGAGCTGAGGAAGACATTGCCAAGATGCAGCAGATGATGGAAGAAAGCAACATCGGTCCTAAGAAGAAGGATGCATGGCTGGCTTTTGGCATCGCGCTTTGTGTTATTTTCGCCAATGAAGTGGACGGTATGGAATGGCGTACCTTGGTGGACGGAAACCGGGAAGCGCCCATATTGCTGAACACGTCTACCGGTGAATGGATAGACCCCATGAAGCTGGTTTGGAGCAAAGTAAAGGCAGGAGGTAAAGTGAATCTGCCGGAGATATACAGCTCCTTGTTCTAAGGTCCGGTCATCTCGGTACTGTGATTTTCAACTTTCAATTTTCATTTTTCAACTATTAAAGCATTGGCAGCAGTAAATTCAATTCTTCAGGTGGAAAACTTGACCAAGTCGTTCGGTGACTTGGTACTATTCGAAAATATTTCTTTGGGCTTGTCCGAGGGACAGCGTGTCGGGTTGATAGCCAAGAACGGCAGTGGCAAGACGACATTGCTCAATATCCTTTCCGGCAAGGAGGGGTATGACAATGGCACCATTTCCTTCCGTCGTGATTTGCGTGTGGGTTATCTGGAACAAGACCCGCAATATCCCGAAGAGCTGACCGTGCTCGAAGCGTGCTTCCATCATGGCAACAGTACTGTCGAGTTAATCAAGGAATATGAACGTTGCATGGAAACGGAGGGGCATCCCGGCTTGGACGAAATTCTGGTGCGTATGGACCATGAAAAAGCTTGGGAGTACGAGCAGAAGGCGAAACAGATTCTGTCTCAACTTAAAATACGTGATTTCAGTCAGCACGTAAAACATCTGTCCGGCGGGCAGTTGAAGCGTGTGGCACTTGCCAATACCCTTATCACTGAACCCGATTTGCTGATACTGGACGAGCCTACCAACCACCTCGACCTCGATATGACGGAGTGGCTGGAGGAATATCTCCGCCGGAACAACCTCAGCTTGCTGATGGTGACGCACGACCGTTATTTCCTCGACCGGGTATGCTCCGAAATCGTAGAGATAGACAACCGGCAGATTTATCAGTATAAAGGCAATTACAGTTATTATCTGGAGAAGCGCCAAGAGCGTATCGAGGCCAAGACTGTGGAGATAGAACGTGCCAATAACCTCTACCGCACAGAGCTGGAATGGATGCGCCGCATGCCGCAAGCCCGCGGGCACAAGGCACGCTATCGGGAGGATGCCTTTTACGAGTTGGAGAAGGTGGCTAAGCAGCGTTTCAACAACGACAATGTAAAGCTGGACGTTAAGGCTTCTTATATAGGCAGTAAGATATTCGAGGCAGACCATCTGTACAAATCCTTTGGTGACTTGAAGATTCTGGATGATTTCTCCTACATCTTCTCCCGTTACGAAAAGATGGGTATCGTAGGGAATAACGGTACGGGCAAGTCGACCTTCATCAAGATACTGATGGGGTTGGAGCAGGCAGACAGCGGTACGCTGGACATTGGCGAGACGGTCCGCTTCGGTTACTACTCGCAGGACGGCTTGCAGTTTGACGAGCAGATGAAAGTGATTGATGTAGTGCAGGACATTGCCGAAGTCATAGAACTGGGCAACGGCAAGAAGCTGACGGCATCGCAATTCCTGCAACATTTCCTGTTTACTCCCGAGACACAGCACAGCTATGTCTACAAGCTGAGTGGGGGAGAACGCCGCCGCCTCTATCTGTGTACGGTCCTGATGCGCAATCCCAACTTCCTGGTGCTGGATGAGCCGACCAATGACCTCGATATTGTGACGCTGAATGTGCTGGAAGAGTATTTGCAGAATTTCAAAGGATGCGTGATTGTGGTGAGCCACGACCGTTATTTCATGGACAAAGTGGTAGACCATCTGTTAGTGTTCAACGGACAAGGGGACATCCGCGACTTTCCCGGCAACTATACACAATATCGCGACTGGAAAGATGCGAAAGTCCATCAGGAAAAGGAGAAAGAGAAAGAAGCCGCCAAGGCTCAGGAGGACAAGACGGCGAAGGTGCGTCTGAACGAAAAGCGGCGCATGTCTTTTAAGGAAAAACGCGAGTTTGAACAATTGGAGCAGGAGATAGCTGACCTGGAAACCGAAAAGAATGCAATTGAAGAGGCTTTGTGCAGCGGTACTTTGTCTGTGGACGAACTGACGGAGAAGTCGAAACGTTTGCCGGAATTGTCGGACTTGATTGACGAAAAAACATTGCGCTGGCTGGAGCTGAGTGAGATAGAATCGAACTGAAGTTCGAAATTGAAAATTAAGAATTAAAAATTAGAACTGAGAAAGTGGGAAATCTGACGAATTATCATAGCCATAGCCTTTATTGTGACGGGCGTGCCGGCATGGAGGACTTTGTGCGTTTTGCATTGAGTGAAGGTTTTACATCTTATGGCTTTTCATCGCATGCTCCATTGCCTTTTTCTACGGCATGGACTATGGAGTGGGATATCATGGACGACTATCTATCTGAATTCCATCGTCTGAAGGAGAAGTATGCCGGACGTATCGAACTGTATATCGGTCTGGAGATTGATTATCTGAATGAAGCGAGCAATCCGTCCATCGCCCGTTTCAGGGAGTTGCCGTTGGACTACCGTATCGGTTCTGTACATCTTCTCTACAATGACAAAGGGGAAGTGGTGGATGTAGATGTATCTGCGGATACCTTTAAGACCATTGTAGACGGACATTTTTGCGGTGATTTGGAGCATGTGGTCCGTCTCTATTACGGCCGGTTGACGAGGATGCTCGAGCTGGGAGGTTTCGATATTGTGGGCCATGCCGATAAGATGCACTACAATGCAGCATGCTATCGCCCGGGATTGCTGGACGAGCCTTGGTATGATGAGCTGGTTAGGGCGTATTTCGCAGATATTGCCCGTCGCGGCTATCAGGTAGAGGTCAATACCAAAGCCTATCATGACTTGGTCACTTTCTATCCCAATGAGCGGTATTTCTCCTACCTGCATGATTTGGGTGTACGTGTGCAGGTGAACAGTGATTCACACTATCCGGAACGGATAAGCAACGGACGTCCCGAAGCTTTGCGTGCTTTGAGGAAAGCTGGATATGAATCGGTGATGGAACTACACGGAGGAGAATGGAAAGAGATGCCTATCGTGTTTTGAGTGAATAGGATACAAAAACTCCTGACTTGCCTTTTTGTAAAGGTAGTCAGGAGTTTTTCTTTGGCAGTATCCATAATTTTGTGTAAATAGAAACGGGATTCAGTTATAAGTTCTCTTATATCTGGATTCTGTTTTCAA